>NZ_JBVHZJ010000141.1:0-1068 GCF_055574655.1 Streptomyces sp. NPDC029956 | reverse complement strand
TGTATTGCCCAGTGAGGTTGTGGACGCGGCTGGCGGGTGGTTTGCCTGCGAGTGCGGTGTGTCCGCGGTGGTGATTGTAGGTGTGCAGCCACTGCGGGAACGCGTCGCGTCGTTCCTGCTCTGAGCGGTAGGGGCGGGCGTAGGCCCACTCGTCCAGGAGGGTCCGGTTGAGGCGTTCGACCTTGCCGTTGGTCTGGGGCCGGTAGGGCCGGGTTCGCTTGTGGGTGATCCCGGCCGCCGCCAGTGCGTCGCGCCAGAGGTGGGACTTGTAGCAGGAGCCGTTGTCGGTCAGGACGCGTTCGACGGTGATCCCGACGCTGGCGAAGTAGGCCTGTGCCCGCTCCCAGAAGCCGGTGGCGGTCTCCTTCTTCTCGTCGGCATGGATCTCCGAGTAGGCGAGGCGGGAGTGGTCGTCGACGGCGGTGTGGATGTACTGGTAGCCGGCGCCGGACTTCTTCTTGCGGCCCGCCGGGCGGCCGAGGACCTTGTGGCCGCCGCCGTCGGGGATGTTGCCGAGCTTCTTGATGTCCACGTGCACCAGTTCGCCGGGCTTCTCGCGTTCGTAGCGGCGTATGACACGACCGGTGGCCCGGTCCAGGTGGGTGAGGCGGGCGATCCGGTAGCGGGTCAGGACGCGGTGCACGGTCGAGGCCGGGATGCGCAGGAGTCCGGAGATGCGGGCCGGTCCCCAGCGTCGCAGGACGCGGATCTTGATGATCCGGCGTTCGGTGCGGGTGGGGGTCCGGCGCGGGCTGTGGTGCGGGCGGGAGGACCGGTCGGCCATCCCGGCCTCGCCGAGCATCCGGTACCGGTCCGCCCACCGCTGGGCGGTGGTGGGCGAGACCTGGAAGCGTTCGGCTGCCCTGCGGTAGGTCCAGCCGTCCTCGACCACGCAGCGGGCCAGCCGCAGACGTCCGGTCTCGGTCAGGGGTGCATTACGGTGGGGCACGAGGGCCTTTCGGTCGGTGTAGACGTCGCAATCCACACCGAACCCGGAAGGCCCTCACCCGTTCAAGAAGCCTCAGCCGAGACCTGCGTCACCTGTCCACAACCTCCCGGGACAGAACA
>NZ_JBVHZJ010000140.1:0-1085 GCF_055574655.1 Streptomyces sp. NPDC029956 | reverse complement strand
CTAGGTGTATTGATCACGAGCGTTGTTAACGCCGGCCAGGTCTTGATCATGGCGAAGACCTCCGGTGTGGTGGAGGTGTCTAGGACTACACCGCACGGAGGTCTTCGTGTCCCACCGTAATGCCCGGCTGACCGTTCACGGCAGGCGGATCCTGGTCGAACGGGTCCTGGCGGGCCGTCCCGTCGCGCACGTGGCCGCGGAGATGGGCATATCCCGCCCCACGGCCCACAAATGGGTCCGCCGCTGGCGAATCGAGGGCGACGCGGGCCTGCGCGACCGTTCCAGCCGCCCCCGCACCACTCCGCACCGGACCTCCGTTGCTGTCGAGACCCGTGTCTGCCGCCTGCGGACCGACCGCAAGCTCGGCCCGGCACGGATCGGCCCGATCCTTGGCCTTCCAGCCTCGACCGTGCACCGCATCCTTCTCCGGCACGGCCTGAACCGTCTGGCGTGGCTCGACCGGCCCACCGGCGAGCCGATCCGACGCTACGAACGCGACCGGCCCGGCGAGCTGGTCCACGTCGACATCAAGAAACTCGGCAACATCCCTGACGGCGGAGGATGGCGAACCGTCGGCAGGACGGCCGGCGACCGCAACCGCCAGGCCACCACCACCGAGCGCAAGAGCAGCACGCCGGTGATCGGCTACAGCTACATCCACTCCGCGGTCGACGACCACTCCCGCCTGGCCTACAGCGAAGTCCTGCCCGACGAACGCCAGCACACCGCCATCGTCTTCTGGCAACGCGCGAACGCGTTCTTCCAGAGCCACGGCATCACCGTCGAACGCGTCCTGACCGACAACGGATCCTGCTACAAGTCCAAGCTCTTCACCCAGAGCCTCACCTCAGCCGGCATCGCCCACAAGAAGATCCGCCCCTACCGCCCGCAGACCAACGGCAAGGTCGAACGCTTCAACCGCACCCTCCTCGACGAATGGGCCTACCTGCGGCCCTACACCTCGAACCAGGAGCGGACAGCGGCCCTGGCAGACTTCCTCCACACCTACAACCACCACCGCTGCCACACCGCACTCAACGGACACCCGCCCATCAGCCGTGTGAACAACGCTGCGGGTCAATACA
>NZ_JBVHZJ010000139.1:0-1124 GCF_055574655.1 Streptomyces sp. NPDC029956 | reverse complement strand
GTCGTTTTCGTCCAATGTTTCATCCCGAGATGGGATGCTCTGTGACTTTCTTCGGGTCGCGCCAGGAGATGGTGTTCTCACTGGTGAGGCGGCGGGTCATGAGGCTGGTCATGGCGATGTGGATCAGGGCTTCGGAGCGGGTGGGCAGGGCTTCGTAGTCGCGGGCCAGGCGGCGGTTCAGCATGAGCCAGCCGTAGGTCCGTTCCACCGCCCATCGTTTCGGGATCGGGGTGAAGCCCCTGGTCCCGGACTTGCGGGCGGTGATCTCCATGTCGATGCCGAGGGTCGCGGCGTGCTCGACGAGGTGCTGGCGGTAACCGCCGTCGACCCAGACCTTGCGGATGCCCGGGTGGTCGGCAGCGACCTGGTCCAGGAGGTGGGTGCCGGCGACGGAGTCCTGCACGCTGGCCGCGGTCACCACAACAGCGAGGAGGAGGCCGAGCGTGTCGGTGACGATGCTCCGCTTCCTGCCGACGATCTTCTTGCCGGCGTCGATGCCCTGGCTCGAGGCCGGAACGCTGGTGGAGGTCTTGACGCTCTGGGCGTCGATCACACACGCCGATGGTTCACCGTCCCTGCCTTCTTTCTCCCTCAGCAGCTGCCGCAGTAAGCCGTTGAGCTGGGCAAACACGCCCTCGTCGGCCCATTTGGCGAAGTAGCCGTAGACCGTGTTCCAGTGCGGGAAGTCATGCGGGAGATAGCGCCACTGGACCCCGGTGCGGTCCACGTACAAGATCGCGTCCATGATGTCGCGCAGGTCATGTTCGGGTGGCCGGCCGAAGTGCAGGGCCTTGCTGCGGCGCTCGAGCCGCCAGGCAGCGAGGACCGGCTCGATCAACTCCCAGCGGGCATCGGACAGGTCACTCGGATACGGACATCGCTTCGGCATGCTTCCGGCGTACCGCCACGAGCCGAATGTGCCCAGGCGCACGGCAGCGGCAGTGGAAGCACACGACTACGAAGGCTGGGCACCCTGGGATGAAACAGGATTACGTCGTCTTCCGCCCCACCCGCAACCCCACCAGCCCCGCAGATACCGACGATTTCCACGGCCTCACCCGCACCACCGTCCAACGCCTCAAGAACTGGCTGATAAGCAGGCATTGCGGGTGAAAACGACCTCT
>NZ_JBVHZJ010000138.1:0-1140 GCF_055574655.1 Streptomyces sp. NPDC029956 | reverse complement strand
CCCTCCGAGGAGCACGACATGCTCCGGGAGTCGGTGCGTGCGCTCGCGGAGGCGAAGATCGCGCCGTTCGCCGCGGCGGTGGACGAGGAGGGCCGGTTCCCGCAGGAGGCCCTGGACGCGCTGGTCGCCAACGACCTGCACGCCGTGCACGTCCCGGAGACCTACGGCGGCGCGGGCGCGGACGCCCTGGCGACGGTGATCGTGATCGAGGAGGTCGCCCGCGCGTGCGGCAGCTCCTCCCTGATCCCGGCGGTCAACAAGCTGGGCTCGCTGCCGGTGATCCTGTCCGGCTCGGAGGAGCTGAAGCACAGGTACCTCGGCCCGCTGGCCAAGGGCGACGCGATGTTCTCCTACGCCCTGTCCGAGCCCGACGCGGGCTCCGACGCGGCCGGCATGAAGACCCGCGCCGTGCGCGACGGGGACTTCTGGGTCCTCAACGGCGTCAAGCGGTGGATCACCAACGCCGGTGTCTCCGAGTACTACACCGTGATGGCCGTCACCGACCCCGACAAGCGCTCCAAGGGCATCTCCGCCTTCGTCGTGGAGAAGTCCGACGAGGGCGTGTCCTTCGGCGCCCCGGAGAAGAAGCTCGGCATCAAGGGCTCCCCGACCCGCGAGGTCTACCTCGACAACGTCCGCATCCCCGCCGACCGCATGATCGGCGCCGAGGGCACCGGCTTCGCCACCGCGATGAAGACCCTCGACCACACCCGCATCACCATCGCCGCCCAGGCCATCGGCATCGCCCAGGGCGCCCTCGACTACGCCAAGGGCTACGTCAAGGAGCGCAAGCAGTTCGGCAAGCCCATCGCCGACTTCCAGGGCGTCCAGTTCATGCTCGCCGACATGGCCATGAAGCTCGAGGCCGCCCGCCAGCTCACCTACGCCGCCGCCGCCAAGTCCGAGCGGGTCTCCGCCGGAGGCGACAAGGAGGACCTCACCTTCTTCGGCGCCGCAGCCAAGTGCTTCGCCTCCGACGTCGCCATGGAGGTCACCACCGACGCCGTCCAGCTCCTCGGCGGCTACGGCTACACCCGCGACTACCCCGTCGAGCGCATGATGCGCGACGCCAAGATCACCCAGATCTACGAAGGCACCAACCAGGTCCAGCGCATCGTCATGGCCCGCAACCTCCCGTAA
>NZ_JBVHZJ010000137.1:0-1167 GCF_055574655.1 Streptomyces sp. NPDC029956 | reverse complement strand
TGATCCGCCGCGGCCGCATCGCCGCCGGCAGACAGCGCTCCACAAGACCCCGCACTCCCCCGGACACATCCCCGCCCACCCCCGACGGCACGACGTACAGATGCACATACGGATCGCCCGGAACCTCCTCACGCACCACGGCCGCGCACTCCAGCACCGCCGCATGCCCACCCGCCACGGCCTCGATCTCACCCAGCTCGATCCGATGACCCCGGATCTTCACCTGATGATCCGTACGACCGCAGTACTGCAGACTCCCATCACCCCGATACCGCACCAGATCACCCGTCCGGTACATCCGGCCACCCGCCTCCACAGCCCACGGATCAGCGACGAACCGCTCCCCCGTCAACTCCGGACGGCCCAGATACCCACGAGCCACACCCCGCCCACCGATCCACAACTCGCCCCGCACACCCCGAGGCACCGGCCGCCCCGCACCATCCAGGACATGGAGACGGTTGCCGCGGAGCGGGTCGCCGAGGGAGACCTCGCCGGCCGTCACGTTCCAGGCCGAGGACCACACGGTGGTCTCGGTCGGGCCGTACATGTTGGTGACCCTGCCCGTGCACAGCTGCAGCAGCTTCTCGGTCAGGGCACGGTCGAGGGCTTCGCCTCCGACGATCATGTGGTCGAGGCCGGCGAGCAGCGCACGGCCGTCGGCGTCGGCCAGGAGCATCCGGGCCAGCGACGGGGTGCACTGAAGGTGCGTGGGCGCGTAGGTCCGGTTCTCGGCCCAGTCGGCGACGGAGCCGTCGGCGATGACCACCCGGTATCCCCGCGTCAGCGTCCACAGCAGTTCGAGGGCCGAAATGTCGAAGGAGGGGCTGGTGACGGCGAGCCAGGTGTCGCCGGTGCCGCCTCCCACCCGCTCGTCGACCGCGTCGCAGAAGTTGGCGAACTGGGCGTGCTCGATCATCACGCCCTTCGGCTTGCCGGTCGAACCGGACGTGTAGATGACGTAGGCCAGGTCGGAGGCGCCGGGGGTGGGGGTGTCCGGGGTGGAAGTGTCCGGGGTTGAGTCGTCCTTCGGGTCGCCGGCCTCGGAGACGGTGAAGGGCACGACGTCCATGGTGGTGGGGTCGAGGGCGCCGACGGTCTCCGGACGCGTGATCACGGTCCGCAGACCACTGTCCTCCAGAACATGCCGCAACCGCTCCACCGGAT
>NZ_JBVHZJ010000136.1:0-1238 GCF_055574655.1 Streptomyces sp. NPDC029956 | reverse complement strand
CGTGTGCAACGCCACCAACGACGACGAGCACAACGTGTCGATCGTCATGCTCGGCCCGTGCAGATCCAGGAAGAAACTCACCCGGTTCGCCAGGATCGCGTTGTGGTTGCCCAGGCCGGCAGGCGTCTGGACGACGTCCCCGACGACGGTGTCGCGGTAGTGCTGGTAGCTGGCGCCGACGAAGACGCCGGTGGCCGGCTGGGTCCTGCCCGCCAGCCCCGCGTCCTCCAGAGCCCGCCAGGCGGACTGGACGAGGTGGCGCTGCTGCGGGTCGATCCACTCGGCCTCGGCGGGCGAGATCCGGAAGAAACCGGGGTCGAAGTCGGTGAGGCCCTCGACGAAGCCCGCGCGCCGCAGGTAGACGGTGCCGGGGGCGCCGTCCGTCCCGTAGTAGGCGTCGATGTCCCAGCGGGAGGCCGGGACCTCGGTCAGGCAGTCCTCGCCCTCCACCAGGACCCGCCACAGCTCGTCCGTGCTCCCGGCGTTGGGGAACACACCGTCGATGCCGATCACGGCGATGTCGTGCGTGTCGGCGTCCGCCGCCGCAGCCACGGCGGGGGCGGACGCGAGCACGGCGGGGGCCGAAGTCGCGATCCCGCTCGTCACGGGGGCCGGGGCCGGCCGGTGCGCCGGGGCCGACAGGTTCGCCGGCTCCTCGCCCGGTCCGACCGGGCCTTCCGGCCCGCCCGCGCCGGCCGGGAGAGCGGTCACGTCGCCGGCCGGGAGGACGGTCGCACCGGCGGCCGGGAGGTCGGTCGCACCGGCGGGCGGGAGGTCGGTCGCGCCGGCGGGCGGGCCGGTGACGCCGTACTCGTCCCGCAGCTCCTCCGCGAGGCGGTCGACCGTGCCGACCTCCAGGACGAGCGTCACCGGGATGTCGACGCCGAGCCGGGCCCGGATGTCCTGGGCCAGCGAGACGGCGAGCATCGAGTCGAGGCCCTGCTCCTGGAGCGGGCGGTCGCTTTCCAGTTCGGCGGGGTCCAGCTCCAGGGCGGCGGCCACCCAATCGGCCAGTGCCGCCTCGAGCCCGCGCCCCGGGCGGCCGCCGGGCAGGTGCCCGTTGGCGGTGGGTACCGCGGCAGGGGCTCGCACCGGCGTCGGGGTCTGAGCAGCGGGCGCGGCCGGGGCCGGGCGGTGGGCGTGGGCGGGGTTACCGACCCCCGCCAGGCCGGAAAGGGACGAGGACAAACACCTCCACGGGACGCCCCGCGCCCCCCACCCAGGATCTTCGTCCTCGA
>NZ_JBVHZJ010000135.1:0-1251 GCF_055574655.1 Streptomyces sp. NPDC029956 | reverse complement strand
GGGTACGAGGGCCGGTCGTCCCGACGGAACGACGACGGACGCTCATCACGCCGGTCATCCCGACGGAAACCACCACCGCCACGGTTGTCGCCACCACGGTCGTCACGACGGAAACCGCCACCGCCACCGCGGTTGTCGCCACCACGGTCATCGCGACGGAAGCCGCCACCGCCGCGGTTGTCGCCGCCACGGTCGTCACGCGAGGGGTACGAGGGCCGGTCGTCCCGACGGAACGACGACGGACGCTCATCACGCCGGTCATCCCGACGGAAACCACCACCGCCACGGTTGTCGCCACCGCGGTTGTCACCGCCACGGTCGTCACGACGGAAACCGCCACCGCCACCGCGGTTGTCACCACCACGGTCATCGCGGCGGAAACCGCCGCCACCGCCGCGGTTGTCCCCACCACGGTCGTCACGCGGGAAGGAGGGCCGGTCGTCGCGACGGAACGAGGACGGACGCTCATCACGGCGGAACCCGCCGCCGCGGTTGTCACCACCACGGTTGTCGTCGCGACGGAAACCACCGCCACCGCCGCGGTTGTCACCACCACGGTTGTCGTCGCGACGGAAACCACCGCCGCCACCGCGGTTGTCACCGCCACGGTTGTCGTCGCGACGGAAACCACCGCCGCCACCGCCACGGTTGTCCCCACCACGGTCATCGCGACGGAAACCACCGCCGCCACCGCGGTTGTCACCGCCACGGTCGTCGCGACGGAAGCCGCCACCGCCGCCACGGTTGTCACCACCACGGTCATCGCGACGGAAGCCGCCACCGCCGCCGCGGTTGTCACCGCCACGGTTGTCACCACCACGGTCATCGCGACGGAAACCACCGCCACCGCGGTTGTCACCGCCACGGTTGTCGTCGCGACGGAAGCCACCCCCACGGTTGTCGCCACCGCGGTTGTCGTCACGGCGCGGGCCACGGAAGCCGCCCCGGTCACCGCCGGCGCCGGCACCGTCCCTGCGACGCGGCTCGCGCTCCGGACGGTCGTCGGGAGAGTTGGTGGACATCGACGTGACTCCTGTCTTCGGGTACTGCAGTCATTCTCGCGCAGCCGGCACTCGGCCGCGCATCGGAAAAAGTCAAGCAAAAAACAAAAGGACCCCTGGTCCCAGCGTGAACGCTGGGACCAGGGGTCCTGAAGAATTGTTCGGCGGCGTCCTACTCTCCCACAGGGTCCCCCCTGCAGTACCATCGGCGCTGAAAGGCTTAGCTTCCGGGTTCGGAATGTAACCGGGC
>NZ_JBVHZJ010000134.1:0-1418 GCF_055574655.1 Streptomyces sp. NPDC029956 | reverse complement strand
GAGCCGTCACCCCCCTCGCCAACGGCGAAGGACACCTCCTCACCGGACGCCTCTCCCCCACCGAACACCCCTGGCTCACCGACCACACCGTCTTCGGCACCCCCCTCACCCCCGGCACCGGCCTCCTCGAACTCGCCTTCGCCACCGCCCAGGAAGTCGGCGCCGCAGAGGTGGGAGAGCTGACCCTGACGGAGCCGCTGGCCCTGCGTGGCGCGGTACGGCTCCAGGTCGTGGTCGGCCCGAGCACCGACGGACGTCGTTCCCTCGCCGTCTACAGCCAGTCGGAGGACTCCCTCGACGGCGTCTGGCGCCGCCACGCGATCGGCGAGCTCCTGGACGCCCCCTCCGACAGCAGCACCGGATTCGAAGCGCTCGCCCAGTGGCCGGTCCCCGGGGCCGAACGGCTCGACCTCGACGGCTACTACGAGAGGTTCGCGGCACAGGGCCTCGCCTACGGTCCGGCCTTCCGGGGGCTGCGGGAGCTGTGGCGCTCGGGGGACCGTGCCTTCGGTCTGGTCCGTCTGCCGGAGGACGTCGCGCCCGACGAGTTCGGCATCCACCCGGCCCTCCTCGACGCGGCCTTGCACGCGGTGGCCGCACTGCGCGGCCCGGAGGCGGCCGTGGTCCTGCCCTTCGAGTGGAGCGGCACCGAGCTGCTCGCCAGGGGCGGATCCGAAGTGAGGGTGCAGGTCGAACTCGACCGGACGGCTACGAGCGCGCGGATTCGCGTCGCGGACGGGGCCGGACACCCCGTGGCCTCGATCCGCGAACTGCGTCTGCGTGAGGCGAGCTCCGACCAGCTGCGGATCGCCGAGCAGGTGGAGCACCTCTACCAGGTCGAGTTCCAACCTCTGAGCACCGTGCGTACGGCAGCGGCCGGCGCCGGACCGGCGGCCGAGCACGACGACGTCGTGCTCGGTGCCGGCTCCGGGCTCGGCCCGGTCCTCGGCGTCGACGTAGCCGCCGACGTCGACGCGCTCCTCGCCCGCGAGACCGTGCCGTCCCGACTCCTGATCGACGCCACACGCCCCGTCGAGGGCGGCCCCGTGCGCGCTGCCGAGGAGGCCCTGCTGACGCTGCAGCGCCTGCTCGGGGAGGAGCGACTGGAGGCGACGGAGCTGGTCTGGGTGACCCGCCGTGCCGTCGGCACCGCCGCGACCGCTCTCGCCCACGCCCCGCTGTGGGGTCTCGTCCGCACCGCCGCGGCCGAGCACCCCGAGCGGTCCGTGCGCCTGATCGACCTCGACGCGGGCTCGGACCTGCTCGTCGAGGCGCTCGAACTCGGCGGTGACGAGCCCGAGATCGCCGTACGTGACGGTGAGATCCACGTCCCGAGGCTGGTGCGGGCGGTGGCCGGTGAGCAGGTGACGGGTCCGGAGTTCGGTCCGGACGGTGTGGTGTTGGTGACGGGTGGTACG
>NZ_JBVHZJ010000133.1:0-1422 GCF_055574655.1 Streptomyces sp. NPDC029956 | reverse complement strand
AGTCGGCGCCACACGCGTCGAGGAACTCACCCTCGCCGAACCCCTCCTCCTCCCCGACAACGGAGGCGTCCGCCTCCAGATCACCGTCGGCGCGGCCGAGCAGGACGGACGTCTTCCCATCGCCGTCTACAGCCGGCGCGAGGACACCCAGGAGACCTGGACCTGCCACGCCACCGGTGTCCTCGGCACCGGTGAGCTCTCCGTCGGCGGACCCGAGTTCGCCGAGCTGAGCCAGTGGCCGACCCCGGGCACCGAGCAGCTGGATGTGGCCGCCTTCTACGACACCTGCCACGCGCAGGGGCTGGAGTACGGGCCGGCGTTCCAGGGTGTGACCGAGCTGAGGCACCGTACGGGCAGTGCGTTCGCCGTCGTGCGGTTGCCGGAGGGACTCGAAGCGTCCGACTACGGAATCCACCCCGCGCTGCTCGACGCCGGGCTCCAGGCCTTGGCTGCGGTCCGCGAGAGGGACGCAGGGACAGGGACAGGGAAAGAGACGGGAACAGGAACGGGGACGGACGGAACGTCCGGCCAGGTCCTGCTGCCCTTCGAGTGGACCGACGCCGAGCTCCACGCCACCGGCAGCTCCGAGCTGCGGGTCCGGGCGGACTGGGACCAGGAGGCCTCGGAAGGCCGGATCTGGGTCGTGGACGCGACGGGCGGTCCGGTGGTCTCGGCACGGCTGCAGGCCAGGGTGGCCACGGCGGACCAGATCCGCGCGAGCAGGCCGGTCGAGCACCTGTACCGGGTGGAGTTCCAGCCGGTACCGATGCCGGGCGCCGTCGCGGAGGCGCCTCTGACCTGGGTCCTCGGCAAGGAGGAGCGACTCGCGGACGTGCTCGGGGCACCCGGGTTCCCGGACCTCGACACGCTGTTCGCCCGGCTCGTGGAGGAGGAGACTCCTCCGGCCCGGCTCGTCGTGGACGTCACCGCGAAGCTGGAAGGGGACACGGGCCAGGCTTCGCGTCGCGTCTCCGAGTACGCCTTCGACCTGCTGCAGCGGACGCTCACGGAGCCTCGCCTCGACGGGACCGAGCTGGTCTGGGTCACCCGCGAGTCGGTCCGGGCCACCCCGTCCGACAGCGTGCACGACCTGGCCCACGCGCCCCTGTGGGGCATCACCCGCGTCGCGCGCAACGAGTACCCCGAGCGGGTGATCCGCCTGATCGACCTGGGTGCGGACGAAAGGGACGCGGAGCTGCTGTCCCGAGCCCTGTGCGTCGGGGGTGAGCCCGAGATCGCCGTACGACAGGGTGGACTCCACGTCCCGAGGCTGGTGCGGGCGGTGGCCGGTGAGCAGGTGACGGGTCCGGAGTTCGGTCCGGACGGTGTGGTGTTGGTGACGGGTGGTACGGGTGAGCTGGGCCGTCAGGTCGCGGAGCACCTGGTCCGCGAGTACGGCGTGCGCCACCTCCTCCTCACCTC
>NZ_JBVHZJ010000132.1:0-1496 GCF_055574655.1 Streptomyces sp. NPDC029956 | reverse complement strand
CACGGGGGCCGGGACGGCTTCCGCCAGGACGTCGAGCAGGTGCTCCGCCACGGCCCGCGGCGTCGGGTGCTCGAACGCCAGGGCGGTGGAGAGCGAGCGGCCCGTGGCCTCTTCGAGGCGCTTGCTCAGCTCCAGGGACATGAGGGAGTCCACGCCGAGCTCGCGGAACGTCCGGTCCGTGTCCGCCGTTGCGTCGAGCCCCGTGCCGAGGACGACGGACAGCTCGTGGCGCACCAGTGCGTCGAGGACGTGGAGGCGCTGCTCGTCGGGCATGTCGAGGAGGCGGGCGCCCAGCGGGGTCGTGCCGGAGGCGGTCCCCTCCGTGCCGTGCGGGCGCCGGGTGGGTCGGGTGCCGACGAGGGTCCTGAGGACGGCGGGGAGCGCGGAGCCGTCGTCCACCGCGTGGCGCATCGCGGCCACGTCGAGCTCGATGGGGACGAGGTGGGGCTCTCGCCGGGACAGGGCGAGGTCGAGGAGGCGGAGTCCTTCCGTCGGGGTGAGGGCTCCGATGCCCTGGCGGTTCATCCTGGCGAGGTCGGCGCGGCCGAGTCCGGCGGTCAGTCCGCCGCCGGTGGGCTGCCACAGGCCCCAGGCGAGGCTCGTCGCCGGCAGTCCTTCGGCGTGGCGGAGCGCGGCGAGCGCGTCGAGGAAGGTGTTGGCTGCCGCGTAGGTGCTCTGGCCGGCGCTGCCCAGGACTCCCGCGGCCGAGGAGAAGAGGACGAACGCGGACAGGCGCAGGCCCGCTTCCTTGGTCAGGTCGTGGAGGTGCAGGGCGCCGGCGGCCTTGGGCGCGAGGACGCTGTGCAGGCGCGTGGCGTCCTGCGTGGTGAGCAGGCCGTCGTCGATGACGGCCGCCAGGTGGAACACGGCGGTCCAGGGGTGGTCGGCGTCGACGGCCGCGAGGACGTCGGCGAGGTCCTCGCGTCGGCCGGTGTCGCAGGCCAGGACGCGTACGTCGGCGGCGCCCGCCTCGGTCAGTTCGGCCACCAGGTCGGTGGCGCCCGGGGCGTCCGGGCCCCGCCGGGACGTGAGGACGAGATGGCGGGCACCGTGGACCGTCACGAGGTGCCGGGCGAGCGTGCGGCCGAGTTCGCCCAGTGCTCCGGTGATGAGCACGGATCCGTGCGGGTCCAGTGCGGGGGTCTCGGAGCGGGTGTCGTCGGTGCCGGTGTCCGCGCGGGTGAGCCGGGCGGCCCTCGGTTCGCCTTCCCGTACGGCGATCTCGGGTTCGCCGACGATCTCCAGGGCTCGTCCCAGGGCGGCGGCGTCGTCGAGGCCGCCGTCGATGTCGAGCAGTCGGATCACGCGGTCGGGGTGCTCGTTGCGTGCGGACCGGACCATTCCCCACAGGGGTGCGTGCGCCAGGTCGTGGGGGGGGGGGGGGGGGGCCCCCGCCCCCCCCCCCCAACCAACCAAATCGGTTTTTCTCCCCCCGGGCTCGGCTGTCCACCCCCACACGGCTTTTAAGTCGGTTTCGGTTTTCGTCCCCGACCTAG
>NZ_JBVHZJ010000131.1:0-1551 GCF_055574655.1 Streptomyces sp. NPDC029956 | reverse complement strand
CCGCTGACGCCCGTGGCCGGGTGGCCGAGCTGCATGTCCTGCGTGAGCAGGCTCTCCGTGGCCCGAGTGACCGTGCGACCGAGGCGCAGCATGCGAAGGGCAAGCTGACGGCGCGTGAGCGGATCGAGCTGCTGCTCGATCCGGGTTCCTTCAGTGAGGTCGAGCAGCTTCGCCGGCACCGGGCCCAGGGCTTCGGTCTGGAGGCGAAGAAGCCGTACACCGATGGTGTGATCACCGGGTGGGGCACGGTGGAGGGCCGGACGGTCTTCGTCTACGCGCATGACTTCCGGATCTTCGGCGGGGCGCTGGGCGAGGCTCATGCGACGAAGATCCACAAGATCATGGACATGGCGATCGCGGCCGGTGCTCCGCTGGTGTCGCTGAACGACGGTGCGGGTGCCCGTATCCAGGAGGGCGTCTCGGCGCTGGCCGGTTACGGCGGCATCTTCCAGCGCAACACCCGGGCCTCGGGTGTGATCCCGCAGATCTCGGTGATGCTCGGCCCGTGTGCGGGCGGCGCGGCCTACAGTCCGGCGCTGACGGACTTCGTGTTCATGGTCCGTGAGACCTCGCAGATGTTCATCACCGGACCGGACGTGGTCAAGGCGGTCACCGGCGAGGAGATCACCCAGAACGGTCTCGGCGGCGCCGATGTCCACGCGGGTGTCTCCGGTGTCTCCCACTTCGCGTACGACGACGAGGAGACCTGCATCGCGGAGGTCCGCTACCTGCTGTCGATGCTCCCGCAGAACAACCGGGAGAACCCGCCGGCGGTCGCCTCCCAGGACCCGGCCGACCGCCGCTCCGAGGTCCTCCTCGACCTCGTGCCCGCGGACGGCAACCGCCCCTACGACATGCACAAGGTCATCGAGGAGCTCGTCGACGACGGCGACTACCTGGAGATCCACGAGCGCTGGGCCCGCAACATCATCTGCGCGCTGGCCCGCCTGGACGGTCAGGTCGTGGGCATCGTCGCCAACCAGCCGCAGACGCTGGCCGGTGTCCTGGACATCGAGGCCTCCGAGAAGGCCGCCCGCTTCGTGCAGATGTGCGACGCCTTCAACATCCCGATCATCACCCTTCTGGACGTACCCGGCTTCCTGCCGGGCGTCGACCAGGAGCACGGTGGAATCATCCGGCACGGCGCGAAGCTGCTGTACGCGTACTGCAACGCGACCGTGCCCCGGATCAGCCTGATCCTGCGCAAGGCGTACGGCGGCGCGTACATCGTCATGGACTCCCAGTCCATCGGCGCCGACCTGACGTACGCCTGGCCCACCAACGAGATCGCGGTCATGGGCGCCGAAGGCGCCGCCAACGTCATCTTCCGCAAGCAGATCGCGGAGGCAGAGGACCCCGAAGCCATGCGGGCCCGCATGGTCAAGGAGTACAAGGCCGAACTGATGCACCCCTACTACGCGGCCGAACGCGGCCTGGTCGACGACGTCATCGACCCCGCCGACACCCGCCAGGTGCTCATCAGGTCCCTCGCGATGCTCCGCACCAAGCACGCCGACCTGCCGTCCCGCAAGCACGGCAACCCGCCTCAGT
>NZ_JBVHZJ010000130.1:0-1786 GCF_055574655.1 Streptomyces sp. NPDC029956 | reverse complement strand
CCCGCAACCACGGCACCCTCCACCGCTTCCACCACCACCTCACCCACCTCCACACCCACGGCCACACCTGGACCCCCACCACCACCAACACCACCAACACCACCAACACCACCAACACCACCAGCAGCACGACCAGCACCAGCACCACCCCCGCCAACCTCCCCACCTACCCCTTCCAACACGAACACTTCTGGACCGAGACCACCCGCCACCCCACCGACGCCGGCTCCCTCGGCCTGCACACCTCCCCCCACCCCTGGCTCGGAGCCGTCACCCCCCTCGCCAACGGCGAAGGACACCTCCTCACCGGACGCCTCTCCCCCACCGAACACCCCTGGCTCACCGACCACACCGTCTTCTCCACCCCCCTCACCCCCGGCACCGGCCTCCTCGAACTCGCCTTCGCCACCGCCCAGGAAGTCGGCGCCACACGCGTCGAGGAACTCACCCTCGCCGAACCCCTCCTCCTCCCCGACAACGGAGGCGTCCGCCTCCAGATCACCGTCGGCGCGGAGGACAGCGGCGGTCGGCGCGAGGTCGCGATCTACAGTCGTCACGAGGACGGCCAGGAAGCCTGGACCTGCCACGCCACCGGCACCCTGGACGGCGGTCCCGACGGGACCGCTGCGGGCGAGCCGGACGTCGTGGCCGCGCTCGCGCAGTGGCCGGTGGCGGACACCGTCGAGGTGGACCTCGAAGGGCTCTACGACCGGCTGCACCGCCAGGGACTGGAGTACGGTCCGGCCTTCCAGGGGCTGCGGGAGCTCCGGCGCCGGGGCGACTTCGGCTTCGGTCTGGTCCGTCTTCCGGAGGGCATCGAGCCCGACGAGTTCGGCATCCACCCTGCCCTCCTCGACGCCGCCCTGCACACGCTCACCGCGCTGAGGAGCACGGACGAGGCCGTCGTCCTGCCCTTCGAGTGGTCCGGCGTCGAGCTGTACTCCACCGGCAGCTCCGAGCTGCGGGTCCGGGTCGAGCTGAACGCCGCGCAGTCGTCGGCCGAGCTGCTGGCCACGGACCCTGCCGGACGTGTGGTGGTCTCCGGAACGCTGGCGCTGCGCGAGGCGACCCGGGAGCAGATCCGCGGAAGCCGGACGGCCGAGCACTTGTACCGCGTCGAGTTCACGCCCGCGCGGACCCTACGGGAGGACGAGTACGACGACGACCTCTGGGTGCTGGGGGGCAGTGGCGCGCTGGCGCGCCTTCTCGGCGCCGAGGCCGTACCGGACCTGGCCGCCGCGCTGGACGGGCTCGGCGAGGACGAGGCACCGCCCGCGCGGATCGTCGTGGACGTCACCGGGACGGTGACGGGCGGCGGTTCGCCGGACGCGGAGGAGATACGCTCCGCCGCCTCGCACGTACTGGAGCAGTTGCGGGAGTTGTGCGCGGATCCGCGTCTCGACGGGACGGAGCTGGTCTGGGTCACCCGCCGTGCCGTCTCCACCGGTGCGGAGGACCTGGTGAACGCCCCGGTCTGGGGCCTGGTCCGGGCGGCCCGCGCGGAGTACGCGGAGCGGACCCTCCGTCTGGTCGACCTGGGCGGGGACGCCTCCGACCTGGGCGTACTGGAGCGTGCCCTGTCCGTGGACGGCGAGCCCGAGATCGCGGTACGCGAGGGCGAGCTGCTGGTGGCGCGGCTGGTGCGCGCCGAGTCCGGCGTCGCCGTGACGGCTGCGTTCACCGACACGGACGTGGTGTTGGTGACGGGTGGTACGGGTGAGCTGGGCCGTCAGGTCGCGGAGCACCTGGTCCGCGAGTACGGCGTGCGCCACCTCCTCCTCACCTC
>NZ_JBVHZJ010000128.1:0-2206 GCF_055574655.1 Streptomyces sp. NPDC029956 | reverse complement strand
CGAGGGCGGCCGTGGGAAAGTGTTTTCAACAAAGGAGGAAGCTTCGGATCTCCTCCGAACGCCCTTCCCCCCTGGTCCACACCTCCCGAACCGGGCCCGAGGGGGTGTCGATGGGTACTGCGGATCACTTCTGATGACTGTGGATCGCTATGGATCGGTATGGATCGCGATGAGTCGCTGCAGATCCTCGCGGATGACTGCTTGCGGATCACTGCCGCGATCACTGCGGATTCGGCGCCCGGCAGGGGCGGCCTACGGCAGCAGCTCGTCCATGGAGGCGCGACCCTTCTCCGCCATACGGCGTTCCGCCCAGGCGAGGGTCTTCGGAGTCACGTCACGGCCGGAGGCCAGGACCAGGTCCTCGGCCGTGAACTCGCCCTCCGACCCGGCATGCAACAGCCGGTCGGGCGTCGGGAAGTCCCCCAGGGACGTCTTGTCGGGCTCAGCGTTCATGCCGCCTCCTACGTGTTCGTCCGGCACTCGCCATTCTCGTGTCCGGTCTCCGGGTCCGCATCCGGGAGCGTCGGAGACCGGTCCCTCCAGGCCCGACCCCCGCATCTCCCGGCCCCGGCGCCTCCCGGCCCCCGGGCCTACCGACCGACGCGCCTCCCGCGCCCCCGCGCTCCCGCACTGCCCGTGTCGACGCTGTGTCGGTGCGGCGTCCGTGCGGCGTCGGTGCGCCGGCGGTCAGGCGCCCGGAGGCCCCGGGGTGTCCCCCGGCTTCCGGACGAGTTCCGCGGCCGTACGGGCCGCCAGCCCCGTCCCCTCCTCGTAATGGCGGGTGTACGCCACCGAGGGGAGCGCCTCGCGGAGGGTCTCCTCGGCTCGCGCCCTGATCAGGGCCTCCGTCTCGGGTGTGAACGGCCGGAAGCCGCCGTCCGTGCCGGAGCCGGCGTGGGCGTCGTAGGCGCCGAGGAGCCGCGCGCCCGTCTCGGCGTCGCCCGGCCCGCCCCGCCCGCCACGTGCCCACGCGGCCGTGGCGAACTGGGTGACGAGCAGGTACGGGGCCACCAGGTGGGCGAGGGTCTCCACCTCGTCGACGGCGCGTGCCAGCCGTTCCACAGCCCGGTCGTAGGCGCCGTCGAGGCAGTCGATCCAGGCCCACGCTCCTCCGGCGAGACCCCAGAAGAGGCCCGGCGTCACGTCTCCGAACTCACTCTCCAGGCGGGAGAGTTGAGCCCGGGCGAGACCGGTGCGCCCGGTGTGGCCGTAGTGCTGGGTGAGCAGCAGCCGTGCGGAGCCGGCGACCTCGGCGCCCCACTCCCCCGCGGCGTCGGCGGCTTCGGTGAGGAGTTGTTCGGCCGCCGGTTCTCCCTCCGGGTGGAGCCGGAGCCGTACGGCCGCGAGGCGCGCGGTGTAGAGGGGCACCTGGGAGCGCGCGCCGACGTGGGCGGCGGCGTCCGTGGCCCGCTCGAAGTCGGCGGCGGCCTCGGCGAGCCGGCCCGCGCGCTCGTAGGACTCGCCGCGGGCGGCGAGCGATTCGGCGATGCCCCAGGAGTCCCCGGCGGTCTCGAAGAGGGCGAGTGCCTCGGCCGCGTCCTGCGGGCCGTGGACGACGAGTTTGGCCCGGACGAGGAGGGCGAAGGCCAGGTCCCAGCCGGGGGCGTGGTCGCGGCAGGCGTCGACGATCGCCGTCAGGGTCTCGTCGAGGCCGGCGAAGTCCCCGGTCATGAGACGGGCGAAGTACCACATCGTCGCCGGCTGGCGGCAGGTCTGCGGAAGGCCGGGGCGGTACGCGGAGACCAGCGCGACGAGCCTGGCGCGGGTCTCGGGGTGCTCGAACGAGGTGGCGCCCCGACCGCCCTGGGTCGCGAGCACGTAGAGCCGTCCGCCGCGCCGGGCTTCGAGGAGTCGCTCGCCGTTCCACGGCGGCGGGACGTCCGTGCACCGGCCGTCGAACGGCTCGGCCGGGCGGATGGGCTCCTGGAACGGGTCGGGGCCGAGCCGGCTCGCCTCCACGGCCCAGGTGCGGGCGTCGATCTGGTGGTGGCGCAGTTGCCAGAACCAGCTGAGGGAGTGGACGAGGCAGAGCACCTCCTGCTCGTCGCCGAGCGCGACGGCCGTCCGCAGGGCTCCGCGCAGGTTGTCGTGCTCGCGCTCCAGGAGGGCGGTGGCGTCGACCTGTCCGGAGCCGCGGAGTTCGGGGTCGGTGGTACGGGCGAGTTCCCGGTAGTACGTGAGATGACGCCGCTCGACCACGGCCCGC
>NZ_JBVHZJ010000127.1:0-2462 GCF_055574655.1 Streptomyces sp. NPDC029956 | reverse complement strand
AGCGCCAGCTCGACCACGTTCCGGTGCGTGTTCGCCACACCCTTCGGCACACCACTCGAACCCGACGTGTACATCACGTACGCCAACTGGTCAGGATGGACGTCCAGTTCGGGTGCGGTGACGTCGACCTCGGCGAGAAGAGCCCGCACGTCGGGAGCCGGCAGCGTGTCCACGTCCCGCGCGAACCCGAGGTCGCCGGCCGCGCGATCCGTGACGAGGAGAGGCGCGCCCGTGTCGGCCAGGACGAACGCGAGCCGCTCCTCCGGCTGACGCGCGTCCAGCGGCACGAAGGCGCCACCCGCCTTGAGCACGGCGAGGGCCGCGACCACGAACTCCGTCGACCGGTCCAGGAAGAGGCCCACGGCGGCACCCGGCCGGACTCCGTGCCCGGCGAGCCGGGCCGCGAACGCGTCCGACGCGCGGTCGAGGTCGCGGTACGTCGTCTCGTGCTCTCCGCACACCAGCGCCACGCCGTCCGGCGTCCGCGCGGCCTGGGCGGCGAACAACTCGTGCAGCGCACCCTCGGGGAGCCGCACGGCGGTGTCGTTGTAGTCGGCGAGCAGGGCGTGACGCTGGGAGGCGGAGAGCAGCTCGATGTCGGCGACCTTGACGTCCGGGTCGGCGATGACGGCGTCCAGGACCCGGGCCAGCCGTTCGCCGGCCGCCTCGACGGCGTCGGGGTCGTACAGGTCGGTGGCGTACTCCAGGACGATGTCGAGGCCGTTCGGGTGACCGACACGGTCGCGGTGCTCGTAGAAGTTGACGGTGAGGTCGAACTTGGCGATGCCCGCGCACAGTTGCTGCGTCTCGGCACGGACGCCCGGCAGCCGGGGCGCCGCCTCCGCGGCCTCGGCGAGCGTGAGCATGACCTGGAAGAGGGGGTGGCGGGCGGCGGAGCGCTCGGGGTTGAGGGTCTCCACGAGCCGGTCGAAGGGCAGGTCCTGGTGCGCCCAGGCGCCGAGGTCGGTCTCCCGGACCCGGTCGAGGAGTTCACGGAAGGTCGGGTCGCCCGAGGCGTCGGTCCGCAGGACGAGGGTGTTGACGAAGAACCCGACCAGGTCCTCAAGGGCCTCGTCGGTCCGCCCGGCGACGAGCGAGCCGAGGGGGATGTCGGTGCCCGCCCCTGAACGGGACAGCAGGGCCACGGTGGCCGCCTGCGCCACCATGAACAGGGTCACGCCGTGCTCCCTGGCGAGGGTGCTGAGCGCCTGGTGGGTCTCCGCCGGGCAGTGCACGGTGTGGGTGGCGCCGCGGTAGGAGGCCACCACCGGGCGGGGCCGGCTCGTGGGCAGGGTGACCTCGGTGGGCAGCTGGGCGAGCGCCTCCCGCCAGTGGGCGAGCTGGCCCTCCTCGTGGTCGGCGAGCAGGTCCCGCTGCCAGAGGGAGTAGTCGGCGTACTGGGCCGGCAGCGGCTCCCACGCGGGCGCCGCCCCTTCGATCCGGGCGGTGTAGGCGGCGCCGAGGTCCCGCATGAGGGGCGTGTGGGACCAGCCGTCGGAGGCGATGTGGTGCACGACCAGGACGAGCACGCTCCGGTTCGGCGCCAGGTCGAGGAGGACGGCGTGCAGGGGGAGGTCGGCGGCGAGGTCGAAGAGGTGCGCGGTCTCCTCGGCGAGCCGGGCGGGCAGCTCGTCGTCGGTGACGGCCGCCACGGTGAGCGGCACGGTGATCTGCTCGGGCTCGGCGATGTGCTGGCGCGGCTCGCCCTCGTGCACCGGGTAGCTGGTCCTGAGGACCTCGTGGCGGGCGATCACGTCCCCGAGCGCCTGCCGCAGCACGTCCTGGTCGACGGCGCCGGTGAGGCGTACGGCGAGGGGGATGTTGTACGTGGCGGAGGGGCCCTCCATCTGGTCGAGGAACCAGAGGCGGCGCTGGGCGGCCGAGAGGGGGAGGTCGTCGTCGGACCGGCCGGCGGCGGTGAGCGCGGGGCGCGTCGCCTGCCCGGCGCCGGCGGTGATCAGCCGGGCGAGTCCGGCGACCGTCGGGTACCGGAAGAAGTCGCGGAGGGAGAGTTCGGTGGCGAGGGCGGTGCGGACGCGGCCGACCAGCCGGGTGGCGAGGAGCGAGTGTCCGCCGAGGCGGAAGAAGTCGTCGTCGATGGAGACCGCGGGCTCGCCGAGTGCGTCGGCGAAGAGGCCGCACAGGACCTCCTCGACGGGGTTGCGCGGGGCGCGTCCGTCGCCCTCGCCGGTCAGCACGGGCTGCGGCAGGGCGCGGCGGTCGAGCTTTCCGTTGGCGGTCAGGGGAAGGACGGCGAGCTCGACGAACGCCGAGGGCACCATGTACTCGGCGAGGCGTTCGGCGCTGTGGCCGTGGAGGGCTTCGGAGTCGATGCGGGTGTCGAGGGCGGGGACGACGTAGGCGACCAGGCGCTTGTCGCCCGGCCGGTCCTCCCGCACGATCACCGCGGCCTGCGCCACCGCGTCATGGGCCAGCAGCGCGGTCTCGATCTCACCGAGCTC
>NZ_JBVHZJ010000126.1:0-2503 GCF_055574655.1 Streptomyces sp. NPDC029956 | reverse complement strand
CTTCAGAACTAACACAGTGGACGCGAGCAACTGAGGACAAGCCCTCGGCCTATTAGTACCGGTCAGCTCCACCCATTACTGGGCTTCCACATCCGGCCTATCAACCCAGTCGTCTACTGGGAGCCTTACCCTCTCAAGGAGGTGGGAATACTCATCTCGAAGCAGGCTTCCCGCTTAGATGCTTTCAGCGGTTATCCCTCCCGAACGTAGCCAACCAGCCATGCCCTTGGCAGGACAACTGGCACACCAGAGGTTCGTCCGTCCCGGTCCTCTCGTACTAGGGACAGCCCTTCTCAATATTCCTGCGCGCGCAGCGGATAGGGACCGAACTGTCTCACGACGTTCTAAACCCAGCTCGCGTACCGCTTTAATGGGCGAACAGCCCAACCCTTGGGACCGACTCCAGCCCCAGGATGCGACGAGCCGACATCGAGGTGCCAAACCATCCCGTCGATATGGACTCTTGGGGAAGATCAGCCTGTTATCCCCGGGGTACCTTTTATCCGTTGAGCGACGGCGCTTCCACAAGCCACCGCCGGATCACTAGTCCCGACTTTCGTCCCTGCTCGACCCGTCGGTCTCACAGTCAAGCTCCCTTGTGCACTTACACTCAACACCTGATTGCCAACCAGGCTGAGGGAACCTTTGGGCGCCTCCGTTACCCTTTGGGAGGCAACCGCCCCAGTTAAACTACCCATCAGACACTGTCCCTGATCCGGATCACGGACCGAGGTTAGACATCCAGCACGACCAGAGTGGTATTTCAACGGCGACTCCACCATGACTGGCGTCACGGCTTCAAAGTCTCCCACCTATCCTACACAAGCCGAACCGAACACCAATATCAAACTGTAGTAAAGGTCCCGGGGTCTTTCCGTCCTGCTGCGCGAAACGAGCATCTTTACTCGTAGTGCAATTTCACCGGGCCTATGGTTGAGACAGTCGAGAAGTCGTTACGCCATTCGTGCAGGTCGGAACTTACCCGACAAGGAATTTCGCTACCTTAGGATGGTTATAGTTACCACCGCCGTTTACTGGCGCTTAAGTTCTCAGCTTCGCAACCCCGAAAGGTCACTAACCGGTCCCCTTAACGTTCCAGCACCGGGCAGGCGTCAGTCCGTATACATCGCCTTACGGCTTCGCACGGACCTGTGTTTTTAGTAAACAGTCGCTTCTCGCTGGTCTCTGCGGCCACCCCCAGCTCACGGAGTAAATCCGATCACCAGACGTGGCCCCCCTTCTCCCGAAGTTACGGGGGCATTTTGCCGAGTTCCTTAACCATAGTTCACCCGAACGCCTCGGTATTCTCTACCTGACCACCTGAGTCGGTTTAGGGTACGGGCCGCCATGAAACTCGCTAGAGGCTTTTCTCGACAGCATAGGATCATCCACTTCACCACAATCGGCTCGGCATCAGGTCTCAGGCTATGTGCTGTCCGGATTTACCTGGACAACGCCCTACACCCTTACCCCGGGACTACCACCGCCCGGGTTGGACTACCTTCCTGCGTCACCCCATCGCTTACCTACTACCACCTTGGATCAGCGGCTCCACCACTTTCCTTTCCCCGAAGGGTCCGGAACGGCTTCACGGCCTTAGCATTAATGGGCTCGATATTGGGCGTTTCAAAGCGGGTACCGGAATATCAACCGGTTGTCCATCGACTACGCCTGTCGGCCTCGCCTTAGGTCCCGACTTACCCTGGGCAGATCAGCTTGACCCAGGAACCCTTAGTCAATCGGCGCACACGTTTCTCACGTGTGTATCGCTACTCATGCCTGCATTCTCACTCGTGAACCGTCCACAACTCGCTTCCGCGGCTGCTTCACCCGGCACACGACGCTCCCCTACCCATCACAGCGGGCGTTGGCCCTATTGCTGCAATGACACGACTTCGGCGGTACGCTTGAGCCCCGCTACATTGTCGGCGCGGAATCACTTGACCAGTGAGCTATTACGCACTCTTTCAAGGGTGGCTGCTTCTAAGCCAACCTCCTGGTTGTCTCTGCGACTCCACATCCTTTCCCACTTAGCGTACGCTTAGGGGCCTTAGTCGATGCTCTGGGCTGTTTCCCTCTCGACCATGGAGCTTATCCCCCACAGTCTCACTGCCGTGCTCTCACTTACCGGCATTCGGAGTTTGGCTAAGGTCAGTAACCCGGTAGGGCCCATCGCCTATCCAGTGCTCTACCTCCGGCAAGAAACACACGACGCTGCACCTAAATGCATTTCGGGGAGAACCAGCTATCACGGAGTTTGATTGGCCTTTCACCCCTAACCACAGGTCATCCCCCAGGTTTTCAACCCTGGTGGGTTCGGTCCTCCACGAAGTCTTACCTCCGCTTCAACCTGCCCATGGCTAGATCACTCCGCTTCGGGTCTTGAGCGCGCTACTGAATCGCCCTATTCGGACTCGCTTTCGCTACGGCTTCCCCACACGGGTTAACCTCGCAACGCACCGCAAACTCGCAGGCTCATTCTTCAAAAGGCACGCAGTCACGA
>NZ_JBVHZJ010000125.1:0-2608 GCF_055574655.1 Streptomyces sp. NPDC029956 | reverse complement strand
AGTGGGGGGTCGCTGGGAGCGATGCCCCCCCTACCCCCCCCCACCCTCCACATCCCCGGGGCCCGACCACGCCCCGCGGAGGGGGCTCCCCCCCCCCCCCCCCCCCCCCCCCCTTCCCTGTCGCGTACGCGGCCCGGCGTACGCGGCTCGATCAGACCGCCCAGGCCTCCGTGACCGCCCGGCGCGCGCCCTCCAGGTCCACCGTGCGGCCCGCCTCGCCGAGCGCGGCGCCCAGGGCGGCCAGCGAGGACTGCACGGCGCCCGGAGTCGCGTCCACCCCGTAGTGGTTGACCCGGATCATCTCCTCGGCCAGCGCCCCGCCGCCCGCGATCAGCGGCAGCGACGGATCGGCGGCCAGCGCCTTCGCCACCAGCTCCGAGGCGTCCGTACCGGCCGGCACGCGCAGCGTCGTCGCGACCGGGGCCGCGTCCTTCGCCTCGTACACGTACGGCTCCAGACCACCGCCGAGCGCCAGCGCGCCCGCGCGGGTCGCGGCGGCCGCCGAGGCGTGCCGCGCCATCAGGGCGTCCAGACCCTCCGCCTCGATCCGCTCCACGCAGGCCTCCAGGGCCAGCATCTCCAGCTGAGCCGGAGCGTGCAGCAGCGTCTTCCGACCGCCGTCGATCCAGCGCTCCTTCCAGTCCAGGAGGGAGAGGTACGAACGGCGCGGCGCGGCCGGGTTGGCGGCGAACCGCTCCCACGCCCGCGCGCTCACCGACACCGCCGACACACCCGCGGGCCCGCCCATCGCCTTCTGCGCGCCGATGATGCACATGTCCACGCCCCAGGCGTCCGGCAGCACCGGCTCGGCGCCGATCGAGGCCACCGCGTCCAGGTAGAACAGCGCGCCGTGCGCCCGGACGACCTCACCGATCTCCGCCACCGGGTTGGTGTTGCCGGTCGCCGCCTCCGCGTGCACCAGGGACACGAAGTCGATCTCCGGGTGCGCGGCGAGCGCCTCCTCCACCTGCGCGGCCGTCACCGCCGTGTGGAAGGGCACCTCCAGGTCGATCACGGTCGCGCCGCAGTCCCGCAGCCAGTTGCCGAAGGTCTGCCCGTACGGCCCCGTGACCACGTTCAGGGCGGTCGAACCGGCCCGCGCACCGCTGCGGATGCACCCCTCGAGGGGGAGCAGCGCCTCGCCCTGGGCGATCACCACGTCCTGCTCCGTGGAGAGCAGCGCGGCGACCCGCCGCTCGATCGAAGCGAAGTGCGCGGCGGTCAGCGGGGCCAGGTCCAGGAGCGGATGTGTCACGGTCACGGCGGTGCCTTCTTCGACTCGGATTCGTGCGGGCGGAACTCGGATCAGGGTACCGAGGGCCCCTCCCCGGCCGGGGTCCCGTCCTCGTACAGTGCAGACATGAGTGATCGCGCGGTGCTGCACGTGAAGGGACGGGTGCTCGTCGGCCCCGAGGACGTACGGGACGAACTGTGGTGCGTCGACGGGCGGGTCACGTTCGACCGGCCCGCGGCCGAGGCGGTCACCGTAGAGGGCTGGGTGCTGCCCGGACTCGTCGACGCGCACTGCCACGTCGGCCTCGACCGGCACGGCCCCGTCGACGAGGCGACCAGCGAGAAGCAGGCCCTCACCGACCGGGACGCGGGCACCCTGCTGATCCGGGACGCGGGCTCGCCCTCCGACACCCGCTGGATCGACGAGCGGGAGGATCTGCCGAAGATCATCCGCGCGGGACGGCACATCGCCCGCACCCGCCGCTACATCCGCAACTACGCCCACGAGATCGAGCCCGCCGACCTCGTCGCGTACGTCGGCCGCGAGGCCCGGCGCGGTGACGGCTGGGTCAAGCTCGTCGGCGACTGGATCGACCGCGAGGTCGGCGACCTCACCGCCTGCTGGCCGCGTGCCGAGGTCGAGGCGGCCATCGCCGAGGCGCACCGGCTGGGCGCCCGCGTCACCGCGCACTGCTTCGCGGAGGACTCGCTCCGGGACCTCGTCGAGGCAGGCATCGACTGCATCGAGCACGCCACGGGGCTCACCGAGGACACCATCCCGCTGTTCGCCGAGCGGGGCGTCGCGATCGTCCCCACCCTGGTCAACATCGCGACCTTCCCGCACCTCGCCGACGGCGGCGAGGAGAGGTTCCCCCGCTGGTCGGCCCATATGCGGCGGCTGCACGAGCGCCGGTACGACACCGTGCGCGCCGCCTTCGACGCGGGCGTCCCGGTCTTCGTCGGCACCGACGCGGGCGGCTCCCTCGCCCACGGCCTGGTCGCCGAGGAGGTGGAGGAGCTGACGAAGGCCGGCATCCCGCCGATCGACGCGCTCGCGGCCACCGCCTGGGGAGCCAGGGCGTGGCTGGGGCGTCCCTCCCTGGAGGAGGGCGCCCCTGCGGACCTCGTCGTCTACGGCGAGGACCCGCGCGCGGACGTCCGCGTCCTCGCGGCGCCGCGCAGGGTCGTCGTCGACGGGCGGGTGGTGGGGTAGCTCCCGCCTCGCGGCGCCGCGCAGGGTCGTCGTCCTCGAAGGGCGGGGGGGGGGGGGGGGGCCCCCCCCCCCCCCCCAGAGCCACGGGGGGTGCGGGAGGAAAACCCAGGCCCCCTTTCCCGGGCGAAGAACCCCCGGCGGTTCCACCCCAGCAACACGACC
>NZ_JBVHZJ010000124.1:0-2671 GCF_055574655.1 Streptomyces sp. NPDC029956 | reverse complement strand
CTCGTCCCCCTCAAACTCGACCTCCGCACCCTCCAACGCGAACACGACAACACCCACACCCTCCCCACCCTCCTCCGCACCCTCGTCCGCAACCGACTGCGCAAATCCGGTATCGCGGCTCCGGCCCCGGACGCACTGCGCGACCGGCTGCTCGCTCTCCCCGAGGACGAGCGACTTCTCGCGGTGACCGAGGTGGTGCAGGGCGAGGTCGCCGTCGTGCTGGGTCTGGACGGAGCCGGGGCCGTCGGCACCCAGCAGGTGCTGAAGGACCTGGGCATCGACTCCCTCATGGCGGTCGAACTCCGCCGCCGCCTGTCGGGCGCGAGCGGTATCGCCCTGCCGGCCACGCTGGCGTTCGACTACCCGACCCCGACCGCCATCGCCGGGCTCCTGCTCGACCGCATGGAACTGGGCGGCGCGCGCACCTCGGCCGTCGCCCCTCGACTGACGAAGTCCCAGATCAACGGGCTCGTGGAACTGCTGCGTTCCACGACGCCGGAGCAACTCGAATCGCAGGGCCTGGTCGCCGGGTTCCTCGACCTGCAAGCGGCGCTGTCGAAGACGGTCGCCGACGACGAGCCCGATGTGGACGTCGAGGACAGCAGCCAAGAAGACCTCCTTGAGTTCCTGGACCGCAAGTTTGGAGTGAGCAAGTGAGCGCGACCGAAGTGCAGAAGCTCGAGACGTATCTGCGGCGCACCACGAACGCCCTGCTGCAGGCCGAGAAGGACCTCACCTCGGAGCGCGAGGCCAAGGTCGAGCCGATCGCCGTGGTCTCGATGGCCTGCCGTCTGCCCGGTGGCATCGACACCCCGGAGGCCTTCTGGGACCTGCTGTCCTCGGGTGGGGACGCGGTAGGGGGCCTGCCCAGGCGCTGGGACAGTCTGGGCATCTACGACCCGGACCCGGAGGCGGTGGGCAAGAGCTACTCCCGTGAGGGCGGCTTCCTCGCCGATGCGGAAGGGTTCGACGCGGAGTTCTTCGGCATCTCGCCGCGTGAGGCGCAGTCGATGGATCCGCAGCAGCGGATCGTCCTGGAGACCGCCTGGGAAGCCCTGGAACGAGCCGGCATCCGCCCCGAGACGCTCAGCGAGAGCCGCACCGGCGTCTATCTCGGTGCGATGACCTCCGACTACGGGAAGAGCTCCGGCCTCGGTGACCTGGACGGCTACGTCAGCACGGGCAACGCGAACAGTGTGATCAGTGGCCGGGTGTCGTACTCCCTCGGTCTTCAGGGCCCCGCACTGACCGTCGACACCGCCTGCTCCTCCTCCCTCGTTGCCACCCATCTGGGCATCAACGCCCTGCGCAACGGCGAGTGCGAGACCGCGCTGGTCGGCGGCGTCACCATCATGTCGACCCCCGCCCTGTTCGTGGAGTTCAGCCGCCTCAAGGGCATGGCCGCGGACGGCCGCTGCAAGAGCTTCTCCGCCGACGCCGACGGCGCCGGCTGGGCCGAAGGCGCCGGCATCCTCCTCCTCAAGCGCCTCTCCGACGCCGAACGCGACGGCGACCGAGTCCTCGCCGTCATCCGCGGCTCAGCCGTCAACCAGGACGGCCGCAGCCAGGGCCTCACCGCCCCCAACGGGCCCTCCCAGCAGCGCGTCGTCCAAGACGCACTCGCGGCAGCCCGTCTCACCCCCGCCGACATCGACGCCATCGAGGCCCACGGCACCGGCACCACCCTCGGCGACCCCATCGAGGCCGGCGCACTCGCCGAGGTCTTCGGCCCCACCCGCGACACCGACCAGCCCCTCTACCTCGGCTCGTCGAAGTCGAACATCGGACACGCCCAGGCCGCAGCCGGCGTCGCCGGCGTCATCAAGATGGTCCTCGCCCTCCAGCACGAGCAGCTCCCCAAGACCCTCCACGCCGACGAACCCAGCCCCCACATCGACTGGGACGGCACCGGCCTCCAGCTCCTCCAGAACAACCAGGACTGGAAGCGCGGCGACCGCATCCGCCGAGCGGGCATCTCCTCCTTCGGCCTCAGCGGCACCAACGCGCACGTCATCCTCGAAGAAGCCCCGAAGACCGAGGCGGCCGAGGCCACCGACACCACCCCCGCCCCGGTCGACCAGCCTCTCCCCCTCTTCGTCTCGGGTCGTAGTGAGGCTGCGTTGCGTGCGCAGGCCGCCCGCTGGGCGGACTGGATCGAGGCCCGGCCCGAGACCCCGCTCGCGGAGATCACGACCACCGCCGCGATGCACCGCACCCACTTCGACGTCCGCGCCGGAATCCTGGCCACCACCACCGAAGAAGCCATCACCGGCCTACGAGCACTCGCCGAAGGCCGGGAGCACGAGAACGTCGTCACCGGCACCGCCCGACCCGTCGGCAAGACCGTGTTCGTCTACCCCGGCCAGGGCAGCCAATGGCAGGCCATGGGCCGCGACCTCTACACCCACAACCAGGCCTTCGCCCAAGCCATCGACGCCTGCGACACCGCCCTGACACCCCACACCGGCTGGTCCGTCCGCGACGTCGTCACCGGCCGCGACGGCACCCACCCCCCCACCGACCGCGTCGACGTCATCCAACCCGCACTCTTCGCCATGGGCATCGCCCTCACCGCCCTATGGCGCTCACACGGCATCGAACCCGCCGCCGTCATCGGCCACTCCCAAGGCGAAGTCGTCGCCGCCGTCGTCAGCGGCGCCCTCACCCTCGA
>NZ_JBVHZJ010000123.1:0-3041 GCF_055574655.1 Streptomyces sp. NPDC029956 | reverse complement strand
AGCTGGACTCCGGCGAGGTAGAGCTCTCCGGGGACGCCGACGGGGACGGGTCGGAGGCGGGAGTCCAGGACGTGGACCTGGGTGTTCCAGACGGGGGAGCCGATGGACGCCGAGACGCCGGTCGATCCCTCCGGGTGGCAGGAGGCCGCGGTGACGTCCACGGCCGCCTCGGTCGGCCCGT
Organism: Streptomyces sp. NPDC029956; assembly: GCF_055574655.1. Classification (NCBI taxonomy): domain Bacteria; kingdom Bacillati; phylum Actinomycetota; class Actinomycetes; order Kitasatosporales; family Streptomycetaceae; genus Streptomyces; species Streptomyces sp. NPDC029956. The sequence goes on along the minus strand of NZ_JBVHZJ010000123.1, from coordinate 2,860 downwards.
ACAGGTTCTCCAGGGCGACGGACCGGTCACCGGCCGACTCGTGGAATCGGGCGACGAGGTCACTGGGCAGGGCCTCGCCACTGCACACCACGACCCGCAGGCTCGGGCAGGAGGAGACCTCCACCTCGGAGACGAAGGCCGCGAGCATGGACGGGACGAAGTGGAGCACGGTGACCCGTTGTGCGCGGATCAGTTCGGCGAGGTAGTCGGGGTCCTTGTGGCCCTCGGGTCGGGCGATGACGAGGGGGATGCCCTGGGCGAGGGGCCAGAACAACTCCCAGACGGAGACGTCGAAACCGGTCGGTGTCTTCTGGAGGACCCGGTCGGCGCGCGTCAGCCTGTACGCGTGCTGCATCCACGCCAACCGGTTCACGATGGCCCGGTGTTCGACCATCACGCCCTTCGGGCGTCCGGTGGAGCCGGAGGTGAAGATGACGTACGCCGGGTGGTGCGGCAGCAGCGGCGCGAGCCGCTCCTCGTCGGCCAGGGCTTCGGAGGGCAGATCCGCCCACTCGCCCGCCACGGCGGGGGAGTCGAGCGCGATCCGCACCGCCCCGACACTCTCCGGGAGCGCGGCATCGGAGAGCAGATCCGTGAGGATCACGACGGGTCGAGCCGTCTCCGTCATGTGGGTGAGGCGGTCGGCGGGGAGGGTGAGGTCGAGGGGGAGGTAGGCGCCGCCCGCGCGGACGACGGCGTGGATCGCGACGAGCAGGTCGAAGGAGCGGGGGAGAGCCACGCCGACGACGGACTCCGGTCCCACTCCGCGCCCGATGAGGAGCCGGGCGAGGCGGTTGACGCGTGCGTCGAAGTCGGCCCGGGAGAGGTCCTCGCCCTCGAAGACGAGGGCGGGTCCCTTCGGGTCCACGGCTCCGGCGGCGACCAGGTCGGCCAGGTTCGCCGGCCCGTCCAGGACGCGCGCGGTGTCGTTCCACACGTCGAGCCGCTCCCGCTCGGCCGCGTCCATGAGGTCGATCGAGGCCACGGGAGCGTCCGGGGCCTCCACCACGGCGGCCAGCAGCCGGAGCAGGCGTTCCGCCAGCCGTTCGGCACCGGCCCGCTCGAAGAGATCCGTCGCGTACCGCAGACCGCCGCTGATCCCGCCGTCGGCCTCCGAGCCGCCGAACGCGAACTCCAGGTCGAACTTCGACCCGCCGATCTCCACCGGCAGCTCGCGCGCCGGGACCCCGAAGAGCTCGGTCACCCCGGTGTCGACCGAGTGGTACGTCACCATCGTCTGGAAGAGCGGATTGCGTGCCTGCGACCGCTTCTGCCCGACCGCCTCCGCCACCGCCTCCAGCGGCAGATCGGCGTGCGAGAAGGCCGCGAGCCCGGTGTCCCGAACCCGGCCGACCAGCTCGGCGAAGGTCGGCTCACCCGTGAGGTCGGCGCGCAGGACGAGGGTGTTGAGGAAGAACCCGACCATCGGGTCGAGCTGCTCGTCGCCCCGGCCGGAGGCCGGAGTGCCGATCGCGATGTCGTCGCCGGCGCCGAGCCGGTGCAGCAGGGCGGTGACGGCCGCGTGGACCACCATGAACATCGTCGCGCCGGAGGACCGGGCGATCCGCGCCAGCCCCGAGCCCGTCGCCGGGTCCACCGCGAACGGCACCACGTCGCCCTGGTACGAGGGTGTGGCGGGGCGCGGCCGGTCGGTGGGGAGGGTCAGTTCCTCGGGGAGGCCGGTGAGGGTCTCGCGCCAGTAGGCGGCCTGGCGTGCGGCCAGGGAGTCCTGGTCGTCCGCGTCCCCGAGCAGTTCGCGCTGCCAGAGGGCGTAGTCGGCGTACTGGACGGGCAGCGGGGAGAAGTCCGGCGCGTGGCCGGCGGCGCGGGCCGTGTAGGCGGTGTCGAGGTCGGCGAGGAGCGGGCCGGTGGACCACTCGTCCGTCGCGATGTGGTGCAGCAGCACCACGAGGACGTGCTCCTCGTCCGACACGCTCAGCAGCGTCACGCGCAGCTGGATCTCCCGCTCCAGGTCGAAGACGTGGCCGCACACGGCCTCCGCCTCCGCGTCCAGGGCCCCGGCGGTGACCCGTCGGGCCGCGAACGGCACCACGGCCCCGCCGGGGGAGAGGACGCGCTGGTACGGCTCCCCGTCGACCTCCGTGAACACGGTCCGCAGCACCTCGTGCCGCGCCACCACGTCCTGGACGGCCGCCCGGACGGCCGCCGGGTCCACCGGACCGTCGAGCCGGACCGCGAACGGCACGTTGTACGCCGTCCCCGGCTCCCGCACGTTGTCGATCAGCCAGAGACGTCGCTGCGCGTACGAGAGGGGAGTCGGCTCCGGTCGCGCCCCTGCCCGTGCAAGGGAGGGGCGGCCGGACGCGCTGCGCGCGGAGAGCCGGGCGGCCAGGGCCTCGACCGTACGCGCCTCGAACACGTCCCGTACCGAGCACTCCACTCCGAGCGCGGCCCGCACCCGGGCCGCCGCGCGGGCGGCGAGCAGGGAGTGACCGCCCAGGGCGAAGAAGTCGTCCTCGACGCCGGCGGAGTCGAGCCCCAGCACGGCCGCGAAGGTGCCCGCGAGGATCTCCTCGCGCGCGTCCCGGGGGGCCCGGGACGGCCCGGTCACGGCGTCCGGCGGCGCGGGGAGTGCGCGGCGGTCGAGCTTGCCGTTGGGGGAGAGGGGGATCGCCGGGATCTCCAGGAAGACGCTCGGCACCATGTACTCGGGGAGGCGGGCGGCGGCGTGGCCGCGCAGGGTCTCCGCCGTCACCGGAGCGTCGGCTGAGGGGACGACGTACGTCACGAGGCGCTGGACTCCGGGCCGGTCCTCGCGGATGACGGTGACGGCGCGGGTGACCCCGGGGGCCGTTCCCAGGACGGTGTCGATCTCGCCGGGTTCGATGCGGAAGCCGCG
>NZ_JBVHZJ010000122.1:0-3450 GCF_055574655.1 Streptomyces sp. NPDC029956 | reverse complement strand
TCAGTAGCGGTAGTGGTCCGGCTTGTACGGGCCCTCGACCGGGACTCCGATGTACGAGGCCTGCTCGGGGCGGAGGGTCGTGAGGCGGACGCCGAGGGCGTCCAGGTGGAGACGGGCGACCTTCTCGTCCAGGTGCTTGGGGAGCGTGTACACGCCGACGGGGTAGTCGGACGTCTTCGTGAAGAGTTCGATCTGGGCGAGGGTCTGGTCGGCGAAGGAGTTCGACATCACGAAGGAGGGGTGGCCGGTCGCGTTGCCGAGGTTGAGCAGACGCCCCTCGGACAGGACGATGACGACCTTGCCGTCCTCGAACGTCCAGGTGTGGACCTGCGGCTTGACCTCGTCCTTCACGATCCCGGGGATCTGCGCCAGGCCGGCCATGTCGATCTCGTTGTCGAAGTGGCCGATGTTCCCGACGATCGCCTGGTGCTTCATGCGGGCGATGTCGGACGCCATGATGATGTCCTTGTTGCCGGTGGTCGTGACGAAGATGTCCGCCGTCTCCACCACGTCCTCCAGGGTGGCGACCTGGTAGCCGTCCATCGCCGCCTGCAGCGCGCAGATCGGGTCGATCTCGGTGACGATCACCCGGGCGCCCTGGCCGCGCAGCGACTCCGCCGAACCCTTCCCGACGTCCCCGTAGCCGCAGACGACGGCCGTCTTGCCGCCGATCAGGACGTCGGTGGCGCGGTTGATGCCGTCGATGAGGGAGTGCCGGCAGCCGTACTTGTTGTCGAACTTCGACTTCGTCACGGCGTCGTTCACATTGATCGCGGGGAAGAGCAGCGCGCCCTCGCGGTGCATCTCGTACAGGCGGTGCACGCCCGTCGTGGTCTCCTCCGTGACGCCCCGGATCCCCGCGGCGATCGTGGCCCAGTCCAGGGTGGTGCTCCGCAGGAGCTCCAGGATGACCCGGTGCTCGTCGTTCTCGGCGGTCGACGGGTCCGGGACCGCGCCGGCCTTCTGGTACTCCACGCCCTTGTGGACGAGGACGGTGGCGTCGCCGCCGTCGTCGAGGATCATGTTCGGGCCCTCGGCGTTCGGCCAGGTCAGGGCCTGCTCCGTGCACCACCAGTACTCCTGCAGGGTCTCGCCCTTCCAGGCGAAGACCGGGATCCCGGCGGCGGCGATCGCGGCGGCCGCGTGGTCCTGCGTCGAGTAGATGTTGCACGACACCCAGCGGACCTCGGCGCCGAGCGCGACCAGCGTCTCGATGAGGACGGCGGTCTGCACCGTCATGTGGAGCGAGCCGGTGATCCGGGCTCCGGCGAGGGGCTGCGTCTCGGCGTACTCGCGGCGGATGGACATCAGGCCCGGCATCTCGTGCTCGGCGAGGGTGATCTCCTTACGGCCGAAGGCGGCCAGGGAGATGTCGGCGACCTTGTAGTCGGTGAAGCCGGTCGCAGTGGGGTCAGACATGGACAACGCTCCTCGCGTTCATGATGGTTCGGTGGATTTCCAGGGCCGCCGTCGACCTGTTCAGCGTGATGTAGTGCAGTCCCGGCGCGCCCTCGTCGAGCAGTCGCAGGCCCATCGCGGTCGCGTGCTCGACGCCGATGCGATACGCCCCGGCCGGGTCGTCCTTGGCCGCCTCCAGGCGGTGCGCCAGGTCCTCGGGGAACGCGGCGTCGCTGAGCTCGGCGAAGCGCCGGATCTGGCGCACGTCGGTGGCCGGCATGATCTCCGGGATGATCGGGGTGTCGCAGCCCGCGGCCGCCACCCGGTCGCGCAGCCGCAGGTAGTCCTCCGGATCGAAGAACATCTGCGTGATCGCGTAGTCCGCGCCCGCCCGGCACTTCGCCACGAAGTGCGCCAGATCGCTCCCCGTATCAGGGGATCTCGGATGGCCCTCGGGGAAGGCCGCCACCCCGATCCGGAAGTCACCCAACGACCGCACCAGCTCCACGAGTTCGTGGGCGTAGGTGAAGCCCTGCGGGTGGGGTGTCCACGGGCCGCGCGGGTCGCCCGGCGGATCTCCGCGCAGCACGAGCACGTCCCGCACGCCGACGTCGGCGTACGCGCCGATGATGGCCCGCAGCTCGGCGACCGAGTGCCCGACCGCCGTCAGATGCGCCACCGGCCGCAGGGTCGTCTCCGCCGCGATCCGCTTCGTCACCTCGATCGTCCGGTCACGCGACGAGCCGCCCGCGCCGTACGTCACCGACACGAAGTCCGGCGACAGGGCCTCGACCCGGCGGATCGCCTCCCACAGCGTCCGCTCGCCGCGCTCGGTCTTCGGCGGGAAGAACTCGAACGAATACGTGGGGCTCACAGGCGCCGTCCTCCCGCGTTGAAGTAGCTCGCCTCCGGGTGATGGACGACGATCGCGTCCGTCGACTGCTCGGGGTGCAACTGGTACTCCTCCGACAGCTCCACCCCGATCCGCTCCGGCCGCAGGAGCGCGGCGATCTTCGCCCGGTCCTCCAGATCAGGACAGGCCGGGTAGCCCAGCGAGTAGCGGCAGCCCTGGTACTCGGTGCGGAGCATCCCCTCCAGGGACGCCGGCTCGGCGCCCGCGACCCCCCACTCGGCACGCACCCGCGCATGCCAGTACTCGGCAAGCGCCTCCGCCAACTGCACCGACAGTCCGTGGAGTTCGAGATAGTCCCGGTAGGCGTCGGCGGCGAAGAGCTTCGCCGTCTCCTCGCCGATCCGGGAGCCGACGGTGACCACCTGCATCGCGACGGCGTCGATCTCGCCGGAGTCCTCCGCGCGGTGGAAGTCGGCCAGGCAGAGACGGCGGCCCCGCTGCTGGCGGGGGAAGGAGAAGCGGGTCCGCTCGCCTCCGTCCTCGTCCAGGACGATCAGGTCGTCGCCCTTGGACACACAGGGAAACCAGCCGTAGACCACGGCCGCTTCGAGGAGGTGGTCCGTCTGGAGACGGTCCAGCCAGGCCCGCAGCCGCGGCCGGCCCTCCGCCTCGATGGTCCCGGCGTCCTTCAGCCCCCACTGACCCTTGAAGAGGGCACCCTCGTCGAGCCAGCAGGCGTACTCGGCGAGCTGGATGCCCTTGACGACCCTGGTCCCGAGGAAGGGGGGCTCGGGTACGGGGTTGTCGGCGGCGATGTCGGAGCGGCCGGCCGGCTCCGGCTCGCGCACCTCGGCCGCGAGCAGCGGGGTCTCGCGTTTGGGCACGCGGCGCTGCTTGAGTGGCGGGAGTACGGCGCCGGGGACGCCTCGTTTGACGCCCATGAGGGCGTCCATGAGGCGCAGGCCCTCGAAGGCGTCACGGGCGTACCGCACCTCGCCCTCGTACAGCTCGTGGAGGTCCTGCTCGACGTAGGCCCGGGTGAGGGCCGCGCCGCCGAGGATCACCGGGTAGGTGGCGGCAAGACCGCGGCCGTTCAGCTCCTGGAGGTTCTCCTTCATGATCACGGTGGACTTCACGAGGAGGCCGGACATGCCGATCACGTCCGCCCGGTGCTCCTCGGCGGCTTCGAGGATGGCGGA
>NZ_JBVHZJ010000121.1:0-4504 GCF_055574655.1 Streptomyces sp. NPDC029956 | reverse complement strand
CCGTCGTCGGCACCCTCCACCGCAACACCGGCAGCCTCGAACGCTTCGTCGAATCCGCCGCCGAAGCCTGGACCCACGGCGTCACCGTCGACTGGACGACGCTCCTCCAGCCCTACCAGGCCCGCACGGTGGAACTCCCCTCCTACCCCTTCCAGCGCCGGCACTACTGGCTCGAACCCGAGCCTGCCGCGACGGATGCACGGGGGCTCGGCCTGAACCCGGCAGGGCACCCGCTGCTGGGCGCCGTGATCGAGCTCGTAGAGGAGGACCGGCTGGTGTACACGGGGCGGCTCGGCCTCGACACGCAGCCGTGGCTCGCCGATCACGCCGTGCACGGCACCGTCCTGCTGCCCGGTACCGCGTTCCTCGAACTCTCGATGGCCGTGGGCGCCCGGACGGGCTGGCGGCGGCTCTCCGAACTCACTCTCCAGGCGCCCCTGCTGCTGCCGCCCGACGAGGCCGTTCAGCTCCGGGTGACCGTCGAGCCGCCGAACGCGGACGGGCAGCGGGAGCTGGCCGTGCACTCGCGGCCGCAGGACGCCGACGCGGGGGTTCCGTGGACGCGGCACGCCGCGGCACTGCTCGACATCGACGACGGGACGGCGGACTTCGACCTCGCCGAGTGGCCGCCGCCCGGCGCCCACGAGATCGACGTGGAGTCCCGCTACGACACACTCTCGGAAGCGGGGTACGACTACGGCCCCGCCTTCCAAGGACTGCGTGCCGCCTGGCGCGGCGGCCGTGACGTCTTCGCCGAGGTGAGCCTGCCCGCCGAGCTCGACGCCGCGTCCTACGGCGTCCACCCGGCCGTACTGGACGCCGCCCTGCACGCGGTCGGCCTGCTGCGCGAGGACGGCGGCACCGTCCTGCCGTTCTCCTGGTCCGGCGTCACCCGCCACGCCGAGGGCGCGGACGCCCTCCGGGTGTGGCTCAGCGCCAAGGGCGAGGACGGGGTGAGCCTGCGCGTCACCGACGGCGCGGGCAAGCCCGTGCTGTCGGCGGAGTCCGTCACGATGCGCCCGTTCACCGCGGACCTGGCCGCCGCGCGCGGCACCGACGCGCTGTTCCGCCTGGAGTGGCAGCCGGTCCCGTCCACCGCGTCCGACGTCGCCGTGTGTCAGGTCGCCGATCTGGCCGAGGTGCCGGATCCCGTGCCTCAGCTCGTCGCCGTACGATGTCCGGGCTCGACGCAGGACTCCGACAGCACAGGGGCGGGCCTCGCCGATCACGCGCACCGCGCGGCGGGTTGGGCGCTGGCCCTCGTCCAGAGCTGGCTGGCCGGCGCCCGGTTCACCGGGTCCCGGCTGCTGGTGCTGACCGACGGCGCCGCCGGCCCCGATGTCACGAACCCCGCCCAGGCCACCGTGTGGGGCCTGATCAGGACCGCCCAGTCCGAGCACCCCGACCGCTTCTCGTTGCTGGACACGGACGCGGACGCGGCTAGCGACATCGACGGCGTTCCCGGGGCCGTCCTCACCGAGCCTCAGCTCGCCCTGCGGGCGGGCACGCTCCTCGCGCCACGGCTCGTCCGGCACACCGCCGTCGCCGGCCCGGCCGGCGCCACCGCACTGGACCCCGACGGGACCGTGCTCATCACCGGCGGTACCGGCGTCCTCGGCGCCTCGGTCGCACGGCACCTGGTCACCGAGCGCGGCGCCCGCCGCCTGCTCCTCGTCAGCCGCCGCGGACCCGATGCCCCGGGTGCCGGGGAACTCGCGGCCGAACTCGCCGCTTCGGGCGCGGAGGTCACCCTCGCCGCCTGCGACACCGCCGACCGCGACGCACTCGCGCGGCTCCTGACCGGCGTACGGCTGACCGCCGTCGTCCACACCGCGGGCCTCCTCGACGACGGTGTGATCGAGTCGCTGACCCCCGACCGGCTCGCCGCCGTGCTGCGCCCCAAGGTGGACGCCGCCGCCCACCTCGACGCACTCACCGCGGACCAGGACCTCGCCGCGTTCGTCCTCTTCTCCTCGGTCGCGGGCGTACTCGGCAACCCCGGCCAGGCCAACTACGCCGCCGGCAACGTCTTCCTCGACGCGCTCGCCGCCCGCCGCCGGGCCGCCGGTCTCCCCGCGACCTCTCTCGCCTGGGGTCTGTGGGCCGAACGCACCGGTCTCACGGGGCACTTGGACGACAGCACCCTCTCGACGCGCGGCATCGCCCCGCTCTCCAACGAGCAGGGCCTCGACCTCCTCGACCGCGCGCTCGGCGACGACACGGCGATGCTCGTACCGGCCCGGCTCGACCCGGCCGCACTGCGCGCCGACGCGCTCGACGGAACCCTGTCCCCGGTGCTGCGCTCGCTGGTACGGGTCCCGCAGCGGCGCTCCGGCGAGTCCGGGCTGCGCCGCAGGCTCGGCCGGCTGTCCGAGGAGGAGGGCCGCCGTCTGCTGCTCGACCTCGTCAACGCCCAGCTCGCCGCGGTCATCGGCCGCGACTCGGCGGACGGGATCGACCCGGACCAGCCGTTCAAGAGCTTCGGCGTCGACTCGCTGCTCGCCGTACAGCTGCGGAACCGCCTCAACTCCGCTACCGGGTTGCGTCTTCCGGCGACCCTCGTCTTCGACCACCCCACGCCGGCCGCCGTCGTCGACTTCACGCTCGCGCTCGCACGGGAACGGGCCGAGAGTGTCGTCCCGCAGCCCGCCGCCGCCGTCGCACCGCGTACGGACGACGACCCGATCGTGATCGTCGGCATGGGCTGCCGCTTCCCGGGCGGGGTCGACTCCCCCGAGGGACTGTGGCAGGTCGTCGCCGAGCAGCGCGACGTCATCTCGGACTTCCCGACCGACCGGGGCTGGGACCTCGACGGCCTCTACCACCCGGACCCGGACCACTCCGGCACGTCCTATGTGCGGCGCGGCGGGTTCCTCCACGAGGCCGGCGAGTTCGATCCCGCGTTCTTCGGGATCTCGCCACGTGAGGCGCTGGCGATGGACCCGCAGCAGCGGCTGCTCCTCGAAGTGTCGTGGGAGGCCCTGGAGCGGGCGGGCATCGCGCCCGGAACGCTGCACGGCAGTGACACCGGTGTGTTCGCCGGCGTGATGTACCACGACTACGGCGGTGGCGGCCGGCTCCCGGAGGAGGCCGAGGGCCACTTCCTGACCGGCACGGCCGGCAGCGTCGCCACCGGCCGGGTGGCCTACACCCTCGGCCTGCAGGGTCAGGCGCTCACGGTGGACACGGCGTGCTCGTCGTCCCTGGTGGCACTGCACCTGGCCGTACGGGCCCTGCGGTCGGGCGAGTGCTCGCTCGCCCTCGCCGGTGGCGCCGCCGTGATGTCCACCCCCCACACGTTCATCGAGTTCTCGCGTCAGCGGGGACTCGCTGCCGACGGCCGCATCAAGTCGTTCTCGGCGGACGCGGACGGAACGGCGTGGGCCGAGGGCGTCGGTGTCCTGGTCGTGGAGCGGTTGTCGGACGCCCGTCGGCTGGGCCATGACGTGCTCGCCGTGGTCGCCGGTACGGCCGTCAACCAGGACGGCGCGTCCAACGGCCTCACCGCACCGAGCGGCCCCGCGCAGGAACGAGTGATCCGCGCCGCCGTGGCCGACGCCGGGGTCTCCTTCGCAGGGGTGGACGCGGTCGAGGCCCACGGCACCGGCACCGTCCTCGGCGACCCGATCGAGGCGCAGGCGCTGCTCGCCACGTACGGCAGTGAGCGTGACGGCGGCCGGCCCCTCATGCTGGGGTCCCTCAAGTCCAACCTCGGACACGCCCAGGCCGCCGCCGGTGTCGGCGGTGTCATCAAGATGGTCATGGCGCTGCGCCATGGCGAAGTGCCCGCCTCGCTCAACGTGAGCAGGCCCAGCGAGCTCGTCGACTGGGAGTCCGGTGGCGTCGAGGTGCTGACCGAGGCCCGCTCCTGGCCCGCCACGGACGGAAGGGTCCGCCGGGCGGGAGTGTCGTCGTTCGGCATCAGCGGCACCAACGCCCACGTCATCCTCGCCGAGGCCCCCGCGACGGAGCCGGTAGCCGAGGAGGCGACCGGGACCGGGCGCCCCGAGGCCGGTCTGCCGTGGATGGTGTCGGCGCGTTCGGCCGACGCGCTCGCCGAAGCCGCGGGCCGACTGGCCGAGTACGTACGGGCAAGGCCCGAACTGAGCCCGGCCGATGTGGCGTTCTCCCTGGCCGCGAACCGTTCCGCCTTCGAGTCGCGGGCCATGGTCCCCGGCGGCAAAGGACGCGACGGGCTCCTCGCGGGCCTCGACGCGCTCGCCTCCCGCGAGGTCGACGCGGTCACCGCGGCCGTCTCCGGTGCGAAGCCGGGGCGGGCCTCGGGTGCTCCTGTCGTGTTCGTGTTCCCGGGGCAGGGGTCGCAGTGGGTCGGGATGGCGGTCGAGCTCCTCGACTCCTCCCCCGTCTTCGCCCAGGCCATCGCCGACTGCGAGACCGCCCTCACACCCTTCGTGGACTGGTCCCTCACCGCCGTCCTGCGCGGAGACGACGACGCACCCGGCCTCGACCGCGTCGACGTCGTCCAACCCGCCTCCTGGGCCAT
>NZ_JBVHZJ010000120.1:0-4579 GCF_055574655.1 Streptomyces sp. NPDC029956 | reverse complement strand
CGCCCGGTTACATTCCGAACCCGGAAGCTAAGCCTTTCAGCGCCGATGGTACTGCAGGGGGGACCCTGTGGGAGAGTAGGACGCCGCCGAACAATCATTGTGGGAAAGCCCCGCACCTTATGGTGCGGGGCTTTTCTGCGTTCCGGGGTCTTTTCGTGGGACCCGCTCAGGCCGGCGTGACGAGTTGGGTGTCGTACGCCAGGATCACCGCCTGGACGCGGTCCCGGGCGCCGGTCTTCGCGAGGATGCGGCCGACGTGGGTCTTCACCGTCGACTCCGCGAGGTGCAGGCGTTCGGCGATCTCCGTGTTCGTCCAGCCCTGGCCGATGACCGTGAGGATCTCGCGTTCCCGCTCCGTGAGAGAGGCGAGGCGCGGGTCCTCCGGGTGAGGGTCCGCCGTCGGGGAGGACGGCAGGTGGTGGATGTACGCGTCCAGGAGGCGGCGGGTGAGGCTCGGGGCGACGACCGCGTCGCCGCTCGCGACCGCGCGGATGCCGGCGAGGAGTTCCTCCGGCTGGGCGTCCTTCACCAGGAAGCCGCTGGCCCCGGCGCGGAGGCCGTCGTACGCGTACTCGTCGAGGTCGAAGGTCGTGACGATCAGGATGCGGGTGCGGTCGCCCGTGGCGACGATCCGGCGGGTCGCCTCGATGCCGTCCAGGCCGGGCATCCGGATGTCCATCAGGACGACGTCGGGGTGGTGGCGGTCGACCAGCCGGATCGCCTCGGTGCCGTTGGCGGCCTCTCCGACGACGGTCATGTCGTCCTGGCTCTCCAGCAGCATGCGGAAGCCGAAGCGCTGCATCGGCTGGTCGTCCGCGATGAGAACGGTCGTCACGAGGGGGTGCCCTCCCGGGGGAGTCGGAGTCTGACGTGCCAGCCGCCGGTCGGCAGCGGGCCGGTGTCGAGTGTGCCGTCGTAGAGGGCCGCGCGCTCCCGCATCCCGGTAAGTCCCCTGCCCTGGGCGGACGGTGGGGGCGGCGGAACGGCCGGTCCCGTGTTCGTGATCTCCGCCCGCACCTCCTGGGGGGTGTGGGTGAGGAGCACGGTCGCCTTCGCGCCCTCGCCCGCGTGCTTCAGGGCGTTCGTCAGGGCTTCCTGGACCACCCGGTAGACCGTCAGCTGGGCGCCCGGGGTGAGGGGCCGGTCGGGAGAGGAGCCGTCCCGGTCGAGCCGTACCGGCAGGCCCGCCTTCCGTACGCCGGTGATCAGGTCGTCGAGGTCGGCCAGGGTGGGCTGGGGGTCACGGGCCGCCTCCGGCTCGTCGTCGTGCAGGACACCGAGGAGCCGGCGGAGTTCTGCGAGGGCCTCGCGGCTCGTCGTACCGATGGCGTCGAGGGCCTGGGCGGCACGCTCGGGGCTCTTCGCCGCCGCGTACCGGCCGCCGTCCGCGAGGCCCGTGATGACGGAGAGGTTGTGGCCGATGATGTCGTGCATCTCGCGTGCTATCCGGGTCCGTTCGGCCGCCGCAGCGAGCCGTACCTCCTGGTCGCGTTCGATCTCCAGGCGGCGGGCCCGGTCGACGAGCGCCGCCGTGTGGTCCTTGCGGGAGCGGACCGCGATGCCGAGGAGGGCGACGAGCGCGTACGTCCACAGGGTGGGGACGACGTGCTGGTCCCAGCTCCCCCGGGGGAAGCGGACCGCCCCCGTCAGGAGCGGCGGCAGGAGCAGGGCGGAGGCCCACAGGAGGGCGCGGGGCGGGCGGGAGAGGGCGATGTGGAAGAGCGGGACGAGCTGGAGGTAGCCGGCCTGGAGGAAGGCGCCCGAGGCGGCGCTGACCAGCGCCGCGCAGGCCATCACGGTGAGGACGGCCAGGGGCTCCCGGCGGCGCCGGTACAGCGGGAGGGAGAGGCAGAGGCTCAGGGTGACCACGAGCCAGGCGGGGACGGACGGGTCGGGGGCGGTGTTCCGCCAGCCGCCCGACGCGTCCACCAGTGCGGCCGCCGTCCAGAAGAACGTGAGCGTGGAGTCCCACACCCAGGGTCGGCGGGTGTCGAACGCCCGGGTCCGCGCGAGCAGTTGCTGGAGGGAGCGGCTGAGGCCCGTTGTCGCGGTCGCTTCCGTGGTCACCCGGTCATCATCCTCATACGTCGCGGCGCTTGAGCAACAGGGCGGGGACGGCGAGGGCCGCGGCCGCCCACAGGACGAGGGCGAGCAGGGCGGCGCCGGGGGAGGCGGCGCCCGGGATCGGGGTGGCCGAACCGAGGGCGCCGGCGGCCTGGGTGGGGAAGTACCGGACGGCCGTCTCCATCGCCTCGTACGGGAGCATCCCGAGGACCTCGGGCAGGATCATCACGCCGCCGACGAAGGCGCCGATCGCGCCGGGTACGGAGCGGAGGGTCGCGCCGAGGCCGAGGGCGATCAGGCCGAGGAGGGTGATGCCGGCGGCGTTGCCCGCGAGGGCGGCGAGGACGCCGTCGTCGGTGAGGGAGGCGGCCTGGTCGGAGTCGGAGAGGAACGCCTGGGCGGTGAGGAACGTCAGCAGGTTGGTGACGGAGGTGAGGGCGAGGACCACGCCGGTGTAGACGGCGGCCTTCGCCCCGAGGACGGGGAGGCGGGCGGGGACGGCGGTGAGGGAGGCGCGGATCATGCCGGTCGCGTACTCGCCGGCGGTGACCAGGATGCCGAGGACGGCGAGGGCGATGGCACCGAGCTGGCTGCCGTAGAGGGTGAGGATGACGGTGTCGACGTCGGAGTCGCCGCCGTCGGAGGTGTAGGTGGCACCCATGAGGATGCCGACACCGAGGACGAGTGCGGTGGCCGTGAGGACGGTGATCCAGGTCGAGCGGACGGTCCACAGCTTGTGCCACTCGGAGCGGAGTACGCGCGCGTGGGTGAGGCGCGGGGCCACGGAGGGGGTGGTGGCCGCGACGGTCGGGGTGATGGTCGGGGTGCTCATGCGGGGGCTCCCTGGTATTCGACGGAGTCGTGGGTGAGGGCCATGAACGCCTGCTCCAGGGAGGCGGCCTGAGGGGTCAGTTCATGGAGGGGAAGACCGTGGGCGGCGGCCGTGCGGCCGATCTCCGGTGCGTCCGGGCCGGTGACGAGGAGGGTGTCGGGGGCCTCCAGGGTGGTGGCGGCGCCGGGGAGGAGGTTCCGCAGCCGGTCGGCCTCCGGGGTGACGACCTTGACGGAGGCTCCGCCGGAGGTGCGGACGAGCTCGTCGACGGTGGTGTCGGCGAGGAGCCGGCCCTTGCCGATGACGATCAGGTGCTCGGCGGTGAGGGCCATCTCGCTCATCAGGTGCGAGGAGACGAGGACGGTACGGCCCTCGGCGGCGAGGGACTTGAGGAGGGTGCGGATCCAGAGCACGCCCTCGGGGTCGAGGCCGTTGAGCGGTTCGTCGAGGACGACGGTGGCCGGGTCGCCGAGGAGCGCGGCGGCGATGCCGAGGCGCTGGCCCATGCCGAGGGAGAAGCCCTTCACGCGCTTGTCGGCGACATGGGTGAGGCCGGCGACGGCGAGGACACGGTCGACGCGGGACCGCGGGATGCCGTGGGTGAGGGCGAGGGCCGTGAGGTGGTGGCGGGCGGAGCGGCCCGGGTGCACGGAGCGGGCTTCGAGGAGGGCGCCGACGCGGGTGAGCGGGGCGCCGTGCCGGGCGTACGGGCGGCCGTCGACGGTGGCGTGGCCGCGGGTGGGGGCGTCGAGGCCGAGGATCATGCGGAGGGTGGTGGACTTTCCGGCGCCGTTGGGGCCGAGGAAGCCGGTGACGGCGCCCGGCCGGACGGTGAAGCCGAGGTCCCGGACGACGGTGGTGTCCCCGTACCGCTTGGTGAGGTTCTCTGCTCGGATCATGCTGACGACGCTAGGGAGCGGGCGGCGGGTGTTCGTCCGACCTGGGGCGGGAGGTGGGGCGCCTGCGTGGTACCGGGGTACGACGCGGGGGAAAAGCCCTTGTCAGGGGCGTGCGGTCGCGCGGAGGATCGGGCGCATGGACTTTTCGATACGTGTCATCCGCGCCGACGAGTGGGAGCGGGCCCGCGAGCTCCGTCTCGCCGCCCTGCGCGACCCGGTCGCCCACCTCGCGTTCCTCGAGACGTACGAGGACGCCGTGCAGCGCCCGGACTCCTTCTGGCAGGAGCGTGCCGAGGGGGCGTCCGAGACGGGCGCCGGGAACGTGCGGCAGTTCGTGGCCGAGGCCCCGGACGGGCGGTGGGTCGGCACGATCACGCTCCTGGTGGAGCGGCCGTCGGACGAGGTGCGCTTCGGTGCGCCGGCGAAGGTCGGCCAGACGCACATCGTGGGCGTGTACGTACGGCCCGAGGTGCGGGGTACCGGTGTGATCGACGCGCTGTTCCGTGCGGGCGTCGAGTGGTCCTGGTCGCTGGCGGAGCCGGTTGAGCGGGTGCGGCTCTACGTCCACGAGAACAACGCGCGGGCTGCCGCCTTCTACCGTCGCTTCGGCTTCGTGGCGACGGGGGAGCGGGTGGGCGTCCCGGGGCACGACACGGCGATGGAGGACGAGTACGAGGTGCGGCGGGCTTCCTAGTGACCTGGTTTTGAGGTCGTAGGTCGCCACGTGAGGTATCTGCTGTTTCAGGTTGTGGTGTTCGCCTGCGGCGGGCCACGCGTTCGCGCT
>NZ_JBVHZJ010000119.1:0-4671 GCF_055574655.1 Streptomyces sp. NPDC029956 | reverse complement strand
CCGCGATCTTCCACAGCCCGTCCGGAACAATCCAACTCCACGTACCCCGCCCCATGACGGTCTCAACGACCGCCTCACCACATAGGACACGGTATAAGAAGCCATCTCAATTGGTTGGCACGTCTCGGCGATGCCTTTCGGCGCGCTTAACCGTGATGTGAGACTTGCGGGATGGACAAGGGACGTGAGTCGCGGTGGGAGAAGGACGCCATGACGGTGGAGATCGTTTTCGCTTTGGTGACTGCCGTCGCGCTGGCTGCGGCAGTCTTTGCCGTAGCCCTGCTTCCTGCCCTGGCTCTCGGGGTCTCTAGTCGAGGAGGAAAGGCCACGCTGACAGGGGGTGCCCTGCTTGGAGCGTCGGCCGGAGTGTGGCGTTTGGTGCGGGTACTTCTCCGCTTTGACGCGCAGCGCCGTAAGGGGCGCTAACTGCGGGTCTCCTTCGATCGGTAGCCTGCCGACGTGGGGATTGTCGAACGACTGGTGCCTGACGAGTTGTGGGCGTTGTTCCAGCGGGTGGTGCCGGATGCTCCTGTCCGGCCTCAGGGCGGTGGCCGACGTCGGCACGGCGACCGGGAGGTGCTGGCGGCGATCGTGTTCGTGGCCACGTCGGGCTGCACGTGGCAGCAGCTGCCGACAGCATCCTTCGGTTTGTCAGGGGCGACGGCCCACCGACGGTTCAGTGAGTGGTCGAAGGCCCGGGTGTGGGCCAAGCTCCACCGCGTGGTGCTCAACGAGCTCGGTGCCCGCGGCGAGCTGGACTGGTCCCGCTGCGCGATCGACTCGGTGAACATGCGGGCGATGAAAAGGGGGATCTGACAGGTCCGAATCCTGTCGACCGGGGCAAGTACGGCTCGAAGATCCACCTGATCACCGAGCGGACCGGTCTGCCCATCTCCGTCGGAATCTCGGGCGCGAACCTGCACGACAGCCAAGCCCTGATCCCGCTGGTGAAGGGCATACCCCCGATCCGCTCCCGCCGCGGCCGGCGCAGACGCAAGCCCGGCAAGCTCCACGCCGACAAGGGCTACGACTACCGCCACCTGCGGCAATGGCTCTCCGGCTGAGGCATCCGCCACCGCATCGCCCGCAAAGGCATTGAGTCCTCTCAGCGGCTCGGACGGCACCGGTGGACCATCGAACGCACCATGGCCTGGCTCGCCGGCTGCCGCCGCCTCCACCGACGCTACGAACGCAAAGCTGACCACTTCCTCGCCTTCACCAGTCTTGCCTGCACCCTCATCTGCTACCGCAGACTCACCAAATGAGATGACGTCTAATCCATGCCGGCTGCGTAGCCGTGATCACAGCAGTCACGGCAGGATTGTTCCAAACATGACCACTTGCCGTTGGGAATGGGCGGGTGGTCAGGGCGTCAGCGCGGCTGCCACCCGGGCCAGGCGATCGGCTGACAGGGCGAAGCGGTTGGTCGGGTTGCGGAATGAGTACTCGCCGTCGTTCAGTACCTGTGCCTGAGCCGCCCATGACAAGTTGGGTGTCCGGCTGCGACGGTAGATTGGCTTGGGGCGTCCTCTTCCAGGCCCGAGGATTACCCTGCGTTCCATGGAACTGGATGCTGAACTCAGTGCTCTAGCAGCCCAAGATGACCTGCCCGCTGACCTGGTGCGGCGCCTGCTCCAGCACCCGGGGGCTCGGCGCGCGGTGGCGTTGCTGCGTCGGGACCTGACTGACGAACTGATAGCAGAGATCATCGAGCTCGGCTCCGCACGGACTCTCGCCGGGAACTCCTCCGTGCCCTCTCGGATCAGGGCCCGCTTTGCGGAGCATCCGGAGCCTGCTGTTCGGTGTGCGGTCGCGGCGAGCGTCAGGAACGAGCCTCTGGGGCTGCTCGCCCGTCTGGCGGCCGACCCGGACCCTTCCGTGCGGTCGTTCCTTGCGATGAACGAGCACCTGCCGACGGAGTTGCTAGCCCTCCTGGCCGCGGACTCGGAGGCCAGTGTGCGATCGTCGGTCATCCAGCGCTGGCGTGATGCTCCGGACGACGTCCGCAGGATGTTGCTGACCGATGCCGACCCAGGCATTCGCAGTGGCAGTGTTCGGGCATTCGTCCCTCCCGCGGACCTTCTGCCGGGACTGTTGGCAGATCCGGTGACCCGCGCCGCTGCGGTCGCCCATGCCGTACCGACCCCTGAGCTGGCTGCCGACCCGGATTCCGATGTCCGTGAGGCCGTCGCCGCACATCCGGACCTGCCGCCCGGTCTGCGCGACGTGCTGGCAGATGACCAGGACATCTTCGTCAGAAATGCGATCGCGGCCCGGGCCGACACCCCGCAGGCGATGCGTGAACAGGTTGTGGCCACCCTGGAGCCCGACAGCCCCCTTGCTGAGTGGATGCTGTCGTTCAGCCGCGGCACCCACACGTGTCCCCCAGCCGCACCGGCCCCGCCAAATCTCTCGCGGCAACAGGCCGAGTCCTTGCTCGCTCAGGCCGGGCTGTGAGTATGAGCTCCTGTGGTCAAGCTCCCTGAGGGGGCTGGCCACGGGCGTTGAGCGTGTGGTTCGACTTTCGCGGCCTGGGGTGATTCGCCGCGTCATGGCCGGGCGCACCAGACGATCTTTGCGGGACAGCCCTTAGAAGGCCGCCGCTCCGCCGGTGATGAGTCCCCCGGCTATGGGGAACAGGATCGGATCATCGGCGACTCCGATTCCGGTGAGGTCGTCGGCGGCGGCGACGCCACCGAGCAAGAGCCCGGCGCCGACCATGAGCGAGCCCATGACCCAGTCGGGACCGGGCTCCGGGGCGGCTACGGGTTCCGCGACGGGCTGCGGCTTCGGCTCTGGCGTGGCCGTGTTGCGCTTGTCGTACGTGATGACGCCCGACCCCGGGTATTTCTTGGACGATGTCACGTTGAGCCATACGCCCGGATCATGAATGGCGGGCCCGGTGAGGGTGAACGGAATGCCGAACCCTGCCTTCACCGTCCGATTGTCGTTGTTCTTCCTCAGCTGGGCCTGAAGATCCTGAAGTATTGGCCACCTCACCCCCGCCGTCACTCTCGGCGCCGCCACCGACGTGTTTCACGTCCCAGACGTACACGGTGTCCTGAGTCCACAGAATGAGATCGGCTTCTCCGGTACTCCCATCGGACTTCTCAGCCGCTCAGCGCCTTCGGACTCCTGAACGTGCACCGCCCCCCCGAAGCACTACATCAACGGCAAGTGGGAGGGGTACGCGGCGGAGCACGACGACATGGTCTGCCACCGCATCGCCTTCATCCCCGGCAGCTTCGACCGTGATGCAGGCGACGTCCTTCTGCCGGTCCTGCGGGAACGGCACATCACCGGCAACCGGAACCGTCCTGTGGGCTGGAGACTCTCACACCTCTCGCAGGTTCCGTCAGTCGATGCCGTCCTCGAAGCCGAGCAGCACGGGCGATAGCTCGGCCGACGCGCTGCACACCGAGCACAGTCGGATGCTCGGCGAGCGTCAGAGCTCGGTCCCAGGTGAGGGTGAGGGCCGCCTGAGGGGCCTCGTCACAGTCCAGTGCGTGGATGATGCCCTGCCCGCGGGCCAGGCCCTGCATGACCCAGCCGGATGGACGCCGCTCGCCCAGGATCTCCGCACATAGCGACTGGCTCGGTAGCCTCACCAAACTCACCTGTGAGTCCCGTTCCCAGGAAACGTTCAGGGCGATGCTGCCTTGACGCAGGGCGGACCCCGTCAAGGACGTGGCCACTCTCAGCTCGTGCGTTCTTGCACCTGGCCCTCAGCCTTCTTGAAGCTCAGCAGTCTTCCGCGGATCATCCGCCAGAATGCGGGCCGCGAGCTGCCGTACCTGCTCCTCCAGGGGCTGATCGCGGGTGATGAACAATTCGTACGCGTAGGAACATGCACGCTCTCCCGGTGCCTGGACGTGGTCGAACTCGACATCGACCCCCTCGGGACTGGTGAGTTCCTCGGGGACGCCGGGCTCCTCGCGTCGTGGCCAGACGCCCGTGAGGACGCAGCCCCACTGTTCGAACCAGCCGCTGGCTGCAAGGGTCTGCTCGAGTAGCCGGGCAATGGTGTCTACCGGCTCTTCCCAGCTGCGGTCCGCCGCGGCCCGCGCGAGTTCGGCTTCGTACTGGGCGGAGTCGAAGGTGATGTCCGCGGGCAGGGCGGCGATGTCGCTGGTGTTCTCCCAGGCGTCCCAGATCACCCGATCGCCCTCGCGGCGCAAGGTGACATACAGGGCGCCGCAGCAGCCGGCGGTGCAGGTCGGTTCGGTGATCATGATCCTGCGCGGTTCCCGCGTGACCGCCAGCGGCCAGTTCCCGGCCGGGCCTGTCCAGTGCCGACAGCTGGGTACCAGCCCTCCCGGGTGGACTTCTCTCAGGACGTCCACGCCGTCGATCAGAGGCCGCACCTCGGCCCAGGGGTCAGCCGCCCAGTCGTCCGGGATCCTGTGCCGCAAAGTCAATGTGCTGATCGTCAGCTGATCGGTCATCATCACATGATCGGCTCATGTCACGCAGCCGCATACTCATTTCCTGGGCGTGATCAGCCTCGGCTGGTCGTGTGAGGGCAGCGATCACTCGTGATCGAGAAGCTTACCGAACTCACCACGTGAGACACCCTCTTAGACCGTGTCCTATGTGGTGAGGCGGTCGTTGAGACCGTCATGGGGCGGGGTACGTGGAGTTGGATTGTTCCGGACGGGCTGTGGAAGATCG
>NZ_JBVHZJ010000118.1:0-4744 GCF_055574655.1 Streptomyces sp. NPDC029956 | reverse complement strand
GCGGGCCGTGGTCGAGCGGCGTCATCTCACGTACTACCGGGAACTCGCCCGTACCACCGACCCCGAACTCCGCGGCTCCGGACAGGTCGACGCCATCGCCCGCTTCGGACGCGAGTACGGCAACCTCCGGACCGCCCTGCGCCGGGCCGTCGACGGCCACGACGAGGACGAGGCCCTCGTCCTCGTCCACTCGCTGCTCTGGTACTGGCAGATGCGCGACCTCCGGACCGACGCCCTGCACTGGGCGCGGGCGGCCGCGGCCCTCGGACCCGACCCGTTCACCCCGCCCGCCGCGCCCGTCGTCCCCCTGCACGAGGCGTGCACGGCCGCGCCGCCGCCGCTCTCCGAGGACCAGCGCTGGGAGGCCCGGCGCGGGGTGCGGCTCGTCGAACTCCTCAACATGGACCACGACACCGGGCGGTGGACCCGCCCCGAGGGCGTGCACCGGCTCCGCGAGATGACCGGCGTCTACGAGCCGGGTCTGCCCCAGACCTGCCGGCTGCCCGGCTCCTTCGCCGTCTTCGCGGTCCTGATCATCGGCGAGGCGGGCCGGCTGCGCGAGCTCCTCGACGCGACCGTCGACGCCTGCCGTCGCCACGGCTACACCTGGGAACTCGGCAACGCCCTCCAGATGCGCGCCAACATGTCCGCCAACCGGTCCGACATGGCACGCAGCGCGAGCGCCGACGCCGACGAGAGCCTGGAGATCTTCGAGCGGCTCGGCGACGCCTGGGGAGCGGCCGAGGCGCTGTCCTCCCGCGCGGAGTCCCGTGAGCGGCGGCTCGAGTTCGAGGGCGCGGCCGCGGACTACGTCGCCGCCATCGGCTACGCGGAACGGATCGGCGCCCAGTCGCAGATGGCCCTGCTGCGGGCCCGGTACGCCAGCGTCCTCGTGGAGACCGGGCGGATGGAGGAGGGCGAGGCGATCCTCCGCGAGATCGTCGAGGGGGGCACCAGCCTGGGGCACGAACCGCTGCTCGGCGCCCGGCTGTTCCTCGGTCTCGCGCTCGGCCGCAGCGGGCGCTACGACGAGGCCCGGGAGCAGCTGAACGAGCTGCGGAAGGAGTTCGGCTCCGAGACGCTCTCGCTCTTCGAGGGCTTCGCCATCGGCAGCCTGGGCTGGCTCGATGTCGTCGAGGAGCAGTACGCGTCCGGGTTCGCCCTGGTCAGGGAGGCGTACGAGCGCTCCATGGGCGAGCTCTCGCTGATGGTGGCGCCGCAGATGCCCTCGGTGCACCTGACCGTCGCGGCCTGGGCCCTCGCGGGTCTCGGCGGGCCGGCGGCGCGGATCGGCGGGGTGCTGCTCGGGGCGGCGGAGGGACTGCTGCCGGCGGGGCACCTGTCGCTGTCGCTCGAGCTGGACAACCTGCGGCGGGCGACGGAGCTGACCCGGTCCGTGCTCGGTGAGGACGCGTTCGAGGCGGCGCACGCGGAAGGCGGCGGCCTCTCCTTGGAAGAGGCCGCCGCCCTGCTCGGTCGCGCCGCCGACGCGATCAGTGAGCGCGCCGAGTCCTGAACCCCCGTGGGGTGCGTCCGGCCGATCGGGGCCGGACGTGCCCCGATGGACTCAGGTCTTCTTGCGGAACTTGGTCACCGCCAGGGGCGCCGTGACGACCGTGATGGCCAGCGCCCAGCCGAGGGTCATCCACACGGAGTGGGCGACCGGGCCGCCGTTGATCAGGTTCCGGGCGGCGTCGGCGAGGTTCGACAGCGGGTTGTAGTCGGTGAAGGTCTCCAGCCAGCCCGGCATCGAGACCGTGGGGGCGAAGATCGAGGAGCCGAACTGCAGCGGCATCAGGACCAGCATCGCCATGCCCTGGACCGCCTGGGCGGTCTTCAGGGTGAGGCCGAGCAGGATGAAGATCCACATCAGCGACGCTCCGAAGACCATCGAGAGCCCGATGGCGGCGAGCAGGTGGAAGAACGAGGTGTGGATCTCCAGGCCGAGCAGGAATCCCATGCCGAGCAGGATCGCGGTGGCGATCAGCATCCGGCCGACCTCGACGACGATCTTCGCGATCAGGACGGAGGACCGGGCGATCGGCATCGTCCGGAACCGGTCCATGACCCCCTTCTTGAAGTCGTCGTTGATGCCCACGCCGACGGCCATGGCGATGTTCATGCCCATCATCGCCATCAGGCCGGGCGTCACGTAGTTGACGTAGACGTCGTTGTTGCCCTTGCCGGCGATCGCGCCGCCGAAGACGTACACGAAGAGCAGGATGAAGATGATCGGCATCAGGACGGCGTCGAACATCGACTCCGGGTCCTGCTTGATCTGAAGGGCGTTGCGCCGGGCCAGGGCGCCGATGTGGCGCAGGTTGGCCCGCAGGCCGATCCGGCCCTCGGCGGCGGGCTCGCGCCGCGCGGCGGCCGGACTCGGCGATCCGACGGGGGACTTGGTGACCGTGGTCGTGCTCATGCGGCGACCTCCTCGTGGATCTCGTCGGAAACCGTGGACTTCTCGCCGGTGATCGCCAGGAACACCTCGTCCAGGCTGGGCAGATGGGTGCCGATGTGGGCGATCCCGAAGCCGCGCGCGCCGAACAGCGCCACGACGGCGGTCAGCTGCTGGTCGGTGAGGATCGGCACGTACAGCGCGCCCTCGTCGGGGACGACGGTCGAGCCGGCGACACCGTCGAGACCGGTCTCGCGGAGCGCGGCGGCCATCGCCGACAGCTGGCCCGGGTCCACCGGGCGGACCTTCAGGGTCCGGCCGCCGACCTTGGCCTTGAGCTCGTCGACGCCGCCCTGGGCGATGACCTTGCCCTTGTCGATGACGGTCAGCTCGTTGGCGAGCTGCTCCGCCTCCTCCATGTACTGGGTGGTGAGGAGGACGGTGACGCCCTCGGCGACCATCCGCTGGACCTCGTCCCACACCTCGTTGCGGGTGCGGGGGTCGAGGCCGGTGGTCGGCTCGTCCAGGTAGAGGACGGCGGGCTGTCCGATCATCGAGGCGGCGAGGTCGAGCCGGCGCCGCATGCCGCCGGAGTAGGTCATCGCGGGCCGCTTGGCCGCCTCGGTGAGGGAGAAGCGCTCCAGCATCTCGTCGGACCGGCGGCGGGCGTCGGCGCGGGAGAGGTCGAGCAGCCGCCCGATCATGTACAGGTTCTCCCAGCCGGAGAGCTTCTCGTCGACCGAGGCGTACTGACCGGTGAGCCCTATGGTGCGGCGGAGCTGGCGGGGGTGCTTCACCACGTCGTAGCCGGCGACGGTGGCGGTGCCGGCGTCCGGCACGAGGAGGGTGGAGAGGCAGCGGACGAGGGTGGTCTTCCCGGCGCCGTTCGGGCCGAGCACGCCGAGGACGGTGCCCTCCCGTACGTCCAGGTCGACCCCGTCGAGGGCCTTGGTGGCGCCGAAGTGCTTCACGAGGCCCCGGACCTCGACGGCGTTGGTGTGTGATCGCGTCATGGCCCCTACTAGAGCAGGGGCCACCGACAATCCTCCGACAGACGACCGACAGCCCGCCGATGGGGGATGTCGGCGGGCTGTCGGGTGGTGCCGCAGTGGCTGTGTGGGCCTGTCGCGACCAGGCTCCTGTCGGCACACTCCCGCCCTTCGGACGGGAGTGTGCCGACAGGAGCTGTGACAGGACCTAGTGGAAGGTGTGCTCCTCGGCGGGGAACGCCCCACCGCTGACGTCCTCGGCGAAGGCGCGCGCGGCGTCGCCGAGCGTCTCGCGGAGGTTGGCGTACTGCTTGGTGAAGCGCGGGACCTTGCCGCCCGTCAGGCCGGCCATGTCGGTCCAGACGAGCACCTGGGCGTCGGTGCCGGCCCCCGCGCCGATCCCGATGGTCGGGATGTGCAGCGAGCGGGTGACCTCGGAGGCCAGCTCGGCCGGTACGAGCTCCAGGACGACCGCGAACGCGCCCGCGTCCTGCGCCGCCTTCGCGTCGCGCAGCAGCTTGTGCGCGGCCTCGTCGGAGCGGCCCTGGACCCGGTAGCCCATGGTGTTCACGGACTGCGGGGTGAGGCCCAGATGGGACATGACGGGGATGCCGGCCTGGACGAGCAGCTCGGTCTGGGGCAGCGAGCGCTCGCCGCCCTCCAGCTTGATCGCACCGACGCCCGCGTCCTTGACCAGCCGGGTGGCGTTGCGCAGGGCCTGGACAGGCCCTTCCTGGTACGAACCGAAGGGGAGGTCGCCGACGACGAGGGCGCGCTTCGTGCCCCGGACGACGGCGGCGGAGAGCAGCGTCATCTCGTCCATCGTGACGGGCACGGTGGTGTCGTAGCCGAGGTGACAGTTGCCCATGGAGTCCCCGACGAGGATCACCGGGATGCCGGCCTCGTCGAAGACGGACGCGGTCATCGCGTCGTAGGCGGTGAGCATGGGCCACTTCTCGCCGCGGGTCTTGGCGGTGGCGATGTCGTGGACGGTGATGCGGCGCGTGCTCGTGCCGCCGTACAGCGCCTTGCTGCTGTCGGCGGGCGGTTTCTGGGCAGCCTGAAGCGTCATGGTGCACGGCTCCTTGTGTCATCTCGAGGCGCCCTGACGGCGTCCCCGGACCACATCCATGGTGGCACTTCGCCGGGCGGACGGGGAAGTGGGCCGGAGTGGCGCTGTTCACACCGGCGTGCCGGACGGGCGTGCGCGCGGCCCCGGCGCACCGGGCGGGCGGTCTCGGGGGGCCGTGCCGGGCGCCGGGCCGACGGCCACCCGACCCCCCCCCCCAAGCCCGGCCGCCGACCTTTTCCCACGACAGCCCCCCTCTCACATCCCCCCCCGGGTGTGGGGCGTCCA
>NZ_JBVHZJ010000117.1:0-4779 GCF_055574655.1 Streptomyces sp. NPDC029956 | reverse complement strand
CGCGTGACGACCGCGGTGGCGACAACCGCGGCGGTGGCGGCTTCCGTCGGGATGACCGGCGTGATGAGCGTCCGTCGTCGTTCCGTCGGGACGACCGGCCCTCGTACCCCTCGCGTGACGACCGCGGTGGCGACAACCGCGGCGGTGGCGGCTTCCGTCGGGATGACCGGCGTGATGAGCGTCCGTCGTCGTTCCGTCGGGACGACAACCGTGGCGGCGGCGGGTTCCGCCGTGACGACCGCGGTGGCGACAACCGTGGTGGCGGCTTCCGCCGTGACGACCGTGGGGGCGACAGCCGCGGTGGGTTCCGTGGGCGGGACGACCGGGGTGGCTTCGGGCGTCGTGACGACCGCGAGCGCAGCGACCGCGCGCCCATCAAGCGCCTGCCGATCCCGCCGGAGGTCACCGGTGAGGAGATCGACCCGGACGTGCGCCAGGAGCTCATGAGCCTGCCCAAGGGGCTCGCCGAGGACGTCTCGCGCAACCTCGTCATGGTCGCTCAGCTGATCGACGAGGACCCGGAGAAGGCCTACGAGTACTCGCGGGTCGCCCTGCGGCTCGCCTCCCGTGTCGCCGCCGTGCGTGAGGCCGCCGGCTTCGCCGCGTATGCGACGCAGAAGTACTCCGAGGCGCTGGCCGAGTTCCGTGCCGCCCGCCGGATGAGCGGTGGCGTCGAGCTGTGGCCCGTCATGGCCGACTGCGAGCGCGGTCTCAACCGTCCCGAGCGTGCGCTCGCGATGGCCGGGGAGCCCGAGGTGCAGAAGCTGGACAAGGCCGGGCAGGTCGAGATGCGGCTCGTGGCCGCCGGCGCGCGCCGCGACCTGGGGCAGCTCGACGCGGCGATCGTGACGCTGCAGAGCCCCGAGCTCGCCTCCAGCGCCATCCACCCGTGGACCGCGCGACTGCGGTACGCGTACGCCGACGCGCTGCTCGCCGCCGGCCGTGAGCCCGAGGCGCGCGAATGGTTCGCCAAGGCTCTCGAGTCCGACAAGGACGGGGCCACGGACGCCTCGGACCGGCTGGCCGAGATGGACGGTATCGAGTTCGTCGACGCGTTCGACGAGGACGAGGCCGACGAGACCGACGAGGAGTCGGACCGTGGCGACGTCGTCGATGCCGATGTCGATCTTGAGGACGACGAGGACGACGACTTCGACGAGGACGACAGCGACGACAGCGTCGGCGACAAGAGCTGACTCGGTCGACATGTGAGAAGGGCGGCACCCCTGCGGGTGCCGCCCTTCTTCGTTTCCGGGGTCCCTCAGTCCAGCGCGAGGCTTCTCAGGACCAGGCCCGTCGCCGGCTTCGGGCCGAAAGAGGTCGACTTGCGGGGCATCGTGACGCCCTGGCGGGCCAGGTCCCGGACGACCTCCTCGCGCACCGGATGCATGAGGACCGCCGTACCGCCGCGGCGTTCCGCCTGCTCGACCGCCGCCTTCGTGTCGTGGATGTAGGCGATGTCCTCGGGGGCGTCCGGGATGTGCCAGACGTGCTCCAGGAGGGTGGAGTGCAGGACCGTGGCGTCCAGGGTCCGCCAGGCGTCCGGGCGGTCCGTGCGGATCGTGCGGTCGAGGAGGGCGGGGTCCGGGCGGTCGACGAGGTGGAAGCCGCCGTCTCCGGCCAGGAGGAAGGCGTTGCCCTCGGTCGTTGCCTCGGCGAGGGCCTCCATGGCCTCCGGCAGGGGCCGGTCGATGCGGCGTACCCGGAAGGCGCCGTCGAGGGCCGCGAGGGCGTCGGAGACCGGCAGGCGGTTGAGGAGCCGGTGGATCGCGCGGACCCGGAGCGGGTAGCGGGCGGTGTCGATGAGGAGGACCAGGCCGTAGTTCCAGGGGCCGGGCGACGGGTGCTCCTCGCGGAGGCGCAGATAGGTCGCCCAGCGGTGGTGGCCGTCGGCGATGAGAGCCTGGTGGCGGGCGAGCTCGGCGGAGACGGCGGCCTGCTCGGCAGGGTCGGTCACCGCCCAGAGGCGGTGGTGGAAGCCGTCCTCGGTGGTCGTGGCGAGCAGCGGCGGGCCCTGGACGGTGCGCTCGACGACCTCGCCGGCGCCGTCGCCCTCGCCGACGTACGTGAGGAGCAGCGGCTCCAGGTTGGCCGCGGTGGTCCGCATCAGGGCGGCGCGGTCCTCGACGACGTGCGGCATGACGTCCTCGTGCGGGAGGACGACCCCCTCGGCCGGGGTGGAGAGCTCCAGGGCCCCGATGATGCCGCGCTGGAGGATTCCGTCGCCGTGCTGCTCGTACACGTAGAGCGCGGGCTCCGGGTCCGGGGCGAGGACGCCGTCCGCGAGCCAGCGGTCGAGGGTGACGGCGGCCTTGCGGTGGCGGGTGCCGGCGGTGATCGCCTGGGGCAGGATCAGCCGGACGATGTTGTGCGGATCCGCTGACTCCAGATGGAGAAGTCCGTCAGGTCGTACGACCACGTCGTAGGGCGGGGACGTCACGGCGGCCAGGCTGCCGACCCGCTCGGGGACGTATCGGAGTCCGCGGAACGGCGTCAGGCGCAGTCCGGCTGCGTCGTCGCGGACGTCGTCGGCCGCGTGACCTGAGGTGTTCATCTCGTCATCGTATGTGGCCGGTGGGATGAGCGATGATCGGGGGAGCGGGGGAACCCACCCGGTGAGACGAGGAGTGTGCGGTGACGGTGCGGAACGGCCAGGGACAGCAGGGCGTGGGCAGGCTGCGGCCGGGTGGCAGCGCGGTGCCGCTGAGTCAGGCGTACGACACGGCGCTCCTGGACCTGGACGGGGTCGTGTACGCGGGCGGGGAGGCCGTTCCGCACGCCGTGGAGGCGCTCGGGCTCGCGCGGGCCGGCGGGATGCACCTGGCGTACGTCACCAACAACGCGCTGCGGACGCCCGACGCGGTGGCCGAGCACCTTACCGAGCTCGGGGTGCCCGCCGAGGCCGCGGACGTGATCACCTCGGCTCAGGCCGTGGCGCGGCTGATCGCCGACGACGTGCCGCCGGGCTCCCGGGTGCTCGTCATCGGCGGCGAGGGGCTGCGGGTGGCGCTGCGCGAGCGGGGCCTGGAGCCGGTGGACTCGGCGGAGGACGAGCCGGTGGCCGTCGTGCAGGGGTACGGCGGACCCGAGATGCCGTGGGGGCGGTTCGCGGAGGCGAGCTACGCGGTGGCGCGGGGGCTCCCCTGGTACGCGTCGAACACGGATCTGACGATTCCCGGCGCGCGGGGGATCGGGCCCGGCAACGGGGCCGCGGTGGAGGTCGTCCGGATCGCCACGGGCGGCCGGGTGGAGCCGAAGGTCGCGGGGAAGCCGCTGCCGCCGATGCACCGGGAGACGGTGCTGCGGACGGGCGCGCGACGGCCGCTGGTGGTCGGGGACCGGCTGGACACGGACGTCGAGGGCGCGTTCAACGGTGGGGTGGACTCGCTGCTCGTCTTCACCGGGGTGACGGACGCGGCGCAGCTGCTGCGGGCCGTGCCGGAGCACCGGCCGACGTATGTCGCGGCCGATCTGCGGGGGCTGCTCGTGGGGCAGCCGGAGGTCGTCGCCGAGGAGGACGGGAGCTTCGTGTGCGGGGGCTGGCGGGCTTCGCTGAGTGCGCCGGGCGGGGGAGAGCTGGTGATCGAGGGTCCCGTCGGGTCGGGGGCCGGCGCGGCCGATCCCATGGACGCCGTGCGGGCCCTGTGCGGGGCCGCCTGGTCGGCGGTGGACGCCGTGGGCGGCGGGGTCCCTGACGCGGGGAAGGTGCTCGCGCGGCTCGGGCTGTGAAATTGGGTAGGCTAACCTAACTTTATTTGCGCAGAGGGCACGGGAGCACGGGCATGGATGGTCGACAGCAGCGGCTGAGCGCGGAATCGGTCACCCTGGCGTACGAGCAGCGGGTCATCGCCCGCGATCTGTCCGTGGAGATCCCCGACAACTCGTTCACCGTCATCGTCGGGCCGAACGCCTGCGGCAAGTCCACCCTGCTCCGCGCCCTCTCCCGGATGCTGAAGCCCAGCCAGGGCCGCGTCCTGCTCGACGGGCAGTCGATCCAGACCATGCCGGCCAAGAAGGTCGCCAAGACGCTCGGGCTGCTGCCCCAGACGTCCGTGGCGCCCGACGGCATCACCGTCGCCGACCTCGTCGCCCGTGGCCGCTACCCGCACCAGGGGCTGCTGCGCCAGTGGTCGCCGGAGGACGAGCGCATCACCCGGGAGTCGATGGAGGCGACCGGCGTCGCCGAGCTGGCCGAGCGGTACGTCGACGAGCTCTCCGGCGGTCAGCGGCAGCGCGTCTGGATCGCCATGGCGCTCGCCCAGCAGACCCCGCTGCTGCTGCTCGACGAGCCGACGACGTATCTCGACATCCAGCACCAGATCGACGTCCTCGACCTCTGCGCCGAACTGCACGAGACGCAGGGGCGGACGCTCGTCGCCGTGCTGCACGACCTCAACCACGCGGCCCGGTACGCGACCCACCTCATCGCCGTCCGCGACGGCGAGGTGGTCGCCGAGGGACCGCCGGCCGAGGTGGTGACCGCCGAGCTCGTCGAGCGGGTCTTCGGGCTGCGCTGCCAGGTCATCGAGGACCCCGAGACGGGGACGCCGCTGGTCGTACCTGCCGGGCGGAAGGCCCGTGTCCCGCGGCCCGCCGCGGCGTCCGCGTCGCCGGAGCCCGCGCTCGGCACGTGAGCCGGGCCCGTGCCGGGCGCGGCGGACGGTTCGCTCCGCGACGGCCTAGGTGTATTGACCCGCAGCGTTGTTCACACGGCTGATGGGCGGGTGTCCGTTGAGTGCGGTGTGGCAGCGGTGGTGGTTGTAGGTGTGGAGGAAGTCT
>NZ_JBVHZJ010000116.1:0-4959 GCF_055574655.1 Streptomyces sp. NPDC029956 | reverse complement strand
CCGGAACACCACCCGCAGCAAACGCCTCGCACGCCACGAAGAGATCACGGAAGACCACACCCGCCGACCACCCGTCGGTCACCGCATGGTGCATGGTCAGGCACAGGATCTGTTCGGTCGGGCGGACGTCGACCACGAGGAGCCGGAACAGCAGGGTCCCGGTCAGCTCGAACGGCTCGCGTTCCTCGCGCCCCAGCAGTGCCTCCGCGGTCTCGGCGTCGGGGGCGTCGGCGAACCGCAGAGGCATGTCGTCGGACTTCTCGTCGACGAGCTGGACGAGTTCGCCGTCGCGCAGGTCGAGCCGGGTGCGCAGCGCCTCGTGCCGGTCCATCACCCAGGCCAGCGCACGCGCGAGCACCTCGGGGTCGAGCGGCTGCGAGGTGCGCAGGGCGGAGCGGGTGTGGTACCGGGCGGTTCCCGGGTGGAGCTGTTCGAGGAACCACAGGCGTCGCTGCCCGTCGGTGGCGGGATGGACGTCGCGTTCCGTCGCGCGTTCCACGGCCGGCACCACGGGGGCCGGGACGGCTTCCGCCAGGACGTCGAGCAGGTGCTCCGCCACGGCCCGCGGCGTCGGGTGCTCGAACGCCAGGGCGGTGGAGAGCGGGAGGCCGGTGTAGTCCTCAAGGCGCTTGGCCAGCTCGGTGGCCATCATGGAGTCCAGACCGCAGTCCCGGAAGGAGGCGTCCGTCGGGACCGTCTCCGTGGCGCCGAGCAGGGCGGTGGTCTCGTGGCGCACGAACTCCGCGAGCGCGTCGAGGCGTTCGGTCTCGGGGACCGACGTGAGCGGGACCGTGGGGCCGGCGTTCCCCGTCTGCTCGTCCGCCGGTCGCCGGTGCGGAGCGCGGTCGGGTGCGGTCGCGGGCGTCCGGCCGTCCGCCGCGAGCCAGTAGGAGGTGCGCTGGAAGGCGTACGTGGGCAGGCCGGCCGCGAGTGTCCCCCGGTGGGGGTGGGTCTGTCGGAGGTCGATGCTCCGGCCGGTGGTGTGGAGGTGGCCGACGGCCTGGGCGAGGGCCTCGTTCTGGTCGGGAGTCCTACGGGGCTGCTGGGAGGCGATCCGGTGGATGCCGGGGGCGGGGTGAGAGGCGGCGAGGGCGGTGAGTGCGGGGGTGGGGCCGATCTCCAGGAGCCGGCCGATGCCGTGGTCGACGAGCGCGGAGAGCGTCCGGTGGAAGCGGACGGTGTCGCGGGCCTGTCGGACCCAGTAGTCGGGGGCGAGCATCCCGTCACCGGGCTTGGACTCGGGGGTGACCCGTTCGCCCGTGACGGTGGACACGAGGGGGGTGTGCGGTGCCCGGTAGTCCAGTGTGTCGAGGACGTCCCGGAACTCGTCGAGCATGCCGTCCATGTGCGGGGAGTGGAAGGCATGGGAGACGTCGAGGGAGCGGGTGCGGCGGCCCAGTTCCTCGAAGTGCCCGGCGACGGTGGCGACGGCGTCGGCGTCGCCGCTGATCACCGTGGACCGGGGGCCGTTGACGGCGGCGATGGCGACGCGGCCGTCGAGACCGGTCAGGCGCGAAAGCACCTCGTCCTCGGAGGCGGCCAGTTGGGTCATGCGGCCGCCCGCCGGGCAGGCCTGCATGAGCCGGGCGCGGGCGGTGACGAGACGGGCCGCGTCGGGGAGGTCGAGGATCCCGGCCAGGTGTGCGGCGGTGATCTCGCCGAGGGAGTGGCCCGCGAGGGCGTCCGGTGTGACGCCCCACGACTCCCACAGCCGGTGAAGGGCAACCTGGTAGGCGAAGAGAGCGGGCTGGGCGTACCGGGTCTCGTGGAGGAGACGGGCTTCGGGCGAGCCCTCGGGGGCGAAGAGGATCTCCTTGAGCGGGCGCGGCAGGTGCGGGTCGAGGGAGGCCGTCACGGTCTCCAGCGCCTGGGCGAAGCGGGGGTGGGCGCGGGCGAGGTCGTACCCCATGCGCGGGTGCTGGCTGCCCTGTCCGGTGAAGAGGAAGGCGGTGTCCGTGTCGGCCGCGGTGTCGACCGCCGTTCCGGGGGGTGTGTGGCCGGCGGCCAGGACGTCGAGCTGTCGGACCAGCTCGTCGGTGCTGTGCGTGGTGACGGCCGCGCGGCACGGGAAGTGGGTCCTGTGGTGCGCGGTGGTCGCGGCGAGGGCGGCGAGGGGGGTCGCGGGGCGGTGTTCGAGCCAGCGTGCCCAGCGGTCGGCCTGTGCGCGCAGTGCGGCGGCGTCGCGGCCGGACAGGAACACCGTGTGGGTCTCGGCGGGTTCCGCGCCCCGGGTGTCCTCCGTACGGTCTGCGGCGTCGTCGTCGTGTGCCGCCCTCTCGCCGTCGGGCCGTGCCGTCACGTCGTCCCCGGGCCTGTCGTCGGAGGGTGCTTCTTCGAGGACGACGTGGGCGTTGGTGCCGCTGAGGCCGAAGGAGGAGATGCCCGCCCGCCGGGGCCGTGCGGCGTCCTTGGGCCAGGGGCGTGCATCGGTGAGAAGCTCCAGGCCGCTGCCGTCCCACTCGATGTGCGGACTGGGCACATCGGCGTGCAGCGTCCGCGGCAGGCACTCGTTCTGCAACGCGAGCACCATCTTGATCACACCGGCCATGCCCGCGGCCGCCTGCGTATGACCGATGTTCGACTTCACCGAACCCAGACGCACCGGCCGACCCGCCTCACGCCCCGGCCCGAACACCGCAGCCAACGCACCCGCCTCGATCGGATCACCCAAGGACGTACCCGTCCCATGCGCCTCTACCGCGTCCACATCACCCGGAACCAACCGCGCCGACGCCAGGGCTTCCTGGATGACCCGCTGCTGGGCGGGACCGTTGGGCGCGGTGAGTCCCTGGCTGCGGCCGTCGTGGTTCACCGCCGAGCCCCGGATCACCGCGAGGACGGTGGAGCCGTCCCGCTCGGCGTCCGACAGCCGCTTGAGGGCGAGGACGGCGGCGCCCTCCGCCCAGCCGGCGCCGTTCGCGTCCGCGGAGAAGCTCTTGCATCGTCCGTCCGGGGCCATCCCCTTGAGCCTGGAGAACTCGACGAAGACGGCGGGGGTGCTCATCACCGTCACGCCCCCGGCCAGGGCGAGGTCGCATTCCCCGGCGCGCAGGGCCTGGACGGCCAGGTGGAGGGAGACGAGCGAGGACGCGCAGGCGGCGTCCACCGTCATGGCGGGGCCCCGCAGGCCCAGGGTGTACGAGACGCGGCCGGACAGCACGCTGGCAGCGGTTCCCGTACCGGCGTAGCCGTCGAGTGCGTGCAGGTCGACGCCCAGACCGCCGTAGTCCGAGCCCATCGCTCCCAGGTACACGCCGGTACGGCTCTCGCCGAGTTCGGCGGGGCGGATGCCGGCCCGCTCCAGCGTCTCCCACACCACTTCCAGGATCAGGCGCTGCTGCGGGTCCATCGACCGTGCCTCGCGCGGGGAGATGCCGAAGAACTCCGCGTCGAAGCCCTCGACGTCCGCGAGGAAGCCGCCCGTACGGGCGGAGCTCTTGCCCGCCGCGTCCGGGTCGGGGTCGTACAGGTCGAGCCCGTCCCAGCGGGCGGGCATCCCGCCTATCGCGTCCTCGCCGTGGGCGAGGAGCCTCCAGAAGTCCTCGGGGGTGTCGATGTCCTTGGGCAGTCGGCATCCCATGGACACGATGGCGATGGGCTCGGTGCGTGCGGCGCGCTCGGCGGAGAGGTCCTCCTCCGCCTTGAGCAGCGCGCTTGTCGTGCGTCGCAGATAGTTCTCGAGCCTGTCGACATCGGACGAGGGCATGCGTTCACTCCAGACACTGACGGGCGCCTCAGGACGGCGGAGACAGGGTGGCTGCTCCACCTTCAGGCATCCCGCGGAGGCCGGTCCGGGTCGTCGACCGCTCTTCGAGCCCGTCTCGAGCCGGCCCTGAGCCTCCCGTTCCCGTTCCCGTGCCGGTGACGTGTCCCGGACGTCGGCCCCGCCCTCGCGCCCGCCGCCCGCGTACGGCCCCGCCCTCGCGCCGCCGCCCTACGCCCCGCCCTGGTGCGGGGGTGTCGCGGGGCAGGAGGTGTCAGGAGTCCGCGGGCAGCAGGCGCCGGGCCAGCTCCTCGAACAGGTCGACGCCGGCGTAGGGGGCGAGCACGCCGGGCGCGGTGAGGTCGTCCAGGTTCATGCCGTGGACGGTGAGGTAGAGGAGGACGACGTCGACGCGGTCACCGGGCAGACCTGCCTCCGTGTGGAAGCGGATGTTCTCCTCCAGCACGGTGCTGAAGATCTCGTTGAGTTCCTTGCCCAGGGCGGGACGGCGGGTTCCCTCGAGCCGCAGCTCCAGCATGGCGAGGTAGCTGCTGCGGTCGGCCTGCATCCGTTCGTGGACCTGCCGGAGCAGAAGTGCGACCAGCGACCGGGAGGGCTCGGCGCTCATGGTGAGGGCCAGTTGGTCGGGGTCGGGCATGATCCGCTCGTGGGTGCGCTCCATGATCTGGAGCAGCAACTGGTCACGGTTCCTGAAGTAGTTGGAGCACGTTCCGATGGGCACCTGCGCCTTCCCGTCGACCGCACGGAGGGTCAGTCCTCTGGAGCCCTCGTTGGCGAGGACCTCGATGGCCGCATCGAGAAGCGCGGCGCGGCGCTCCGGGTTCTGTCGCATGGGAATCTTTCCGGCTAGACGTTGACACCACTGCAGCTGAAGTACTACATTCAAAGCACTTCACTGAAGTACACCGCAGCGACCTACAGGAGTCAACATGCGATCTAGCTTCGAGCAGTCCTACTCCTCCCTCCCGTCCGTCCGCTTCCGGAACGGCGGCCGCCGCGGTCAGGGTTTCCCTCAGCCCAAGCCCCAGTCCCTGCCGCGCGCCCGGCCGCTGCCCAAGCCCGGCCCGCGCCGCTAGACCACCGCTCGCCAACCGGATGGCCGCCTCCCGAGACACAGGGAGGCGGCCATCGGCACGTCACTCAGTAGCGGTAGTGGTCCGGCTTGTACGGGCCCTCGACCGGGACTCCGATGTACGAGGCCTGCTCGGGGCGGAGGGTCGTGAGGCGGACGCCGA
>NZ_JBVHZJ010000115.1:0-5287 GCF_055574655.1 Streptomyces sp. NPDC029956 | reverse complement strand
CCCCCCCCCCCACCCCACCCCCCCCCCCCCCCCCACCCCCCCTCCCCCCCCCCCCCCCCCCCCCCCCCTCCCCCCCCTCCTCCCTCTCCCCCCACCCCCGTCTTTCTGGCCCCCCCCCCCCCGCCAGTACGGGGCATCCGGCCCCCTCAGCCCTCCAGCACCCCGGCCCCACTCCCCCACGGCTGCCTGCGGATCGCACGGATCAGACGTGACTTGCGCCACCCCGTGACGTGGTCCGCGTAGACCCCGCCGTCCAGATGGTCGGCCTCGTGCTGGAGGCAGCGGGCGAAGAAACCCGTGCCCTCCACCCGTACCGGCGTCCCGTCCAGCCGTACGCCCTCGACCACCGCACGGTCGTAACGGGGCGTCGGAGCCTCCAGGCCGGGCAGCGAGAGGCAGCCCTCGGGCCCCCGGAACACATCGCCGTCCGCCTCCACCAGGCGCGGGTTCACGACATGTCCCAGGTGGCGGGTCTCCTCGTCGTCGGGGCAGTCGTACACGAAGACCCGCAGGCCCACGCCCACCTGGTTCGCCGCGAGGCCGACGCCGTTCGCCGCGTACATCGTGGCGAACATGTCCTCGACGAGCCGGGCGAGTTCGGGCCCGAAGTCGGTGACGGGCGCGCAGGGAGTGTGCAGCACGGGGTCGCCGAGCAGAGTCATCGCTCGGACGTCGCCGGAACTGCCGGGGATGGGGCGGTTTCGCATGGCGGTAAGGGTACGGTCCGCTGTGACCTGGCTGTTTCGCGCGGCCGCTCGGTGGTGCCGCTGTTCGGGCTGCTGGCCGGATCTCGATAGGCTGAGCCCGGACCGACGCAAGGAGGAACAAGAACGATGTCAGGACACCCCGGTAATCCAGAGCCGCTGTCGCCGCGCGCCAAGCTGGCCGTGACGGCGGGCAGGGCCGCGGCCGCGGTGTCGCGTGCGGCGGGACGCGGCAGCGGATCGGTGATCGGCGGCAAGGTGGCGCTGAAGCTCGACCCCGACCTGCTGGGCCGGCTCGCACAGCATCTGGACGTCGTCCTGGTGTCGGCGACCAACGGCAAGACGACCACGACCCGGCTGATCGCGGAGGCCCTGCGCGCCGCCGGCCCCGTCGTCTCGAACGCCCTCGGCGCCAACATGCCCGCCGGCATCACCTCGGCGCTGGCCGGCGGCTCCGAGTCCAAGTACGGCGTCATCGAGGTCGACGAGAAGTACCTCGCCGGCGTCGCCCGCGACACCACGCCCAAGGTGATCGCACTGCTCAACCTCTCCCGCGACCAGCTCGACCGCGCCGCCGAGACCCGGATGCTCGCCGAGAAGTGGCGCGAGGGCCTCAACGGCACGAAGGCCGTCGTCGTGGCGAACGCCGACGACCCGCTCATCGTGTGGGCCGCCTCCTCCTCGCCGAACGTGGTGTGGGTCGCCGCCGGCCAGGAGTGGAAGGACGACGCCTGGTCGTGCCCCGCCTGCGGCGGTGTGATGCAGCGTCCGGGCGACGACTGGTTCTGCGGCGAGTGCGGCTTCCGCCGTCCCGCGCCGAGCTGGGCGCTCAGCGGCGACCACGTGCTCGACCCGCACGGATCGGCCTGGCCGATCCGGCTCCAGCTGCCCGGCCGCGCCAACAAGGCGAACGCCGCGACCTCGGCCGCCGTCGCCGCCGTCTTCGGAGTGCCGCCGCAGGTGGCCCTGGAGCGCATGTACCAGGTGCAGGCCGTCGCCGGACGCTACGACGTGGTGTCCTTCCAGGGCCGTGAGCTGCGTCTGCTCCTCGCGAAGAACCCGGCCGGCTGGCTCGAAACGTTTTCCCTCATCGACGGGCCGCCCGCCCCGGTGATCCTCTCCGTCAACGCCCGCGGCGCCGACGGCACGGACACCTCCTGGCTGTGGGACGTGGACTACGGCCGGCTCGCCGGGCACCCGATCATGGTGATCGGCGACCGGAAGCTGGACCTCGCCGTCCGCCTGGAGGTCGCCGGTGTGGACTTCCGCGTCTGCGAGACGCTGGACGAGGCCGTCACGATGGCCCCGCCCGGGCAGATCGAGCTGATCGCCAACTACACCGCCTTCCAGGACGTCCGCCGCCGCGTCGGCAACTGACCCGTAGAGGACTTGCAGCATGAGTGACAGCAGCCTGCGCCTGGTCTGGGTCTACCCGGACCTGCTCAGCACCTACGGCGACCAGGGCAACGTCCTCGTCGTCCAGCGCCGTGCCGAACAGCGCGGTCTCAGCGTCGAGCGCGTCGACGTCCGCAGCGACCAGCCGATCCCGACCTCGGGCGACATCTATCTGATCGGCGGCGGCGAGGACCGTCCGCAGCGGCTCGCGGCCGAGCGGCTCCTCCGGGACGGCGGTCTGCCCCGGGCCGCGTCCAACGGCGCGATCATCTTCTCGGTCTGCGCCGGCTACCAGATCCTGGGCCACGAGTTCGTCAACGACGTCGGTGAGCGCCAGCCCGGCCTGGGCCTGCTCGACGTGATCACGACCCGCGGCGAGGGCGCCCGGTGCGTCGGCGACGTCCTCGGGGACATCGACCCCCGGCTCGGCCTGCCCCAGCTGACGGGCTTCGAGAACCACCAGGGCATCACCCATCTCGGCCCGACGGCCCGGCCGTTCGCGCGGACGGTGTTCGGCAAGGGCAACGGGACCGGCGACGGCACCGAGGGCGCGTACAACGACACCGTCTTCGGGACGTACATGCACGGCCCCGTCATGGCCCGCAACCCGCAGATCGCGGACCTGCTCCTGAAGCTGGCCCTCGATGTCAACGCGCTGCCGCCGACGGACGACCGCTGGTACGAGGCGCTGCGCGCCGAGCGCATCGCGGCCGCCACGCAGCCCGCGTAGCGGTCGCACGGCCCGTCCGTGACGGGCCCCCGGGGGCAACATGCGCGCCGTTGTCGGTCCCTCGTACGAACGTACGTTGTCCACTGTGCGGACATCCGGTTCGGCCCCGCCACCCTGCGGCGATAGGGTGGCGGGGATCCAGCCGGACGACGTGGTCCGGGAGTCGGCCCACGTTGCAAAGGTTTATGGGCTATGCGCATTGGCGTGCTCACCTCCGGCGGAGACTGCCCCGGTCTGAACGCTGTCATCCGTTCCGTCGTGCACCGCGCCGTCGTCGACCACGGCGACGAGGTCATCGGCTTCCACGACGGGTGGAAGGGCCTCCTGGAGTGCGACTACCGCAAGCTCGATCTCGAGGCGGTGGGCGGCATCCTGGCCCGCGGCGGCACCATCCTCGGCTCCTCGCGGGTCCAGCCCGCGCACCTGGTCGACGGCGTCGAGCGCGCCCGCGGCCATGTGGCCGACCTCGGGCTCGACGCGATCATCCCGATCGGCGGCGAGGGCACCCTCAAGGCCGCGAACCTGCTCTCCGAGGCGGGCCTCCCGATCGTCGGTGTCCCGAAGACGATCGACAACGACATCGCCTCCACCGACGTCACCTTCGGCTTCGACACGGCCGTGACCGTCGCCACCGAGGCCCTCGACCGGCTGAAGACCACCGCGGAGTCGCACCAGCGCGTCCTCGTCGTCGAGGTCATGGGCCGTCACACCGGCTGGATAGCGCTGCACTCCGGCATGGCGGCCGGCGCGCACGCCGTGGTCGTCCCCGAGCGCCCCTTCGACATCGA
Organism: Streptomyces sp. NPDC029956; assembly: GCF_055574655.1. Lineage (NCBI taxonomy): Bacteria > Bacillati > Actinomycetota > Actinomycetes > Kitasatosporales > Streptomycetaceae > Streptomyces > Streptomyces sp. NPDC029956. The sequence goes on along the minus strand of NZ_JBVHZJ010000115.1, from coordinate 1,670 downwards.
CGAGCTGACCGCCCGGGTCGGCGAGCGCTTCGAGGCCGGCAAGCGGTTCGCGATCGTGGTCGTCGCCGAGGGCGCGAAGCCGCGCGAGGGCTCGATGGACTTCAAGACCGCGGGCACCGACATCTACGGCCACGAGCGCTTCACCGGGATCGCCAACCAGCTCTCCGTGGAGCTGGAGCGGCGGCTCGGCAAGGAGGCCCGTCCGGTGATCCTGGGCCACGTCCAGCGCGGCGGCACCCCCACCGCGTACGACCGTGTCCTCGCGACCCGCTTCGGCTGGCACGCGGTCGAGGCCGCGCACCGCGGCGAGTTCGGCATGCTGACGGCCCTGCGCGGCACGGAGATCACGATGGTCCCGTTGGCCCAGGCCGTGGAGAGCCTCAAGACGGTCCCCGCCGACCGCTACGCCGAGGCCGAGTGCGTGATCTGACGCACGTCGGCGCGGACGCGCTCGCATGACACCGCCCCCGGTCGCAGTCGCGGCCGGGGGCGGTTCTAGTCTGGTGCGGACAACAAGCGCGAATCGGGCTCCAGGAGTGCACACGATGGATCACAGCGGGCACGGCATGACCACGGATCTGCCGCCGTTCACGCTGGGACGGGGCCTGGAGTTCTCTCCCGACCTGTTCTTCCTGATCGGCTGCCTCGCGGCGCTCGGTCTGTACGGCTGGGGTGTGGCGCGGCTGCGGCGGCGCGGGGACGCGTGGCCGGTGAGCCGGACGGTGTCGTTCACGATCGGCGTCCTCACCATCGCGCTCGTGATGTGCACCAAGCTCAACGACTACGGCATGGTCATGTTCAGCGTGCACATGGTGCAGCACATGGTGATCTCCATGCTGTCGCCCATCCTGCTGCTGCTCGGTGCGCCGATGACGCTCGCACTGCGGGCGCTGCCGGTGGCGGGCCGGGGCTCGACGGGGCCGCGCGAGCTGCTGCTGAAGCTCCTGCACAGCCGGTACATGAAGGTGATCACGCACCCCGGGTTCACGATCCCGATGTTCATCGCGAGCCTGTACGCGCTCTACTTCACGCCGCTCTTCGACTTCCTGATGGGCTCCAAGCCGGGCCACATCGGGATGATGGTCCACTTCCTGATGGTGGGCGTGGTCTTCTTCTGGCCGATCATGGGCGTCGACCCGGGCCCGCACCGTCCGGGCTATGTGATGCGGATGCTGGAGCTGTTCGCGGGCATGCCGTTCCACGCCTTCTTCGGCATCGCGCTGATGATGGCCTCGGAGCCGATGGTCAAGGCGTACGAGAATCCGCCGGCCTCGCTGGGGATCGACGCGCTCACCGACCAGAACGCGGCCGGCGGCATCGCCTGGGCGTTCAGCGAGATCCCGTCGGTGCTGGTGCTGATCGCGCTGGTCTACCAGTGGTACCACTCCGAGCAGCGGCAGGCGGTCCGCAAGGACCGGGCCGCCGACCGGGACGGGGACAAGGAGCTGGAGGCGTACAACGCGTACCTGGCCTCGCTCCAGTCCCGGCGTTGACGAGCGGCGTGCGGTGAACGGCGTGCGGTGAACGGCGTGCGGTGAACGGTCCCTCCTCGGGCCCGGCGCGGGACCTCCTACGGGGTCCGGTGCCGGGCCCCGTTCCCCTTTCCGCACACGCCGGAGGGTCCGGGGGGTAGAGCGTGCCCCCCTCGAGGGGTCAAGATGGGCTGGAAG
>NZ_JBVHZJ010000114.1:0-6803 GCF_055574655.1 Streptomyces sp. NPDC029956 | reverse complement strand
CCGGTGGTGCGTCGGGGGCGGTGGACTGGGCGGGTGTGCATGCCGGCAAGGGCCACCGCACGATGACCCTCCCCACCTACCCCTTCCACCGACAGGACCTGGTGGCGCCCCCGGCCCGCAGCGCACGCGCCGCGAGCACCGTGGGCCACCCTCTGTTCGACCGTCACTACGAGCACCGGAGCGAGGGACAGTGACGCACACGGCCGAGACGTACGAGAAGACGTTCACGGGCCAGGAGCCCTTCATCGCCCAGCATCGTTCCGCGGGAACCGGGCTGCTGCCCGCAGCCGTGCAGCTGGAGATGGCGCTCGTGGGCATCGCCCGACGCCGCCCGTTCGCTCCCCTGGAGCTGACCGGCGTGTCGTTCCTCCGCCCCCTCATGGTCGCCGACCAGGCCCCCGCGCCGGTCCGGCTGGACGTGATCCCCGGGCCCGACCGGACCCGCTTCGAACTGACCACCGTCGTGGCCGGTGACCGCAAGCAGCTGTCCACCGGCGCCGGACGGTTCCTCCCGGCGGACGCGCGGCCTCCACGCGTCGAACCGGACCGCGGACCCGCCGGTGCGCGGGACATCGCCCCGGAGCGGCTCTACACCGGATGGGAGCGCGAGGGACTCCAGTACGGCCCCGACTTCCGCACCGTCCGCGCGCTCTCCGTCGGCGACGCCGGAACGGCCCGTGCCACCCTGCGGTCCGACGCCGAGCCGATGCCCTGGTACGCCCACCCGCTGCTGGTGGACGGTGTCTTCCAGGTCGTCAGCTGCGCGCTCCAGGACCTGACGGGCCCGGACGGCCCCTACCCCATGCTGCCGATCGGCGTGGAGCGGCTCGCCCTCTTCACCGACCTGTCGGCGCTGACCGGCGGGGTCACCCTCCACGCCCGCCGCACCGGCGTCGACGGTGCCTACGCCACCGCCGACGCACTGCTGCTGGGATCCTCCGGCGACGTCCTCGCCGAGTTCCAGGGCGTACGGATGCGACGCACGACCACGGTGACGCGCACGCCCGCAGCGGCGACCGGCGCACCGGCCTCCGCTGCGGTGGCCGGTGCGGCACGGACGCCCGACCCCGCCCCGGTCCGGCGGGAGCCGCTGCCCGTCTCCCGCATCGACTGGCACTCCGAGGAGGGCGACGCCGCCCGCCGTGAACCGGCGTCCGGCACCTGGGTGGTCCTCCACCACGGCCCGGCCGACCGGCTCGGCACCGGCGCCGCCGAGGCGCTGCGCGCCGACGGCGCCCGCGTCGTGGAGGTCGCCGCCGGCCCGGGCGCCGCCCCCGACCCCGACCGGCTGACGCTGGACCGGCCCGACCAGGAGACGTTCCGGCGGCTCTGGGAGGAGATCGGCGACCCCGTCGCGGGCGTGGTCCACCTGTGGAACGCCGACGGCCCGACCGACGGCCGCCGGGGCGAGGAGGAGGAACTGGGCCTCGGCCTGTACGCCTGCCTCGCCGCCCTGCGGACCCTCGGCGAGCGGCAGCGCAAGTCCCGCTTCCTTGTCGTGACCCGTGACGGCCAGCCCGTCGCCGACGGCGACCGGCCGGTGCCCGCCCGCGCCGCCCTGTGGGGCCTCGTGCGCACCGCCGCCATCGAGTACCCGGGCCTGCGCCCGCGCATCGTCGACCTCGGAGGCGACCCCGGCACGCTGCTCCCCGCCCTCCTGGCGGAACTCGGCGACGCACGGGGGCCCGTCGAGACCGGATACCGCGGCGACGTCAGGCACGTGCCCGTCCGGGTGCGGGACCGCTCGGCGTACGCCACGCCGCGCCCCGCCGGGCAGGGCCCCGTCCGGCCCGGCGGACGCTACCTCGTCCTCGGCGGCCACGGAGGCCTGGGCCTTGAGGTGGCCGAGCGGTTGGCCCGCGAGGGCGCCGGCGTCGTCGCGCTGGTCTCCCGCTCCGGCGGGAACCCCGCCTCCGACGAGCGGACCGCCGCCATCGCCGCCCACGGCTGCCTGGCCGTCTCGTACAGCGCGGACATCACCGCCCCCGGCGCCCTGACGGCGCTGGTGGAGAGGATGCGGCGGGAGCACGGCGACGTGCACGGCGTCATCCACGCCGCGGGCACCCTCAGGGACGGGCTGATCCGCAGCGCCACCGCCGAGGACGTCGCGGCCGTGATGCGGCCCAAGGCCGACGGGGTCCGCGAGCTGGCCGCCGCCGTCACCGGGAGCGACCTCGACTTCGCGGTGCTGTTCGCCTCCGTCTCCGGCACGTTCGGCAACCTCGGACAGGGCGGCTACGCCGCCGCCAACGCCTACCTCGACGGCTATGCCCACGCGCACGGCGCGCCGTGGCTCAGTGTCGACTGGGGCCTGTGGGGCGAGGTCGGCATGGGCACCGCCGTCGCGGACCAGCTCCGGGCGCGCGGCGTCCGGCCGCTGACCACCGCGGAGGGCCTGGACGCCCTCATCGCAGTCCTGGGAGCGGAGCAGTCCGTCCGGCAGCTCGTCATCGCCCACCCGGACGCCGGCACCGAGTTCGTCGAGCCGGAGGACCAGAAGGGCGCCGTCTCCGCCGCGACCGCGGGCGCCGGATCGCTCGCTTCCGGTCACACGGAGCGCGCCGACGGCTCCGGTGGGACGGCAGGGGACGCACTGGAGCGTGTCGCCGACGCGCTGGCGGGGTTCCTCGTGGAAAGGCTGGGAATCGCGTCCCTCGACCGCGACGCGCTCCTGTCGGACTACGGCATGAGTTCGATCATGAGCGTCGAGCTGTCCGAGGAGTTGTCACGCCGGTGGGGTGTCAGTCTCCCGGCCACGCTCTTCCTGGAGTACGGGGCCTTCGACGAACTGGCGGAGGCGCTCACCGAGCGCTACGGCGCGGCGGCGGCGCTGCCGGAACCGGCCGGGGGCGACGCCGCCGGTGCCGCCGGAACCGAGGCAGCCGCTGTCGAGCCCGCCCAGCCTGCCGAGCCCGCCCTCTCCGAGGGCGCGGCCGGTTCCGCGACCCCTTCCGCTCCTGCCGCCTCGATCGTCCCCGCCCCCGCCGCCGCTCCGCAGCGCCCCCGGCGTTCGGCGGCGCGCGGACGCGACCTGGACGTCGCCGTCGTCGCCGTGTCCGGGGACCTCCCCGGCGCACCCGGCGGCGTGGCCGACCTGTGGCCGATGGTGCGCGCGGGAGCCCACGCCTTCACCGACGTACCCGCCGGACGTTGGGACGTCGACGCCCACTTCGAGCAGCGCGGGCCGCGTATGACGGGCACGTACTGCCGCAAGGGCGCCTTCCTCGCCGGCGCCGACCGGTTCGACCCGGGCTTCTTCGGCATCTCGGTGCGCGAGGCCGAGGAGATGGACGTCCAGCAGAAGCTGCTGCTGGAGCACGCCTGGGCGGTCCGGGACGAGGCCGGCCTCGCCGGCCGCCGCGACATCGGCGTCTTCGTCGGCGCCACCTACACCCACCACCGCGACACGCGAGGGCTGGAGACCGTGGGCCCGCACACCGCGCTCGGCTCCATGAACGCGGTGCTCGCCAACCGGATCTCGTACGCCCTCGACCTCACCGGCCCCTCGCAGACCGTCGACACCCTCTGCTCGTCCTCGCTCGTCGCGATCCAGCAGGCGGTCGCCGCGCTCCGCGCCGGCCACTGCGGCGCCGCGATCGTGGCGGCCTGCCAGGTCGGCCTGACGCCCTGGTACTACCGAAGCCTCAGCCAGCTCGGCGCCCTGTCGGAGGGCCTGCCGAAGCCCTTCGACGAGCATGCGGACGGCTTCCTCCCCGGCGAGGGAGCCCTCGCCGTCCTGCTGAAGCCGCTCGCGGACGCGGAGCGCGACGGCGACCTCGTCTGGGGTGTCGTCCGGGGTACGGCCGTCAACCACGGCGGGCGCGGCAGCGCCCTGCCCGTGCCCCGCAGTGAGGCGCAGGCCGCCGTCGTCCGCGCGGCGTTGGACGATGCCGGGCTCGCCCCGGCCGACATCTCCCTCATCGAGACCCACGGCACCGCGACCCGGCTCGGCGACCCCATCGAGCTCGCCGCCCTCACCGAGGTGTTCGGCGGCGACCCCGACCGCGAAGGCCCGTGCCACCTCGGCGCCGTCAAGGGCAACATCGGGCACCTGGAGCCCGCCGCCGGGCTCGCCGGACTCGTCAAGGCCCTGCTGTGCCTGCGGCACGGGGAGATCCCCCCGGTCGCCGGGTTCGAGAAGCCCAGCAGCCACCTCGACCTGTCCTCCGGGCCGTTCGAGATCCCGACCGAGCCCCGCCCATGGACCTCTGCGGGACCGCGGCGCTTCGGTGTCAGCTCCTTCGGCATGGGCGGCACCAACGCCCACGTCGTCGTCGAGGAGTACGTCGGGGACCCCCGTGCCGGCGAGACCGGCGACGGACCGGCCGCCGAGGCCGCCCACGAGGACGGCGCCGCCGGCGAGCACCTGCTGGTCCTCTCCGGCCATACCCCGGAGGCCCTGCTACGGCGCATTGCGTCCACGCGGGCGGCGCTACGCGGGGAGACCGCCTCCGGCTTACGGGAACTGTGCCGTTCCAGCGCCGTCGGACGCGACCACCGGGCGCACCGGATCGCCGTGCTCGGAGGCACCGCCTGGGAGATCGGCGCCGGACTGGACCACGCCCTGCGCCTCGCGGACTGGGCACCCGGCACCGTCGTGCGCGGCTCCGTCGTGGTGGAGACCGCCTCGGCCGGGCTCGGCGTCCACGCACTCCGCCACGTCGGAGGCGCGGCCGTCGACTGGGCGTCCGTGTACCCGGACCCGGCGGTACGCCGCCGACCGCTGCCCCCGTACCCGTTCGGCGCGGCCCCCGCCGCCCCCGCCCCCGTCGCCCCCACGGACGCGTCGGCCGGAGCCCCGGCCGCTGCCCAGGGAGAGGACGTGGCCGAGGCCGTGCGCAGGCTCTCGCGTGCGCACCGCGTACTCGGCGAGGAGACCGTGCCCGGTGCGGTGCCCCTCGCCCTGGGGCTGCGGGCGGCCGGTGAACTGCGTGCCGTCGCCTTCACCGGCCGGGGGAGCGGCCCGCACGCGCTGACCACCGACCTGGACGAGCCGGGCCGCACGGGTCCGGCTGCCTTCCGGCACGCCGGCCGCACCATCGCCCGGCTCACCACCGGCGCCGCCGAGGCCGGGCCCGCGCCCGCCGCCCGGGACCTGGACGCCCTGCGCGCGGAGCCGGGCCGCGGCCTGGAGCCCGCGGGCCTCTACGCCTGGTTCGCCGCCAAGGGCATGGAACTGACCGCCCCGCTCCGGTCGATCACCGAGGTCCACTACGGACCCCGCCGGGTCCTGGCCCGCGTCGACATCCCGGCCGGCAGCCGCCTGGAGGCCGAGGCGGCGGCGCTCGACGCCGCCCTCCAGGCCATGGCCGTGCTCACCCTCGGCGACCCCGAGGCGCCGACCGGCACCTTCCTGCCGGTCGCCATCGAAGGCGCCACGCGTTGGGGCGACCCCGCGCGCACCGAGTTCGTGCTGCTGGAGGGTGCCGAGGCGGGCGCCGACGGCGTGCGGCGCGGCGACGTCGACCTGTTGGCGGACGACGGCCGGGTCCTGGTCCGCCTCGAAGGCATCGAGTACCGGACGGTGGCGGGGGACAGCACGGGTACCGGCGGCCACGCCGCTACCGCCGCCTTCACCGGTACCAGCGCCGACACCAGCGCCGGCAGCGCCGACACCGCCGACACCGCCGGTAAGGTCGGCGGCGAGGGCAGGGGCGCGGACACGTCCGGCCCCGCGCCCCGCGCGGCACGGCTGGCGGCGGCCGAGGCGGCCGTCGTCGAGGCGGTGCGGGCGGCCCTGCACGACCCCCACATCACCGCGACCACGTCGCTGTCCGCCGTCGGCATCGACTCGATGCTCGCGACGGCCGTCGCCGCCGACCTGGACGAGAGGTACGGGGTGCCGCTCAGCCCGACGGACGTCCTGGACGCCGCCGACTGCCGCACCCTCGCCGCCCACGTCGCCGAGCTGGCCCCGGAGGACGCCTTCGCGCGGCTCGAGGCCGAGGCGGCACCTGCCGCCGAAGCGGCGCCGCGGGCCACCGGCGAGGCCACCGGCCAAGTCCCTCACCGGGCCTCCGGCCGGGCCGCCGACCCGGCCGCGCTCTACGGCGCGTACCCCGGCGAGGAGGTCTCCGCCGACGACGTGGCCGTGATCGGGCTGGCCGTGGCCCTGCCCGGCGCCACGGACCCGGAGGGACTCTGGGACCTGATGGCCGAGTCCGGCGACCGGGTCGGCCCCGCGCCCGCGCACCGCTGGGGCAGGTACGCCGACGGGCGGGAGCCGGACGTGGGCGGGTTCCTCGACGGCGTCGAGGAGTTCGACGCCCGGTTCTTCGACTTCTTCCCCAAGCAGGCCGAGGCGCTCGATCCGCAGGCCCGCTGGCTGCTCCGCACCACCTGGGAGGCGCTGGAGTCGGCAGGCCTGCCGCCGCGCGGACTGTCGCCCGCCACGGGCGTGTTCGTCGGGGCCAGCTATCAGCACTACAAGGACTACAACCTCTCCCCGGAGCTGGACGCCCCCGCCGGCCTGGGCAACCACAACGCCTTCCTGGCGAACCGGGTGAGTTTCTTCCTGGATCTGCACGGGCCGAGCATGACGATCGACACGTTGTGCTCGTCGTCGTTGGTGGCGTTGCACACGGCGGTGCGGAGCATCCGCGCGGGGGAGTGCGAGCAGGCCGTCGTCGCCGGCGTCCGGGTCGCCATGTCCCCGCTGCACTACGTCGCCATGCGGAACCTGCGCGCCCTGTCGCCCTCCGGCCGCTCGCGGCCGTTCGATTCGGGTGCGGATGGGTTCGTGCCGGGTGAGGGGGTGGTGACGGTGGTGTTGAAGCCGTTGCGGGCGGCTCTGCGTGATGGTG
>NZ_JBVHZJ010000113.1:0-7491 GCF_055574655.1 Streptomyces sp. NPDC029956 | reverse complement strand
CGCATGCTGCGCCTCGGTCGCACGGTCACTCGGGCCACGGAGAGCCTGCTCACGCAGGACATGCAGCTCGGCCACCCGGCCACGGGCGTCAGCGGACCTGCCCTCCTTCGAGGCCGGGGCGCTCTTCGCCATGACAGGTTCCTTCCAGCGGCACGGCCGGGTGCCCGGCTCGGACGATCGTGACGCCCACTCTAACAAACCGCTCGTTCGGTTTCCAGGGCATGCGGAAGCCGGTCATCGCCAACTGGTCGGCGCCGTGTAGGTCGGGGAACGCCCCCATGGCGCCCGCCCCGCCACCCGGCGGTCCGCCGCCCCATCCGCCCGCGCGCCCCTCTCCGCGGCATCCCTCAGGAGATGCAGCGCGATGGCCAGGGCGGCCAACTCGTCCTGATTGACCAATCCTCGCACGATACGCACACGGAAACCGGAGCCATCCGAACTTCCCATATGTTCACCTCATCGAGTCGACGCCACTGTCCGTCACGGCGCTTGAGGAATAACCTCGGCTCACCAGGGGTCGACTTGAGTTCTGTTTGAAAATAAACCGGCCAGTACGTACTGTTCGATGCCCTATCACGCCCATGGCTCGAGAGGTACGGGGAAACGCGCCATGCCCCTGATGGAGAACCCATCGTTCCGGCCCGGTCCGCTCGGAACCGGCCGTCCTTCGCCCATGCCGGGCAGGCCCTCGGCTCTGCAGCTCGGAGACCGGATGCGCCGGCGGCTGGAGGCGGCCGTGCACGCGCTGCTCGACGATCCGTCCCTGGCGGGACTGTCCAACTCGGCCCGTATGGCCGCCGTCGTCCTGATGGCGAAGGCCTCCGCCCACACCTGCCGCACCGTCATCCGGGCCACCGAACTGGCCCGCTGGCTGGGAGTCCACGAATCGACGATCGACCACGCGGCACTGCCCGCGCTCAGGAAGTCGGGCGCGGTCGACTCCCGCCCCGCCAAAGGCACCGACGGGCTGGTCACCGGACTGGAGTGTGTCGTCATGCCGCTGTGGCGGGCGAAGCGGTCCGGTGATCACGCACAGCCGATGGCGCTGTCGAAGAAGGAACTCGCCACGCTGCTCCGACTCATCGAGGCGCTCTTCGGCCCGGGGTGGGCTCCGATCGGCAAGGACGCGACGCTCCCCGGCCTGCTCGCGCAGCGGCGGGCGCGGGGCGCGGCCACGGATCGACTCGCGCTGCTCCTGCTGGCCCTCCGGTCCCGGGGCAACGGCCGGGTCCGGCTGGTGGGTGGCCGCGTGGCGAGCGGGCGGGGCCGCTCGGAGGCGACGCTGGCCGCGCTGCTCGGCTGCACGGTCTCCGGAGCGAGCAAGGTGCTGGCCCGTCTCGAGGCTCTCGGTGTCGTCACGATCCAGCGCTTCCGCAGCTTCGGCAAGGCGCTGCTGCTCGTCCCCGCGGTGGCCGCCGCACACCGTGCTTCCGGGGGCCTCAGACCCGGCCCGATCAATGGAACAGCCTCTCGGCGTGACGGCGGAGCAACCCCTCGACGCAGCGACTCCGGCGGGGCGGGCTCGGACGGGGCGGGCTCGGACGGAACCGGCTCCGATGAGACCGACTCGGACGGGGCAGGCTCCGACGGAACCGGCTCCGATGAGGCGGGCTCCGACGGGGCCGGCTCGGACGAGGCAGGCTCCGACGAGATGGGCTCCGACGGGACCGACTCCTACGGGGGACCCCAGCGCCCCCTTACTGCCCCCGGAGGGAGTGACGGGCCGTCGAACCCCCACGACCCGCTCACGGCGGGGGAATCGGAGGCTCCGGCAGCGGAACAGGCCGGTCCGACACAGCGCCCCTCTGCTACACCACAGCACGCAGGACACGCGGTTGTCCCCCAGGACGCAGGTCATCCTGAGGTAGAGAAGGGGTACGGTCTTTTTGCACCCGCCGGAGGCGCACTACCGGTAGATAAGGCGAGGGGAAAGCCTCGACCCCACCCGAGGACGGTCATGGGCGCGAGGGCCCACTCCGTCCTGGAGCCCGTGCACTGGCTCCTGGACCACGTCGACAGCGGCTTCGTGCTGCGGGCCATCGCCAAGGAGGTGCACCGCCAGCTGGATACGGGCATCTCCGACGACCGGCTCCGGCACCGCCTCACCGCACGTTTCGCGGCCACCTCGCCCTCCGACATCAGGGATCCCGGCCGCTGGCTGCTGGGGGTCGCCCTGCCACGCTGGGGCTGTGGGCACTTCATCTGCGAGGCGGGCGCGATGTGGCCCGGTCTGGAGCCTTGCGCCGTGTGCGCCGAGGCGGTCGACGAACGTCGCGCCGCAAGCGCCTCCGGTTCCGACGGACCGCCCGTGACCGGATCGGTGGAGCATCCGCTCCCCGAGCCACCGCACGACACCCCACGTGGCGCGTGCGCCTGCTGCGGCTGCGTCATCCGGCTGACGGGCCCGTCGCTGGTGGACGGGCTCTGCAAGCCCTGTCGGGCAGACGAAGCGTCACCGGCCGGGGACACGGCGCCGGTCGCCCCGCTGCCGCCGGAGCCCTGCCGGGCCGGCACGGCCGCCGAACCCTGCCCGCACCCGGCGCGGCAGGGGATGTCGGTCTGCCTGCGGCACCTGTCCCGGGAGCTGGAAGAGGGACGGGTGCCGCACGCCTCGGCGTAGCCGGGAGTACGGCACCCGTCCCGTCCTTCCTGCCCTGACGGTTCACCCGGTCTTACGGCGGAAGAACCTCTTGTTGCCCACCGGGCCGCTCATGCTCTTGATCTTCTGGCGGCCCTCCTCGTGGGCCACCTTCGCCTGCTGGGCGCGTTCCTTCCGCTGGAGAGCCTGCCTCATCTTCTCCTTCGGGTCCTGCGCCGTCTCGTTGTTCTCGGGTACCGCGGTCATCCATGCCTCCCAGGCGATAGGGGAATTGTTCGGGGGCCGTGTCAGCTGACTTTCGCCGTTCTGATGTCCCTTTTCGGTGATCCCCAGGAATGACTTCCCATGATTCTCCTGAATCTCACTCGAAGGTGACTCGAGAACGACTCGAGCCGTATCGACATGACCTTTGGGGCGGCCCAGACTTGGTTATCGAGATTGCGGAGCCAACCTCACCCCCTTACAGTGTACCGTGCTAGCTTACAGCGTAAGACGAAGGCTGCAAAGGGAGCTTCCATGGCTGCGAACTCAGAGCACGTACAGACCGAGGGCACGGCGCCCGAGGCGGCAGGACCCCCGCCCCATCCGCAGCGCTGGTGGATCCTCAGCGCCCTGTGTCTCGCAGTGATGCTGGTGCTGCTGGACAACACCGTCCTGACGGTGGCGATCCCGTCGATGACCGAGTCGATGGACGCGAGCACGTCCTCGATCCAGTGGGTGATGAACAGCTACACCCTGGTGCTGGCCGGCCTGCTGATGACCACGGGCTCGCTCTCCGACCGCATCGGACGCAAGAAGGCGCTCCTGACCGGCGTGGCGCTGTTCACCCTCGGTTCCTTCATCGCGTCGATGTCCGAGAGCACCACACAGCTCATCCTGAGCCGGATCGGCATGGGCATCGGAGCCGCGCTGCTGATGCCCAGCACCCTCGCCGTGCTGCTCCAGGTCTTCGACGAGAAGGAGCGCCCCAAGGCCATCGCGGTCTGGACCGGCGTCGCCGCGGGCTCGATCGCACTCGGCCCCGTGATGGGCGGCCTCCTGCTCAACCACTTCTGGTGGGGCTCGGTACTGCTGATCAACGTGCCGGTGGGCCTGATCGCGCTGGTCACCATGGTCTTCCTGATCCCCGAGTCCCGGGACCCCAAGGTCCGCAAGCCCGATGTGCCCGGTGTCCTGCTGTCCACCGTGATGGCCGTCGGCATCGTCTACGCCGTCATCTCCGTTCCCGAGCACGGCTGGTCCTCCGCCGACGTGCTGGTTCCGCTGGCCGTCGGCGTCGGCGCCCTCGCCGGGTTCGTGTACTGGGAGCGCACCTGCGAAGACCCCATGCTGGACCTGAGCCTCTTCCGCAACCCGGTGTTCAGCGGCGCGGTCGGCAGCGCCTCCCTGACCTCCATCGCGATGGCCGGTTCGCTGTTCCTCTTCACGCAGTACCTGCAGTTCGTCCTGGACTACACCCCCCTCCAGGCCGGCCTGGGCGTCGTCCCCATGGCCGTCGCGCTGCTCATGCTGACGCCGTTCAGCCCGAAGATCGGCGCCAAGATCGGCACGCCCGCCACGCTCGCCACCGGCCTCGGTGTCATGGGCCTCGGACTCATCGCCCTGAGCTTCGTCGGCGCGGGCTCCAGCTTCGCGCTGCCGCTGGTCGGCCTGGCCCTCATGGGTGCCGGTGTGGGCATCGCACTCCCCGCGTCCTCCAACGCGATGATGGGCGCCATCCCCCTGGAGCGCGCGGGCATGGCCTCCGGCCTCAACTCCACGATGCAGGAGCTCGGCAGTGCCCTCGGTGTGGCCGTGCTCGGCAGCCTCGCCGCCGCACAGTTCGCCTCGCAGGTACCCTCCGCCATCCCCGCCGACGCGAAGAACTCGGTCGGCGAGTCCCTGGGCATCGCGGCCCAGAAGGCCGATGCCGCACAGGTCGTGGAGCAGGTGCGCGAGGCGTTCGTCTCCGGCGTCTCCCTGAGCCTGAAGTTCGGCGCCGCCGCCGCCGTCGCCGCGGGCGCGGTCGCCTGGGTGCTGCTCCGCAAGAACGCGGCGCCGGCCGCCGCCCCGGCATCGCAGCCCACGTCGGAGCAGGTCCCGGAGCACTCGGGCGTATCGTGACCGTCATGACGCAGAGCAAGGGGACCCCGCGTCTGGACAGCATCTGGCTTTCCGGCGCGGCCCCCCGACCACCGAGTGAACAGAACCCCCTGAGCCGCGGCCAGGTCGTCGCGAAGGCCATCCGGCTGCTCGACCAGGAGGGGCTGGGTGCTCTGTCGATGAGGCGACTGGCGGCAGACGTCGGCGTGGCGGCGATGTCCCTCTACTGGCACGTCCCCACGAAGGACGCACTCCTCGAGTTCGTGATGGACGAGACGCTCGGTGACCTGGACCTCTCGGTGAAGCCCGACGCCGAGTGGGGCTCGCAGGTCGAGCACATCGCACAGGACCTGCGGCGGATCATCCGGGAGCACCCGTGGATGAGCCAGCTCGCGCAGAGCTACGCCATGGTCGGCCCGAACGCCCTGGCCATGTTCGAGACGCTCATCGTCCTGGCCGAGAAGGGCGGGTTCCGCCCTCCCTCCGCCTACCGCGCCGTGGGAACCCTCGTGAACTTCGTCCTCGGTTTCGCCGCCGACGAGGTGAAGTGGATCATGAAGATGCGTGAGTCCGCTCTCGAGCCCGACGACGTCAAGGCCATGTGGCTGCCGCCGATGCTGGACGCGCTGGGGGACGCCTACCCTCGCATGCGGGCCAACCTCAAGGCCGGCGAGACCCGCGAATGGGACGACCACTTCGCGTTCGGCCTCGGCTGCATGGTCGACGGAATGAGAGTCAGGGCCGACGGCAACATCTGAGCGTTGGAGAATCGCTCAAGAAATCCACTGTCCAGCGTTTCTTGAGCGAATCTCGAACTGCGCCCCGAAAGACACATCGCACACCACGAAACCCCGACAGAACAGGGATTTCTCTCCCAGCAGGCGTTGACGACGGGCCGCGCCCTCTGTCACACTGTTTCGGCGGGCGTACTGTGTCCAAATTCTGACGCCCCGTCTTTCGGGTATCGCGTGATGGGAATTCACCGCCCGAACCCTTGAGATCTTCTGAGCGCCGAACGAATCCAAGAGAGTCGCATTCCGAGCCGCATCGCCCTCGCGATGCGGCTCTCTTGCGTTTGCCGAGCGCGCCGATCCCTGCTCGGGAATCGACATTCCAGTATCTACGCCACGCCGTAGGAAAAAGTGACGGAGTCGAGTCGAATGACGGATGTGAACAGGCCCGGGAACGAGGACCGCCTGCGCCGCGCCATGGCAGCAGTGCTGCAGTTGCAGCAGCGCAACGCCGAGCTCGAGGAGCAGCGGACGGAGCCGATCGCGATCGTGTCGATGGCCTGTCGCTTCCCCGGCGAGGTCGCCGATCCCGAGGAGTACTGGGCCCTCCTGAGCGAGGGCCGGGACGCCATCGGGAGCCTTCCCGCCCGCTGGGACGATCTCGACCTCTACGACCCGACTCCGCAGTCCCCGGGCAAGAGTTACGCCCGCGAGGGCGGATTCCTCGCCGATGTCGAAGGGTTCGACGCGGAGTTCTTCGGCATTCCGCCGCGTGAGGCGCAGTCGATGGATCCGCAGCAGCGGATCGTCCTGGAGATGGCGTGGGAGGCCCTGGAGCGGGCCGGTATCCGCCCGGAGACCCTGAACGGCAGCAGGACGGGCGTCTACCTCGGCGCGATGCGCGCGGACTACGCGGACGAGCAGACCGGGTACGAGTACCTCGACGGCTACCAGGGCACCGGAGTCTCCAGCAGCGTCATCTCCGGCCGCGTCTCCTACGTGCTGGGGCTGCAGGGCCCCGCGGTCACCATCGACACGGCCTGCTCGTCGTCCCTGGTCGCCATGCACTCCGCGGTGACCGCCCTGCGCAACGGCGAGTGCGAACAGGCGCTGGCCGGCGGCGTCACCGTGATGTCCGGTCCCTCGCTGTTCGTCGAGTCCAGCCAGTTCATGGGCATGGCCGCGGACGGCCGCTGCAAGAGCTTCTCAGCCGACGCCGACGGCGCCGGCTGGGCCGAAGGCGCCGGCATCCTCCTCCTCAAGCGCCTCTCCGACGCCGAACGCGACGGCGACCGGGTCCTCGCCGTCATCCGCGGCTCGGCGGTCAACCAGGACGGCCGCAGCCAGGGCCTCACGGTCCCCAACGGCCCCTCGCAGCAGCGGGTCGTCCAGGACGCACTGACGGCCGCGCGTCTCACCCCGGCGGACATCGACGCCATCGAGGCGCACGGCACCGGCACCACCCTCGGCGACCCCATCGAGGCCGGCGCGCTCGCCGAGGTCTTCGGCCCCACCCGCGACACCGACCAGCCCCTCTACCTCGGCTCGTCGAAGTCGAACATCGGACACGCCCAGGCCGCGGCCGGCGTCGCCGGCGTCATCAAGATGGTGCTCGCCCTCCAGCACGAACAGCTCCCCAAGACCCTCCACGCCGACGAACCCAGCCCCCACATCGACTGGACCAACACCGGCCTCCAGCTCCTCCAGAACAACCAGGACTGGAAGCGCGGCGACCGCATCCGCCGGGCCGGTATCTCCTCGTTCGGCATCAGTGGCACCAACGCGCACGTCGTGATCGAGGAAGCACCTGCCGCGGAGACCGCGGAGGTGACGTCGGCCCCGTCCCCGGCCCCCGAGAACTCACTTCCTCTTCTGGTGTCGGGTCGTAGTGAGGCTGCGTTGCGTGCGCAGGCCGCCCGCTGGGCGGACTGGATCGAGGCCCGGCCCGAGACCCCGCTCGCGGAGATCACGACCACCGCCGCGATGCACCGCACCCACTTCGACGTCCGCGCCGGAATCCTGGCCACCACCACCGAAGAAGCCATCACCGGCCTACGAGCACTCGCCGAAGGCCGGGAG
>NZ_JBVHZJ010000112.1:0-7943 GCF_055574655.1 Streptomyces sp. NPDC029956 | reverse complement strand
TTCTCCGGAGGTATGGACGTTGATCTGAAGCCGAGGGGGGTGAGGGCGGGGCTGTTTGGTGGCCCTTCGGCGCAGAGGGGGGCGGGCGGGGGCGGCGGCGCGGCCCCCCCCCAGGACGCCACGTCCCAGCAGCAGCCGCAGTCCCACCCGCGCTTCGAGAAGTAGCTCTCGAGAAGCCGAGAAGCGGCGACGTCACGTAGGCGACAGCCCGCGAACAGAACAGGACGCGTCATGATCGTACGGATCATGGGGGAGGGCCAGTGGAAGCTGGCCGACAGCCACCTCGCCGAGCTGAACAGACTCGACGACGAGCTGCTGAAGGAGATGGAGTCGGGGGACGAGGAAGGCTTTCGGCGCACGCTGAACGCCCTCCTGGGAGCGGTCCGGCGGCTCGGTGCGCCACTGCCGGACGAGGCGCTCGAACCCTCGGAGCTGATCCTCCCCGCTCCGGACGCGGGCCTGGACGAGGTCAAGGAGATGCTCTCCGACGACGGCCTCATCCCCGGCTGACGACCCTGAACGACGGTCCCGCCACCCCTAGGGGTGGCGGGACCGCGTGCGTCTCCCGCCGGGGCCGCCACCCCCTACCGGTGGCGGGACCGCGTGCGTCTCCCGCCGGGGGCGCGCCGGAGCGGGCACGGCCGCCCTCCCGCGCCCCGTACCGTTGTTCCCCGTGACCCCCACCGGACCCGCCACCGGCACCCTCTTCGCGCGTCTCCGCGACGGTTTCCGCGCGCACCCGCTCGCCTTCGACGCGACGCTTGCGTTCGGCGTGCTCCTCTCGATGATCGCCGGGTCCTTCACCGACCCGCACGGCAGCCCGACCGGCCCGACCTTCGGCGACCGCGTGCCCAGCCTGGCGAGCGTGTTCCTCATGGTGCTGGCGGCCGGCGCCCTGATCCTGCGCCGCCGCCACCCCTTCCACGTGCTCTGCTTCACGGTGGCGGTCAGTCTCCTGGAACTGGTCAACGACACCCGGCCCGCCACGGTCTCCATGAGCGCCGTCATCGCGCTCTACACGGTCGCCGCCCGCACCGACCGGCCCACCACCTGGAAGGTCGGCCTCGTCACCATGGCGGTGCTGACGGCCGCGGCGATGGCCTTCGGCCCCACCCCCTGGTACGCCCAGGAGAACGTCGGCCTCTTCGCCTGGACCGGCATGGCGGCCGCCGCGGGAGACGCCGTCCGCAGCCGCCGGGCCTTCATCGACGCCATCAGGGAGCGCGCCGAGCGGGCCGAGCGCACCCGCGAGGAGGAGGCGGGCCGCCGGGTCGCGGAGGAGCGGCTGAGGATCGCCCGCGACCTCCACGACGTCGTCGCCCACCACATCGCCCTGGTGAACGTCCAGGCCGGTGTCGCCGCGCACGTCATGGACAAGCGCCCCGACCAGGCCAAGGAGGCCCTCGCGCACGTCCGTGACGCGAGCCGGTCCGCGCTCGACGAGCTGCGCGCCACCGTCGGTCTGCTGCGCCAGTCCGGTGACCCGGAGGCCCCCACCGAGCCGGCCCCCGGCCTCGCCGTCCTCGACGGGCTGCTCGACAGCTTCCGCAACGCCGGGCTCCCGGTCGCCCTGGCCCGGACCGACGGGGAGCGGCCACTGCCCGCGACCGTCGACCTGGCCGCGTACCGGATCGTGCAGGAGGCGCTGACCAACGTGCGCAAGCACGCGGGCCCGGACGCCGAGGCCGAGGTGAGCGTCGTCCGGGTGGGCCGCACGGTCGAGATCACCGTCCTCGACAACGGCACGTGCACCCCCGCGCCCGATCCCGTACCCAACGGCGGCCACGGCCTGCTGGGCATGCGCGAGCGGGTCGGCGCGCTCGGCGGCACCCTGACCGCGGCCCCCCGGTACGGCGGAGGGTTCCGCGTCCAGGCGATACTGCCGGTGACGTCCCGTACGGGGGAGGACACATGACGATCCGGGTACTGCTGGCCGACGACCAGGCCCTGCTCCGCAGCGCCTTCAAGGTCCTGGTGAACTCCGAACCGGACATGGAGGTCGTCGGCGAGGCCGCCGACGGCGCCGAGGCCGTCGCCCTGGCCCGCTCCGAGCGGGCCGACGTGGTCCTGATGGACATCCGGATGCCGGGCACGGACGGCCTCGCGGCCACCCGCATGATCAGCGCGGATCCGGAGCTCGCCGACGTACGGATCGTCATGCTGACCACCTTCGAGGTCGACGAGTACGTCGTGCAGTCGCTGCGCGCCGGGGCCTCCGGGTTCCTCGGCAAGGGCGCCGAACCCGAGGAGCTGCTCGGCGCGATCCGGATCGCCCACGCCGGCGAGGCGCTGCTCTCCCCGGCCGCGACCAAGGGCCTGATCGCCTCGTTCCTCGCCCAGGGCCCCGGCGCGGACGCCGTGGGCGAGGGCGGCCGGGGCCGCACCGAGCGGCTCGCCGCGCTCACCGCCCGGGAGCGCGAGGTCCTCGTCCTCGTCGCCGGCGGTCTCTCCAACGACGAGATCGCCGAGCGGCTCGACGTCAGCCCGCTCACCGTGAAGACGCACGTCAACCGGGCCATGGCCAAGCTCGGCGCCCGCGACCGGGCCCAGCTGGTCGTCACCGCCTACGAATCGGGACTGGTACGTCCACGGGTGGAGTGACCGGGGGCTCCGGCGTACTCCAGACGCGGTATGCGCGGGATAAGGATGTGGACCCGGGGGGCGAGGACTTTCGGCCCTCGATGGCAGATCGTATAGACGGGGGCACCTCCGGCGGATCCCGCGGATCCGGTCCGGGGTCTTGGCTGCTCCCGCCCGTCGACGAGTACGCCACAGAAGAGAGACCCCATGTCCTGGCTGTCCAGATTCAGCCTCGCGCAAAGGGCCCTGATCGGGCTGATCTCCATCGTCGCCCTGGTGTTCGGGGCGATCGCGATACCGCAGCTGAAGCAGCAGCTGTTCCCCTCGATCGAGCTCCCGATGGTCTCGGTCCTCGCCCCCTACCAGGGTGCCTCTCCCGATGTGGTCGAGAAGCAGGTCGTCGAGCCCCTGGAGAACAACCTCAAGGCCGTCGACGGCCTGAAGTCGGTCACCTCCACGGCCTCCGAGGGCATGGCGCTCGTCATGGCCTCCTTCGACTACGGCGACGAGTCGACGAAGCAGCTCGTCGCCGACGTCCAGCAGGCCGTCAACCGCGCCCGCGCCGAACTGCCCGACACGGTCGACCCGCAGGTCGTGGCCGGCTCCACGGACGACATCCCGACCGTCGTCCTCGCCGCCGCCTCCGACCAGGACCCGCAGGCGCTCGCCGACCTGCTGGACCGCACCGTCGTGCCCGCCCTCGAAGGCATCGAGGGCGTCGGCCAGGTCTCCGTCACCGGCGTCCAGGACCTCCAGGTCTCCGTCACCCCGGACGACCGCAAGCTCGCCGCGGCCGGTCTCACGAGCATGAAGCTCGGTGAGGCCCTCCGCTCCGGCGGCGGCACCCTCCCGGCCGGCTCCTTCTCCGAGACGGGCAAGAGCCGCACCATCCAGGTCGGCGGCGGCTTCACCTCGCTGAAGCAGATCGAGGACCTCCGCATCCCGGCGGCCACCCCCGGCAAGGGCAAGGCGGTCCGCCTCGGTGACGTGGCCACCGTCCGCCAGGAGGAGGCGCCGCGCGTCTCCCTCACCCGGACCAACGGCAAGCCCAGCCTCGCCGTCATGGCCACCATGGACAAGGACGGCAGCGCCGTCGCCATCTCCGACGCGGTCAAGGAGAAGCTGCCCGAGCTCCGCGCCGACCTCGGCGCGGGCGCCGAGCTGACCGTGGTCTCCGACCAGGGCCCGGCCGTCGCCAAGGCCGTCTCCGGCCTGACCACCGAGGGCGCCCTCGGCCTCGTCATGGCCGTCCTGGTGATCCTGGTCTTCCTCGCGTCGATCCGCTCCACCCTGGTCACCGCGGTCTCCATCCCGCTCTCGGTCGTCCTCGCGCTCATCGTGCTGTGGACCCGCGACCTCTCGCTCAACATGCTGACGCTGGGCGCGCTCACCATCGCCATCGGCCGGGTCGTCGACGACTCGATCGTGGTCCTGGAGAACATCAAGCGGCACCTCGGCTACGGCGAGGAGCGGCAGGCCGCCATCCTCACCGCGGTCCGCGAGGTGGCGGGCGCCGTCACCTCCTCGACGCTCACGACCGTCGCCGTCTTCCTGCCGATCGGTCTGACCGGCGGCATGATCGGCGAGCTGTTCGGCTCGTTCTCGCTGACGGTCACGGCGGCCCTGCTGGCCTCGCTGCTCGTCTCCCTGACGGTCGTCCCGGTCCTCTCGTACTGGTTCCTGCGCGCCCCCAAGGGCACCTCGGAGGACCTGGCGGAGGCCCGCAGACTGGCCGAGGAGAAGGAGGAGAAGAGCCGCCTCCAGCGCCTGTACGTGCCGGTCCTGAAGTTCGCGACCCGGCGCCGGCTGACCAGCCTCGCCATCGCGTTCGTCGTCCTGATCGTCACCTTCGGCATGGCCCCGCTCCTGAAGACGAACTTCTTCGACCAGGGCGAGCAGGAGGTGCTCAGCATCCAGCAGGAGCTGGCGCCCGGCACCGCCCTCGACGCCTCCGACGCGGCCGCGAAGAAGATCGAGAAGGTCCTCGCGGACATCGACGGCGTCAAGGACTACCAGGTCAACGTCGGCTCGTCCGGCTTCATGGCGGCCTTCGGCGGCGGCACCGGCACCAACCAGGCGACCTACCAGGTCAGCCTGGAGGAGTCCGCCTCGTTCGAGAAGACCCGTGACGCCATCGAGAAGGGCCTCGCCTCCCTCGACGGCGTCGGCGACACCAAGATCGCGGCCGGTGACGGCTTCGGCAGCCAGGACCTGAGCGTGGTCGTCAAGGCCGCCGACGCCGAGGTCCTGGAGAAGGCCTCCGAGCAGGTCCGGGCCGCGATCGCCGACATCAAGGACGTCACCGACGTCCAGAGCGACCTCTCGCAGTCCGTCCCGCGCATCTCGGTCAAGGCGAAGCCCGCCGCGGCCGACGCGGGCTTCGACTCCGCCTCGCTCGGCATGGTCGTCGGACAGGCCGTCCGGGGCACCCCGACTGCCAAGGCGATCCTCGACGACAGCGAGCGGGACGTCCTCATCACCTCGGCCAAGCCGGTCACCACTCTGGCCGGTCTCAGGGCGCTGCCCCTCGGCCCGGTGAAGCTGGGCGACATCGCCACCGTCGAGCTCGTCCCCGGCCCGGTGTCCATGACCCGGATCGACGGCGCACGCGCCGCGACGATCACGGCCAAGCCGGTCGGCGACAACACCGGCGCGGTGAGCGCCACCCTGCAGCAGAAGATCGACGCGCTCGACCTGCCCGAGGGCGCCACCGCGAGCATCGGCGGTGTCTCCGAGGACCAGTCCGAGGCCTTCCTCAACCTGTTCCTGGCGATGCTCGCGGCCATCGCGATCGTCTTCATGCTGCTCGTCGCGACCTTCCGGTCGCTGATCCAGCCGCTGATCCTGCTGGTCTCGATCCCGTTCGCGGCGACCGGTGCGATCGGTCTCCTCGTGGTCACCGACACCGCGATGGGCGTCCCGGCGATGATCGGCATGCTGATGCTCATCGGCATCGTCGTCACCAACGCCATCGTCCTGATCGACCTGATCAACCAGTACCGGGCGCAGGGCCTGGGCGTCGTCGAAGCGGTGATCGAGGGCGGCCGGCACCGGCTCCGCCCGATCCTGATGACCGCTCTGGCGACGATCTTCGCCCTGCTGCCGATGGCGCTCGGCATCACCGGCGAGGGCGGCTTCATCGCCCAGCCGCTGGCCGTGGTGGTGATCGGCGGTCTGATCACGTCGACGCTGCTGACACTGCTCCTCGTCCCGACGCTCTACGCGATGGTGGAGCTCCGCAAGGAGCGCCGTGCGAAGAAGAAGGCGGCGAAGAAGGGCACGGAGATCCCGGAGCAGCCGACGCAGGCGAACTCCGACACGGACGCGGCCCTGCTGGACCGCTAGGCAGCTCGTGTACGCCGAAGGGCGCCCCGCACATCGCGGGGCGCCCTTCGGGCGCATCTCGGGGGAGAACCGTTACGGCAGAGCGAGCATCCGCTCCAGCGCGAGCTTCGCGAAGCTCTCGGTCTCCTTGTCGACCTGGATCTGGTTGACGAGGTTGCCCTCGGCCAGCGACTCCAGGGTCCACACCAGGTGCGGCAGGTCGATGCGGTTCATCGTCGAGCAGAAGCAGACCGTCTTGTCGAGGAAGACGATCTCCTTGTCCTGGTCGGCGAACCGGTTCGCCAGGCGGCGGACCAGGTTCAGCTCCGTGCCGATCGCCCACTTGGAACCGGCCGGGGCCGCCTCCAGGGTGTTGATGATGTACTCGGTCGAGCCCACGTAGTCCGCGGCGGCGACGACCTCGTGCCGGCACTCGGGGTGCACGAGCACGTTCACGCCCGGGATGCGCTCGCGGACGTCGTTGACCGAGTCCAGCGAGAAGCGGCCGTGCACCGAGCAGTGACCCCGCCACAGGATCATCTTGGCGGCGCGCAGCTCCTCGACGGTGAGCCCGCCGTTCGGCTTGTGCGGGTTGTACAGGACGCAGTCGTCGAGGGACATGCCCATGTCGCGCACGGCCGTGTTGCGGCCCAGGTGCTGGTCCGGCAGGAACAGCACCTTCGTCGTGCCGGGCTCCCCCTGCCCGAAGGCCCAGTCCAGGGCGCGCTCGGCGTTGGACGAGGTGCAGATCGTGCCCCCGTGCTTGCCGGTGAAGGCCTTGATGTCGGCCGAGGAGTTCATGTACGAGACGGGCACGACCTGGTCGGCGACGCCGGCCTCGGTCAGCACGTCCCAGCACTCGGCGACCTGCTCGGCGGTGGCCATGTCGGCCATCGAACAGCCGGCCGCGAGGTCGGGCAGGACGACCTTCTGCTCGTCGCCGGTCAGGATGTCGGCCGACTCCGCCATGAAGTGCACACCGCAGAAGACGATGTACTCGGCCTCCGGCTTGGCCGCGGCGTCACGCGCGAGCTTGAAGGAGTCGCCGGTGACGTCGGCGAACTGGATGACCTCGTCGCGCTGGTAGTGGTGGCCGAGCACGAAGACCTTGTCCCCGAGCTTCTCCTTGGCCGCGCGGGCGCGCTCCACCAGGTCAGGGTCGGAGGGCGACGGCAGGTCGCCGGGGCACTCCACGCCGCGCTCGCTCTTCGGGTCGGCCTCGCGACCGAGCAGAAGCAGGGCGAGCGGCGACGGCTGGACGTCGAGATCATGACGGGCTTGGGCCGTGGTCACGTCACGCACCCTTTCTTCGGGGAACCTTTTCGTCGAAATGACGCTATCTATCATAACCGCTTCACGTCACGTTGACGATGTCCATAGTGTCGATGTGACGAATTCGCGGTCGCCATCGCCGGACTTCCTCGTCCCCGCAGTTGGGCAGGGTGTGCGAGCATGAAGAGAGAAAGACCCACACGGCCCGGAATGAATCCGGGGCACCGTCGGTTGCAACCGTCGGCAAGCAGTCTCCGTACACACCGGGAGAGAAGCAGATGTCCGTATCGGACGAGAAGACCACTGTCAGCGACGGCATCCTCCTGTCCGACGCCGCCGCGGCCAAGGTCAAGGGCCTCCTCGAGCAGGAAGGTCGCGAGGACCTGGCCCTGCGCGTCGCCGTTCAGCCCGGCGGCTGCTCCGGCCTGCGTTACCAGCTGTTCTTCGACGAGCGTTCGCTCGACGGCGATGTCGTGAAGGACTTCGACGGCGTCAAGGTCGTCACCGACCGCATGAGCGCCCCGTACCTGGGCGGCGCCTCGATCGACTTCGTCGACACCATCGAGAAGCAGGGCTTCACCATCGACAACCCGAACGCCACGGGCTCCTGCGCCTGCGGCGACTCGTTCAGCTAGGCCGCACGGCTGTACGAACGAGGGCGGGGGGGGGGGGGGGGGGGGGGGGGGGGGGCCCCCCTTTGTTTTCCCCCCGGGGCCCCTGCAAGGGAGGACCGCCCCCGCCCCCTTCGTCGAGACCAGATAGAGGCC
>NZ_JBVHZJ010000111.1:0-8081 GCF_055574655.1 Streptomyces sp. NPDC029956 | reverse complement strand
GCGGCCGTTCGATTCGGGTGCGGATGGGTTCGTGCCGGGTGAGGGGGTGGTGACGGTGGTGTTGAAGCCGTTGCGGGCGGCTCTGCGTGATGGTGACCGGGTGCGGGGTGTGGTGAAGGGTTCGGCGGTGAATCACGGGGGTCGTACGAGTGGGTTGACGGTGCCGAGCAGTGCGGCGCAGCAGGCGGTTGTTTCGGCTGCGTTGGTGGATGCGGGTGTGTCGGTGGAGTCGATCGGTCTGGTGGAGGCGCATGGGACGGGGACGAGTCTGGGTGATCCGATCGAGGTGGAGGGTTTGACGCGTGCGTGGCGGGCGGTGACGGGTCGTTCGCAGTTCTGTGCGCTTGGTTCGTTGAAGGGGAATGTGGGGCATTTGGAGCCGGCTGCGGGTCTTGCCGGTGTGGTGAAGGTGTTGTTGTCGATGGAGCGGGGTGTGGTTCCGCCGTCGTTGCATGTGGTGCGGCCGAATGATCACATTCGTTTCGAGGGGACGCCGTTCTTTCTCGCGGATCGGGTGTCGGAGTGGCCGCGTCCGTCGGGTGGTCGGCGTCGGGGTGCGGTGAGTGCGTTCGGGATGGGTGGGGTGAACGCCCACGTGATCCTGGAGGAGGCCCCCGAGGTCCCGGTCTGGGACGTACCCGCCCCGGAGTCGTTCGCGGTCCGCGTCACCGGTGCGGACGAGACGGCCGTACGGAAGCTGGCCGCCGCGTACGCCGCTCGCTTCGACACGGCGCGCGACTCCGCCGAGACAGCCGACCTGTGCCACACGGCCAACACCGGCCGCTCCCCGCTGGAGTACCAGACCGGCGTGCACGGACGCTCGGCGGCGGACCTCGCGGCGGCGCTCCGCGCGGTCGCGGACGGGACGCATCCCGTCGCCCGCGTCGACATCGACCTCACCGCCGACGCGGCGGCGGCCCTGAGCGGGACGACCGCCGCCCCCGGCCACCCGGCCCACGCGGCGGAGCTGGCCACCGCCGGATACGCGCACATCGACTGGTCCGGGCTGTCTCCCGCGGGGGCGCGCGTCACGGATCTGCCCACCTACCCGTTCGCCGGGTCCCCGTTCTGGCGCATGCCCGAGGAGGCCGACCCCACCGGGCAGGCCGGGAGTCCGGCGCGGGACGGGCGGCCGGGCACACCGGCCGTACGCGTCCAGTGGCGCGCCCGTGACCTGTCCCGGGCCCCTTCGGCCGGACCGGCGACGGTGAGCGTGGCCGCAGCGGACCCCGCCCTCGGGCAGGCTCTGACCGGGCTCCTGCGGGACCGGGGAGTGACCGTCGTCGCGCCCGGCGCGCCGGCCGACGCCGCCGTCGTGGTCGGAGCCCGGGACAGCCGGCACGCGGACCCGACCGAACTCGGCTCCCTCTGGGCTGAGTTGGGCGATCTCATGAGGACGCTGCCGCAGCGGGCCGGTGTCCTCTGGGCCTCGTTCGGCGGGACGGACCTGCACTCCGCCGCCCGGACAGGTCACGGCGCGCAGGGCGCCGCCGGTCCCGACCCGGTCCGGGCCGCGGCCGCCACGGCCGTCCGGGCCGCAGGCGCGGAAGGGCGCCGGCCCACCGCCGTCGTCCACCTGGACCCCGCCGATCCGGCCGCCGACCAGGCCGCCCACCTGGCCGCCGAGATCGCCGCACTGGTGTCCGGCGCCCCGGAGGCCGACGCCGACGACGCGGGGACCACCGTCGCCGCCTACCGGCAGGGCGCCCGGTACGTGCCGGAGACCGTGCCCGCCCGGCCCGGCCCTCCGTACGTCCTCCCGGCCGAGGGCTACTGCCTGGTCACCGGGGGACTCGGAGCCGTCGGACTGCGACTGACCGAACGCCTCATCGCACGGGGCGCCCGGCGCGTCGCCGTCGTCGGCAGGTCGGCCCTCGACGCCACCCGCGAGCAGTCGCTGCGGGAGCTGGCGGGCGGCGGCGCCGAGGTCGAGTACACGCCCTGCGACGTCTCCGACCCGACGGCCCTCGCCGCCGTCGCGGACCGACTCGGCCGGCGCTGGGGCCGGCTGGTCGGCGTCGTGCACGCCTCCGGCGGGGTCAACCCCTTCGGGGCGATGCACCGCCGCCCCTGGAGCGCCGCCGAGAAGGTGCTCGCGCCCAAGGTGGCCGGCTCGCTGCACGTCGTCCGCCTGGCCAAGGAACAGCGCGCCGACTTCGCCGTCCTCGTCTCCTCGATCGCCGGCACCCAGCCGCTGGCAGGCCGCGGACTGGTCGACTACAGCCTCGCCAACGCCTTCCAACTGGCGCTCGCCGAAAGGGAGGACGACGAGGTCACCGCGGTCACCGCGCACGCCTGGCCCAACTGGACGGGCATCGGGATGAAGGCCGACGACACCTTCTCCGCCGCGCACGCGGTCGGTGCCGAGGAAGCGCTCGACGCCTTCATCGACCACCTGCGGTCGGGCGGCGCCGTCGTCTTCCCCGGCACCGCGTCCGCCCCGGCGGGGACGGTGGGCGCGACCATCGCGGCACCGGCCCCCACCACCCCGGCCACTCCGGCGGTACCGGCCGCCCCGGTCGCCCGTGCCGAGGGCCCCGCCGGGGCCGGGCCGGAGCCGGCGGGCACGCGGCGGGACACCACCGCGATGCGCGCCCGCGTCCGGGACGCCTTCCTCCAGGTGCTGGGGGAGGACCCCGGCGACCGGCCCCTCCAGGGGCTCGGCCTGGACTCCCTGATGATCGCGGAACTGGCCACCGCCCTCGAACGGGGCGGCCTGACCGTCGACCCGTCGCTCCTGATGCGGGCCCGTACGGCCGACGACATCGCGGCCGAACTCGCCGACCTGGCCGCACCCGCCGCCATCCCGGTGCCTCCGGCCGCCACCGCGCCCGACCACACAGGTGCCACCGGCTCCACCCTGAGCGCGCTGCTGCGCCCCCTGCTCGACCACGACGGCGGGCGCGGGGTGGTCCAGGCATGACCGGCGAGCCGAACGAAAGGACAACTGTGAGCGAGCTCGACACCCGCATCGCCGTCATCGGCCTCGCGACGAGGCTCCCGGGCGCCGAGGACGTGGACGACCTGACGGCCATGCTGGGAGGCGAAGAGGTCGAGGTCGGCGAGGTCCCGCCGAGCCGGTGGGCCCGCCGGCTGTACCTCGGCGAGGCGCCGCACCGCGGCACCCACCACCGGGGCGCGTTCCTGGTCGACCCGTTCTCCTTCGACCACGAGGCCTTCGGCATGACCGCCGAGGACGCCGTCCTCCTCGACCCGCAGCAGCGGGTCATGCTGGAGGTCGGCGCCCGGGCACTGGAGGACTCCGGCTACCGGGGCGCGCGCCGCAGGCTCGACGCGGGCGTGTTCATCGGCGCCCGGATGAACTCCTACGGTTTCGACCGGGGCCGCGGCACGGTCGCCCCCGGCCTTCCGGACCCCGCGGTGCCCGCCCCGGCGGGCGCCGCCGGTCCCGGCCCGGCCGCCCTGTGGGGGCGGTCGCAGAACTTCATGGCGGCCTGGCTGTCCGACCGCTTCGACCTCGCGGGCCCCAGCCTCGTCGTCGACACGGCCTGCTCCTCGTCGCTCTCGGCGGTCTGGCTCGCCTGCCAGAGCCTCGCCTCGGGAAGCTGCGAACTCGCCCTGGTCGGCGCGGTGGACCTCCTGATCGACCCGCTGACCTTCGTCCTCCTCTCCCGCACCGGGGCGCTGTCACCGGACGGGCTCTGCCACACCTTCGACCGCCGGGCCAACGGCTACGTCCCCGGCGAAGGAGCCGCAGCCCTGGTGCTGAAGCCGATGGCGGCGGCGCTGCGCGACGGCGACCTGGTCCTCGGCGCCATCAGCGGGGTCGCGGTCAACAACGACGGTCGCACCATGGGCGTCACCACACCCAACCTGGAAGCCCAGATCGAGCTGCTCGACAAGGTCTACCGGACCGTCGACCCGGCGACCGTGCAGTACGTCGAGGCGCACGGCACCGGCACCGCCATCGGCGACCCCATCGAGGTGCGGGCGCTCACCGAGGTGTTCGGGCGCCACGGCGTCCCGCGCAACTCGGTCGCGCTCGGCTCGGTCAAGCGCCGGATCGGCCACCTCCACTCGGCCTCCGGGCTCGCCGGCCTCGCGAAGATCATCGTCTCGCTGCGGGAAGGCACCGTGCCGGCCGTGGCCGTCGAGTCCCCCAACCCCCGCCTCAACCTGGACGACAGCCCCTTCCACCTGCCCGAGGCCACCCGGCCCTGGCCCGAAGTGCCGGTCCGCCGGGCCGCAGTGAGCGGCTTCGGCTTCGGCGGCACCAACGCGCACGTCGTGGCCGAGGCGGTCCCGGCCCCGGCCCGCCGGACCGGGACGGCTCCGGCCGGGGCCAGGCAGCCCGTCCACGTCCTGACGCTCTCGGCCGACACCGCCTACGGCCTGCGCGAACTGTGCGCCCAGTGGGTGGAGTTCCTGCCCGCCCTCCGGGGCCGGCCCGAGGAACTGGCCGACGTGTGCGCCACCGCCCGGCTCGCCCGGCCGCACCGCGCTGCGCGGCTGGCCGTCGTCGGCGAGGACGCGGACGAGCTGACGGCCGCCCTGCGCGCCAGGCTCCTCACCCCCGGCTTCGCCGGAGCCCCGGGGGCCACCGGTGCCGCCGGCGCCGGCACGCCCCGCGCGACCGCCTCGGTACGTCCCGAGGCCGCCGCAGGGCCGCCCGCGTGGCTCACGGCCCTCGACCGCTCCACCCCCGCCGTGCACGACGTCGTACGCCGATTCGAGACGGCCACCGGCACCCCGCTCGCCGCGTTCTCCGGCGAACTGCTCCGCATCCTCTCCGGCATCGCCCTCGCCATCGTGCTGCGCGACCTGGGCGTGCCCGGCGGTGCCGTCGACCTTCCTCCCGGCTGGGAGGCGGTCGCCGACTTCGTACGGGGGAGCCTGGCGCTGGAGCAGGCGCTCGGCGACGTCCTGCGGCGCGACGGCGACCAGGCCGGCGACGCCGGGCACCAGGGCGCCGCCGGCCGCGACGTCGGCGCGCGCCTGGCCGGGGCTCACGACGAGCGGACCGCCGCAGCCGTACTGGCGGCCGTCGCCGCCGAACTGTTCGAGGCTGGACGCGACATCGACTGGGCCGCGTTCCAGAAGACCACCGGCGCCGCCTGGAGCAAGCGCCTGCTGCCGGTCGCCCAGCCGCGCGGACGCGCCCTGAACCTCGCCGAGCCGCTCCGGTCCGCCGAACCCGGCTCGCCCGCCGAGCTGGTGGCCGACGGCGGGCCCGCCGGATACACGTACGCCCGGGTGTTCGGCCCGGGAGAGGTGCCCATCGCGCAGCACTCCGTGTACCGCACGCTGATGCTCCCGGGCGTGGCCTGGTTCGACTTCCTGCGCGAGGGAGCCGCCCTGCGCGGCGCACCGTTCCACGGCGCGCTGGACGTCCTCTTTCACCGCCCCCTCATTCCCGCGGGGGCCCGGCGGGTGGTCGGCCGGGTCGACGGGGACGGGCGGTTCCGGGTCGAGGACGGGGAGACCGGCGACGTCTTGGTCACCGGCCGCCTCGCCACCCGTGCCGAGCCGGCGCCCCGCCTCCCGGTCGGCTCCCTGCTGGCCGAGTGCGCCGGCTCCGCCGTCCACGCGGGCTCCGGCCTGTACCGGTGGCTGCGGCGGATCGGCTACCACCACGGGCGCTACTACCGGAACATCTCCTGGGTGGCGAGCCTGCCGGACGGCGGCACCCTCGCCCGGATCGAGGGCCCCCGGCAGCGGGAGCTGAACCCGCCCGGCGTCCAGCTCTTCCCGGGCCTCCTGGACAGCGTGACCGTGGCGGCCATCGACCCGGCCAACCCGGTCTTCGGCACCGCGGGCGCATCCGCGTTCATCCCGCTGTCCGTGGGCCGGCTCGACGTCCTGGGCCCGCTGGACGACGCCGCGTACGTCCGTACCGAGATCGCCTTCTGGAACGACGAGGCGTGCCGGGTCACCCAGACCGTCACCGACGAGTCGGGCACGCCGCTGCTGGTCTTCGGAGACATGTCGTCCAAGCGCGTCCCGGCGCTGGCGTTCCGCGAGGACACCACGACCGGACCCGCTCCCGTCCCTCCCCCCGCTCCGGACCAGGCCGCCGTGCGGGCGGTCCCGGCCACCCCGGCCGCCGAGCCCGTACCCGCTGCCGCCGAGTCGAGTCCGGTCGAGCCTGCCCCTGTGGCCGGTGCCGTGTCCGAGGGCGCCGCCGGTCCGGCACCCGACGCCATGCCGATCGCCCCGGCGTTCCAGGCCGCCCCCGCCCCTGCCGCCGACCCCGCCTTCGCCGCCGCCGTCGGTTCGCCGTCCGCGCGGGCGCTGGCCTGGTTCCTGGCACTGACGGGCACGTCCGAGGAGCACGCCGACACCGAGTTCCTCTCCGCCGGTTTCGACTCCGTCGGCCTGGTGGCGCTGAGCGAGCGCATCTCCCGGGAACACGACCTGTCCCTGTACCCGACGGTCTTCTTCGAGTACGCGACGCCCCGGCAGTTCGCGGACTTCCTGACGGAGGACGCACCGGAACTCGTCGACCGGCTCCCGAGCCCTTCGACCTCGGCGGCCCCGCCGACGACGGATGCCGTGCCTGCCCCGGCTGCTCCTGACGTACCGGAAGCCCAGCCCCACCCCGTGGCCCCATCGGTTCCCGCGGCTCCGGAGCACCCGGCCGCCGGGGCACCTCCGGTGGTTCCGCCGGCGCCCCGGTCGGAGCCGCCGCAGCCACCCGCCCCGGGGGCGCGCGTCACCGCCGTCCCCAGGCCCCGCGCAGCCGACGAGTCCGCGCCCGGCGGCGACGCCCGTGCGGCCCGGCCGCGTGACATAGCGGTCGTGGGCGCTGCGGTCAGGCTGCCCACGGCCACGACGCTGACGGCCTTCGCCGAGCTGCTCGCCGAGGGCCGCGACACGGTCGGACCGCTGCCCGAAAGCCGTCGAGGTGACGCCGCCGGGCCCCTCCCGCACGCCTCGTTCCTCGACCGGGTCGACGAGTTCGACCCGGCGCCCTTCCGGATATCCGCCCGCGAGGCGCCGTTGATCGACCCGCAGGCCCGCATCGTCTACGAGACGATCTGGGAGGCCCTGGAGGACGGCGGACGCGGCGGCGCCCGTGTCGGCGAGGACCGCACCGGGCTGTGGATCGCCTACAGTCACGACCACTACCACGAGGAGCGCTTCCGCCACGGCGTGCCCGAGGGACGAGGCCTGGGCCTGGAGGCGATGATCGCCAACCGGCTCTCCTACCTGATGGACTGGCGCGGTCCCAGCACGGTCGTCAACACCCTCTGCTCGTCCTCGCTGGTAGCCCTGCACTCCGCGCTCCAGCATCTGCGCTCCGGCGACATCGACACGGCGGTCATCGGGGCCGTGCACGCCGGCATCAGCCCGGAGTACTTCCGGTCGATGGGCGACATGATGGCCCTCTCCCCGCGCCACCGCAGCCGTGCCTTCGACAGCACCGCCGACGGTTTCGTCCCCGGTGAGGGCGCTGTGGCCGTGGTGCTGCGGCGCTGCGACGACGCGCTGCGCGACGGCGACCGGATCCGGGGCATCGTCAAGGGCGCTGCCGTGAACCACGGCGGCCGCACCACCCGGTACTCGGCACCGAGCCCGCGCGCCCAGGCGGAGGTCATCTCGGCTGCGTTGGTGGATGCGGGTGTGTCGGTGGAGTCGATCGGTCTGGTGGAGGCGCATGGGACGGGGACGAGTCTGGGTGATCCGATCGAGGTGGAGGGTTTGACGCGTGCGTGGCGGGCGGTGACGGGTCGTTCGCAGTTCTGTGCGCTTGGTTCGTTGAAGGGGAATGTGGGGCATTTGGAGCCGGCTGCGGGTCTTGCCGGTGTGGTGAAGGTGTTGTTGTCGATGGAGCGGGGTGTGGTTCCGCCGTCGTTGCATGTGGTGCGGCCGAATGATCACATTCGTTTCGAGGGGACGCCGTTCTTTCTCGCGGATCGGGTGTCGGAGTGGCCGCGTCCGTCGGGTGGTCGGCGTCGGGGTGCGGTGAGTGCGTTCGGGATGGGTGGGGTGAACGCCCACGTGATCCTGGAGGAGGCCCCTGCGGTTCCTGTTCGTGAGGTGGTGGGGCAGGAGTCGTATCTGGTGCGTGTGGACGCGGCCGACGAGCTCTCGGTGCGTGCGCTGGCCGGCTCGTACGC
>NZ_JBVHZJ010000110.1:0-9792 GCF_055574655.1 Streptomyces sp. NPDC029956 | reverse complement strand
CAGCGCGAACGCGTGGCCCGCCGCAGGCGAACACCACAACCTGAAACAGCAGATACCTCACGTGGCGACCTACGACCTCAAAACCAGGTCACTAGTGAGGCATAGGCGGCGAAGATGACGGGCCCCGACCCGGCCCACAGGGCGAGCTGGATCGGGTTGGTGGTGGTCCGTACTCCCAGTTCGCTTGAGCACGGGATCGTTCTCCAGCGAGCAGACCGCCACCATCGACGCCCGCGCCCCACCGCCCGCCACGCCTGCCGTGTCCACGTTGATGGCGATTCTTGAATCAAACGGCCAGCGATGCTCCTCGCCCCACTTACTTGACCGTTGAACGGTGTGGGAAATGTGGGGAGCTGGGCGCGACTGCAGGGCATGCGGAGGGCACTGGCATTCTGGCCTCATGGCCATCGCGGGATCTCGCACGAAGACGACGGACACATGGCTGACGCCTGCCGATGAAGTGCTTCTGGGGCAGCGAATTGCCGAGGTGCTTCCCTCAACCGGATGGCACTGCAGTCACCCAGGGCCTCCTGGATTGCATCAGGTGCACTTGCATGACTCGATCGATTCCGCGTTGGGCTGTGGAGGCACGCAGACGTTTCTCAGCCTCCCGGCAGGCGCATCCCTGCCACCTGGGATCATTTCCGCTGTGGGTGTCCTCACGCCTGTCGGACCACCGACAGCGGCAATTGTCCAGCTGCTCCGTTCACGGCTCAGGACGGACGAGCGGGGCGAGTTCTTCGAGAGCGGGCGACTCGCAGTGCGGTGGTTCGAACCCGAAGTCGGACCGGAAATGCATCAGACCCTCACTGAACAGACCCGGCTGATCTGGGCTGCATTGCGAGCCGTGACCCGGCCGGCCGTGATCGAGGCGCCCGACGGCCGCCGCACTTCGGGACCGAGAATCGGGCCCGCCGCCCGTGACGAGGTGGTGCGCCGCCAGGTGCAGCTGGCGAGACCTGGCATCCAGCGGTTTCGGCTGGTGACCTGACGGCGAGGGCCTGGCGGCCGAAGGCCCCCCGGCCCGATGACCAGTAATGTTCAGGCCGTATTGTTCAGGGAGTCCTCCGCAGCGGGATGACATCAGGACCCGGTGGGCATGGCAGGGCGGTCGGCTTCCGGGGTGGCCAGCAGGGCCACGATGGTGACCGGCTGCTGGCAGTGCGGATAGTTCCGGGTGTCGGTCGACTCCAGAGGGTCGCGCTCGGGGACGGCCGGTCGGGGGCCTGATCGTGGTGTGGATCTGGGTGGTGGTGGAAGGTCAGGCAGTGCGGGCGGCGCCTGCACCTCGCCGAGACGGCGGGCGCGTTCCTCCTCGCGGTGACGATCGCGCTGCTTCTCCGCCTCGCGCCGACAGTCCGGTGAACAGTAGACCTGCCGAAGGCGGGGGTTTGCAGTGAATTCGCCGCCGCAGGCCGGGCGGGGATGCACCTGCGGGCCGGCGAAGGCCGCATCGCGGTGCGGCGGGAGTTCTCAGTACCTCACACGGAGGCTGATGCGCAGCATGCGTGACGTAGCGCCGTACGAGCCTGGTCACGGAGCCAGGCATGTGCGGGGTCGTTGTCGTACCGCTGATGCCAGGCGAGATAGATCGGAATGTCGGGCACGGCCAGTGGCAGGGGCCGGGTGTACAGGCCGAGAGCGTCCAGGTCAGGGCGGCTGACGGTTTCAGGGACGGCCACGAGCAGGTCGTTATGGCTGATGAACCGCAGTGCGGTGGCATTGGTGGGGGTGGCGGCGACGATCTGACGGTGTAGGCCGTGAGCTTTCAGTTCGTCGTCGATGGGGTCCCCAAGGCGCCCGCGCCGCGAGACCGTGATGTGTTCGGCCGCTGCGTAGTCGGCCAGTGTCATCTCGCTGTGCACCAGCGGGTGTTCGGGACGCAGGGCGAGGATCAGCCGGTCGTGGCCGACGATCTCGTACCGGATCTCGGGGGTGGAGGGCTTGCTGGACCCGGCTTCCAGGTCGATGTCCCCGCGCCGTGGATCTTGGATGTCGTTGCTGGCCTCGGCGAGAAAGCGCAGCCGGGTTCCGGGGGCTTCTCTTCGCGTCGACTGCTGCAGTGCGGGGCCGGCGGCGGCGGCCAGCGCGTCGTGCCATTTCAGGATGAAGGTGCGTGTCAGGGTGGCCGGATCGACCTCGGTGTGCGGGGAGAGCAGTTGGTGGGCCTGTTGTACGAGGTCGTGCACCGATTCCCGCAAAGCCAGGGCTCGGGGCGTGGGCGTCATGGTGCGGCCGGTGCGCACCATGATCTGGTCTCCGGTGGCCCTTCGGATGCGGCCCAGCGTGCGGCTCATGGCTGGGACCGATACGTGCAGGCGGCTTGCGGCAGCCGTCACGCTGCCCTCCTCCAGCAGTGCGTCAAGGGCGATCAGCAGATTCAAATCCAATTGCATGCAGGTTAATCCAGACTTAGCTAGCTTGCATTGGAAGTTAATGGTGCCAGCTCATAACCTCGAAAGCGAGCAACCGAGAGGTCGCGACATTCCACTTCGCTGAGGAGCTTTCAATGAGCGCGTTTCCCACCTCGCACGGCGCCCCCGTCACCGACCTCGAGACCGTCCTCCAGAGTGCTGTTGCCGCGGTGAAGCGCGGCGGCGAGCACCTGCTGCGGCGCTTCGACGTCGAGGCCCGCCCCGGCGATCTCGAGGAGATCGTCCGTGACATCTACGCCAACGACGAGGCGATCCTCGCCGTCGTCAAGGAGTCGCTGCTCACAGCGAGCCCCGGTTCGCGGTGGGCGGAGGACGAACTGGCCGGCGGTGTTCTGCCGGAAGGCGAGTGGTGGGTCGTCGACACCGCCGAGGGCAATATCAACCACATCCACGGCATGGGCGAGTGGTCGGTGACCGCCGCTCTGGTACGCGACAACATCCCCGTTCTGACGGTGGTCCACCTCCCGCTGACCGGTGATCTCTACACCGCCCTGCAGGGACAGGGTGCGTTCCTCAACGGAGAGCGGTTGCAGATCTCCGCCAAGACCGACCTCAAGGCGGCTCTGGTCGGTACAGGCCAGGCCAAGCCCGGTGAGACGGAGGCGGCGCTGCGGAGGATGGGTGCCTCGGTGACCGCCATGCTGCTCCGCGCACTGGTCGTCCGTGTTTCAGTGCCTGCCACCATGCAGCTCATCCACGTCGCCGCCGGCCGGATGGACGCCTTCTGGCAGTTCTCTGACGTGCGCTCCGGACTCCTGCCCGGTGCCCTGCTGGTCGCAGAAGCCGGCGGCCAGGTCACGGACACCCGCGGTGAGCCGTGGACCCTGGCCAGCGAGGACTTCCTCGCTTCGGTGCCTGGCATCCACACGCAGACGGTCGACGTGCTGGCCGGCCTGAGCTGACCGACCGCCCATCCCGCCGGGTCTCCCGGCTGCGGCCCCACATCATCCCTGCCAACCTCGTGGAGGTTCTCGTGAAGATCGCCGTACTCGGTTCCACCGGCCAGACCGGCCGCCTGGTGGTTGCACGTGCCCTGGAGCGTGGCCACGACGTCATAGCCCTCGCCCGTCGACCGGAACAGGTCGAGAGCCCAACTCCGGGGAACCTGCGTGTGGTGCAGGCTGACGTCACCCACCCGGAAAGCGTCATGAACGCCGTCGCGCAAGCCGACGTCGTCATCAGCGGCCTGGGCATCACCAAGAAGCAGGACCCCGCCATCCTCACCGAAGGCGCCCGCCAGATCGCCAACGCCGCACCGCGTGTCATCTGGCTCTCTTCCCTCGGCGTGGGAGCCACACAGGGAGCGCTCGGAGCTCTCAACGGCGCGCTGCTCAAGCGCATCCTGCGTCACGAGTGGGACGCCAAGGACGTTGCCGGTAGCGCCGTGCGCGACGCCGGCGGCACCACCGTCTACGCGGGGCCACTGAACAACAAACCCTACAAGGCCAATGGTCGCCTCATCCGAGCCTCCGACTACGCGCCGCGCATGATGCCCCCCATGACGCCACGCGCAGGCGTCGCCGCCTTGATGCTCGCGGAAGCCGAGTCCCCTCGCTTCGTCGACGCTGACACTGTCGCCCTGTTCGACGGCCGCTGACGCGACCGACCCCCGCTCGACTGGCCCTGGTTCCACACGACCGGGCACCGAGAGCTCGGCCCGGTGCATGATTTCGCGAACGACTCGTCTGCATACTGCGGATCGGCCTTTTGAGCAAAGCACTCACCAGGCCTATTTCCCCGGCGCTCGGCTTCCCCCGGCCGCCCGCACATCGAACGCGCCTCCCGCGAACGAGGCCAGATCCGCTCCGTCGACCAGCGCCCGGCACATCGCGAACGTCGGATCGGTCCGCCAATCCCTCAGACCACACCCCCACCGTCGAATCCCCAGAGACTCGATCATGCCTCCGCCGGCCGCCTTCCGCCGACCAGCTGCCGGACATCCTCGGGCACCTCCCGGCGCACCACCAGCCGAGAATCCGGAAGACACCCTGCATCGGGCCTCGGCGCCTGGCTGAAGGCGCACCACCCGGCCGCCTTCTACACCGGGCCTCTCACCCACGCCCCGGTATGTACCCCAAGCGGCGCGTGAGTGTGCGGCGATCAGGCCGCCGTCGGTAGGGGATCGCGGACGTGCAGGCCCGGCTCGATCAAGCCAGCCGGCTGAGAGGCGCACTCCACGACGACGTCCCTCTGGCCCCGGCGGACTGGGCACGTACTCTCTTGGCGGTAGAGATCGTCTTCGTCAGCGGCCTCGCGGGATCCGGCGTTGAGTGGCCGACGACCACTGGACTCCCGACGAGCTGACGATCCGGACGCTGCGTCCGGTCCAGCGGAAGCCGGCCAGAACCGTCAGCCCCCACTACGGCAAGAGTCCATGCCAGTGATCAGCCCCCCGCTCGATCGCGGGCAGCCCGCTGTCGTGAGAGTGAGCGTCCCCTCCCTGTCGTCATCCAGGCCTGCGAGTTCCGTGACACAGTGGCCCTATGTGCGGCCGCTACACCTCGACCCGTGGTCCCGAGGACCTGACTCAGCTCTTCCAGGCAACCGACTGGAGCCCCAGCGAGACGCTGGCGCCCAGCTGGAACGTCGCACCGACCGACGAGGTCTACGCGGTCCTCGATCGCACCGCGCGGGACGACGGCCACGAGGTACGCCGTGAACTGCGGGCGCTGCGGTGGGGCCTGGTGCCGTCGTGGGCGAAGGACCCGAAGGTCGGCTCCCGGCTGATCAACGCCCGGGTCGAGACCGTGCACGAGAAGCCCGCGTACCGGCGTGCTTTCGCCAAACGCCGCTGCCTCATGCCTGCCGACGGGTTCTACGAATGGGAGCCGGTGAAGGACGGGGTGACGGGCAAGACGCGTAAGCAGCCGTACTTCATCCACCCCGCCGACGGTCAGGTGATGGCCATGGCGGGTCTGTACGAGTACTGGCGCAACCCCGACATCACCAGCGACGACGACCCTGACGCCTGGCTGACGACCTGCACGATCATCACCACCGAGGCCACCGACGCGGCCGGCCGCGTACACCCCCGCATGCCGTTGGCCCTCAGCCCCGTCCACTACGACGCCTGGCTCGACCCCCGCCACCACGACATCGAAGACCTCCGCGCCCTGCTCATCCAGCCTGCGGACGGCCGGCTCGACGCCCGGCCGGTCTCCATGGCCGTCAACAACGTCCGCAACAACGGGGCCCACCTCCTCGACGCGGCCGGCTGACCTGCTGCCCGCTGATGGTCTGCGGGGGAGTGCCAGTGAAGAGTCGTCATCTGGTTGTCAGTGGTGTAGCTCGACGAGCTGGTAGATCACATTGACAGGCAATGATGGGCTGGTGTGCTGACACGAATCACGAATGGCCATGTCATTCACACGCCGACCATCAGGGGCAACGGGAACGCGATCCGGCCAACTTGACGCGGTACGGGGAGGAGGGGCCGATTCCCCACCGCGCCGGGATGGACTCACCGGTGCGGACTGGTCATGCTGGCCCCTTCGGAAAGCTTCGCGGAAGGCATCACAGACGGTCTATCACGGCCCGTCGCTGTTCTTGTCGATCCATCGGGAGTGAGAGCGATGAACTCTGCACACCAGCACCGCGACTCCGCACACGAGAATGCCCCCGCCACCGCGGCGGACGGGCGCGACCCCGAACTGCTCCTCGTCGACGCCGGATCGGTGCGTGACGTCACCCTGGGGAACTGGTCGCACGGCCACCCCGACGACACGCAGCACTGGACGCCGACCCACGACTGATGCGCTGGGCGGCCGGGTTCCGGGCAGGACCGGACACAAGCGGAACGCCGGTCCCGACGCCTGTCGCCGGGGAGGGGATCCCCGGCTTCGCCACGGCGTGGACCGTCGGACCCGTCCTGGTGCGCACGGTCGAGGGCGACGGCCCCGGGCCGTCCCGGATCGCGGCCGCCGGCGACTGCCCGCCCACGCATGACGAACTCGCCGCCACGCTCCGGGCGATACGGGCCGGGCAGCTGGACCGGATGCCGGAACGACCGGGATCGTGTCTGCTGGTGGCCGAGACCCGCGACCGTACGGTGGTCGTCGGCGACCGCGCCGGGGTCTGGCCGGTGTTCTACCGTACGGATCTCGACGGCGGAGTCTGGTGGTCGAACGCGGCGACACCGCTGGCCTCGCTCTCCGGCCCGCCGATCCCGGAACTCCGCGCGCTCGCGGCCCGCACCGCACTGCCCGACGTGGTGCTCGAACCGCACGCCGGCCTGTTCCCACAGGTCGCCCGCGTACCACCCGGCATGGCACTGCTCTTCGAACACGGCTCGGCCCGCCTGGTCCGCACCGGCACCACCACCCGCGCGCACACGGAACACCTCACCCTGCCCGAAGGGACCCGGCTCCTGCTCACCCGGCTCACCGAGGCGGTCGACCGCCGCGTACGGTCGACCCCGCTGCGCTCCGCCGACCTGTCCGGAGGACTGGACTCCACGACCCTGGCCCACCTCTCCGCGCGGGCCGGTAGGACCCACGCCGTCACGTACGCCGACGAATGGCTGCGCAACGACGATCTCCCGTACGCGACGGCCGCCGCCGACGAGATGCCGGGCGCGGTCCATCACGTGGTGACCGGCGACCGCTCCACCCTCCACTACACCGGACTCAGCCCGGAGCACCTCGCCGTCCCCGTCTCCGATGCCCCGAGCCCCAGCGTCGTGCTGTGGGCGATGAAGGCGAAGGTCCTGGGAGCGATGGCCGCGCACGGCTCGCGCGGCCACTTCGTGGGCACCGGCGGCGACACCGTGCTCACGGCGTCCGGTGTCCTGACCGACGCCCTGCGCGCCGGACGTCGCCGCCAGGCCGCCGAGGCGGCCAGGGCGGCGGCCCGGGTCACCCACACCTCCGCGTGGAGCCTGTGGCGGGCCGCCCGGTCCAAGGCCGCACTCACGCTGACCGCGGAGGCCGGGGACCTCGCGGACCGGCTGCGCGGCACCACGGCCCCGACCGCCACCGCGCACCGTTCGACCGGCGGCGCCGATGCCGCCTGGCTGCCAGTCCATACCGTCGCCGACTGGATGCCCAGCCCGGCCCGTGACCTCCTGGCAGACCACGTCACCGACACCTGCCGGGCCCTCGAACAGCCGAACCGCCTCGCACCCTGGCGCGACGCGCACGGCCTGGCCAGGGTCGGCGACGACGTCGCCCAATACGCGCACCTGGCCGCGAGCCTCGGCATGCCCCTCTGGGCCCCGTACCTGGACGACGAGGTGGTGGCCGTCTGTTTCGGCGTACCGCCGGAGGAGCGGCATGTGCCCGGCGCGTACAAGCCGCTGCTGACCCGCGCCATGCGGGGCATCGTCGCCGACCCGGTCCTGGACCGCCGTACCAAGGGAACCTTCGGCGGGCCCGTCTACGCGGGCCTGGCCGAACACTCCACCGCACTCACCGAGCTGCTGGGCACCGGCTCCCGCCTCGCCCGCCTCGGGCTCGTCGACCCTGCCCCCGTGGCCGCCGTACTGCGCCGAGCGGCGACAGGGCTACCTCTGCCGCTCGGCTCGGTGCACAGCCTTGTCGCGGTCGAGGTGTGGCTGCGGCAGCTGGACACCCAGAGCCGCTCGACGTGGTGGAAGGAGAACCGATCCCGTGCCCTGGGTCCTGCCCCGCACCGTGCACGTCGCCCATGACGACACCGCGGGCGCCGCTTTGCTCGACGAGCGCTCCGGACGCTGGTACCACCTGTCCCGACCAGGAGCCGAACTTCTCAAGGCGATCCTGGCCGGCGCCGACCCGGAGGCCGCCGCGGCCGAGGCGGCCGTACCGGGCGATGACGCGACGCGCTCGGGCCGCGCCTTCCTGGCTCTGTTCCACGACCTGCGCGCCGCGGGACTCCTTGTCCGGCACCCCGAGGTGCCGCCGCGCCGCCGGTGGCCGTTCACCGGACTGTTCACGGGGAGGACCGGACGATGAGCCTGCCCGTCGCTCCTGCCGCCGGCCCGCAGCCCTCCTTGCCCCAGCTACTCTGCGGATCCTTCGGTTTACTCACCGCCGTCCTCCTGCTGAGACTCCCGCTGCACCGCACCACCGCCCTCGTGCGCCTGCTGCACCGTCTGCCCCTGAGGGAACCGGCGCAGACCCGGGCCGCCCGCATGGTCCAGGCGGCGCGCTCAGCCGGCGCCTGGTGGCCGGGGCGCGCGGCCTGCCTCGAGACCTCGCTCGCCGCGAGCCTGGCGGCCGTCGCCCAGGGCTACCGCCTCTCCTGGTGCCTCGGCGTGCGCTTCCTCCCGCCGCCGCGCGTCCACCACGCCTGGGTCGAGACCGCGTCCGGCCCGACCGGCGAACCCGAGACCGCTCTCCCACACGGCTGGCCCTACGCGACGGCCCTGCGCGTCTGATACGTGCCGGATACCCGGCGGCTCACGACTCAGCAAGGGGACGAACCGCGGCACCCGCTGGTCCCGTCGCTCTCACGTTGCCGATGGGTCGGCCGCCTGGTCTCGGTACGGCGGCGTCTGTGTCGGCCCGATCTGAGACGCCGTGTCGAAACCGGTGACCTGTGACGTTCTGCAACCTGCGGACCGGTGGCCATCGCTAGAACTCCTGCCGTGAATCGTGCACAGCGGGCTCTGATCGCCACGTACTGGTTTCGCGAAGGGC
This sequence comes from Streptomyces sp. NPDC029956, assembly GCF_055574655.1. Classification (NCBI taxonomy): domain Bacteria; kingdom Bacillati; phylum Actinomycetota; class Actinomycetes; order Kitasatosporales; family Streptomycetaceae; genus Streptomyces; species Streptomyces sp. NPDC029956. Next base: position 740 of record NZ_JBVHZJ010000110.1, on the reverse strand, counting down.
CCCAACAACCCGCCAGGCACTGCGGCTCCGCATTGCCACGCGGGCTTCCCTGCCCAGCCGCGTCTGGCGTGGAATTCGCGAGGGTCGATAGTGTCGGACCATGACCAGTCCTGGAGACGTGCCGCCGGAGATCCTGGACCGGTTGCGGTCGATCTGTCGGCAGCTGCCCGAGTCGTACGAGGAACCAGCCTGGGTCGGCGTGCGCTGGCGGATCCGTACGCGGACGTTCGCCCATGTCTACACGCCGGACGTGGATCGCTCCCCGGTCTACGCCCCGTATGCCACCGCCGATCAGGAACCGGTCGTGATGACGTTTCGGGTGCCTGCCGACGACCTGCTCGGCCTGACCGCCACCGGGTTCCCGTTCCTCCGTGCCGGCTGGGGGCGTAACGTCGTCGCCGCCGTTCTCGGTGACCACACCGACTGGACCGAGCTTGCCGAACTGATCACCGACAGCTACCGCGGGATGGCTCCGAAGTTCCTCGCCGCCCGGCTCCCCCTGCTGCCGTCGCTCAGCTGACCGGCGGTGGGCCTCGTCTCCCGCCACACCACGCACTACGTGGTGAGCCGAGACCACTACTAGGGCGAGTATCGGGTTGTGATCAGTTTGCGGGTTTCGCCCTCGCCGTCGAGCCGGATCCGGCTGAACTTGTTGTATGACGCGAGTGCAACTAACGGACGCTGAGTGGGAGTTCATTGAGCCGTACTTGCCGATCGGTGAGTACGGCCCGTATCCGGAG
>NZ_JBVHZJ010000109.1:0-9946 GCF_055574655.1 Streptomyces sp. NPDC029956 | reverse complement strand
CCCCCCCCCCCCCCCCCCCCCCCCCCCCCCCCCCCCCCCCCCCCCCCCCCCCCCCCCCCCCCCCCCCCCCCCCCCCCCCCCCCCCCCCCCCCCGGAGCCGTTTTTCGTTGACCTGCGGGGATGCGGTGGCCCAACCCCCGTTTCTGTCACGGCTGTTGACAAAGCGGTGACCTGCTAGAAACCTGACACCGCGGCGGCGCAAAAGATTAACGAAAATGCTCAATAAGTTTGTATCCCGCCGTCATTCGTTGTCAGAGTTCCGCTGGGTTCCTGGCGAGAGGCCCTGTGCCGGCTCCGAGCCGGAGGCCCAGCACACGGAGAGGCCCATATGAGAGGCAAAATCCTGAGCTGGCGGCTGACGATCGGCGTCCTGATCGCCGGACTGATCGCCGTCGGACTCCTGCCCGTCACCGCCTACGCGGCGGCCGCGACCAACCTCGCCCTCGGCAGAACGGCGACGGCATCGGGCGGTCACGGCGCCTACCCGGCCGGCAATGTCACCGACGGCGGCCAGCAGTCCTACTGGGAAGGCCCCGCCGGATCGTTCCCCCAGTGGGTGCAGGTCGACCTCGGCGCCGGAACCCGCGTCGACGGCGTCGTCCTGAAGCTCCCCACCACCTGGGAGGCCCGCTCCCAGACCGTCGCCGTGCTCGGCAGCACCGACGGCAGCACCTTCACCACCCTCGCGGCGCCCCAGTCGCGGGCGTTCGACCCCGCCGCGTCGAACACCGTGACCGTCGGCATCACCTCCACGACGACCCGGTACGTCCGCGTCCAGGTGACGGCCAACAGCGGCTGGAACGCGGCGCAGCTCTCCGAGGTCGAGGTCTACGGAGAGAGCGGCGGCCCGGTCGACCCGCCGCCCACCGGCACCAACCTCGCACGCAACAAGCCCATCGAGGCGAGCTCCGCGACCCAGACGTACGTCGCGGCCAACGCCAACGACGACAGCACCACCAGCTACTGGGAATCCGCCGGATTCCCGGCCGACCTCACGGTGAAGCTCGGCGCCAACGCCGACGTCACGGCCGTGGTCGTCAAGCTCAACCCGGCCCAGGTCTGGGGCCCGCGCACCCAGGCCATCCAGGTCCTCGGGCGGGAGCAGTCGGCCTCCGGCTTCACCTCGCTCAAGGCACGGGCCGACTACGCGTTCAACCCCTCCACCGGGCAGAACACCGTCACCATCCCGGTGACCGGCCGCTACGCCGACCTGCGGCTGACCTTCTTCTCCAACACCGGCGCCCCCGGCGCCCAGGTCGCGGAGTTCCAGGTCGTGGGCGCGGCGGCTCCCGGCCCCGACCTCACCGTCACCGATCTGACCTGGACTCCGTCCACCCCCTCCGAGACGGACACCGTCAGGGTCGACGCCACCGTGCGCAACGCCGGCACCGCGGCGTCCGCCGCCACGACCGTCGAGGTCAGTGTCGAAGGCGCCGTGGCAGGGTCCGCCCAGGTCGGCGCGCTCGCCGCCGGCGCCTCGGCGACCGTCCCGGTCACCGTGGGCAAGCGGCCCATGGGCTCGTACACCGTCTCGGCGGTGGTCGACCCGACCGACACCGTCCCCGAGCAGGACAACGGGAACAACAGCCGGACGGCCGCCGTGAAGCTGGTCGTCGGCCAGAGCCCCGGCCCGGACCTGCGGGTCACCGGGATCGCCAGCAACCCGACCAGCCCCGCCGTCGGTTCCGCCGTCACCTTCACCGTCGCGGTCCAGAACCGCGGCACGACCGCCGCCGCAGGCACGGTCACCCGGCTGACCGCGGGCACCACCACCCTCAACGGCACCACGGGCACCATCGCCGCGGGCCAGACGGTCAACGTGCCGATCTCCGGCAGCTGGACCGCCACCACCGGCGGTGCCACGCTCACCGCGACCGCCGACGCCACGGGCACCCTCACCGAGACCGACGAGAGCAACAACGTCTTCTCGCGCTCCCTCGTCGTGGGCCGGGGCGCCGCCGTCCCGTACACCGAGTACGAGGCGGAGGACGCCCGCTACCAGGGCACCCTGCTCACCGCCGACCAGAAGCGGACCTTCGGGCACACCAACTTCGCCACGGAGTCCTCCGGCCGCAAGTCGGTCCGGCTGGGCACCACCGGTGAGTTCGTCGAGTTCACCTCCACCAACCCGGCCAACTCCATCGTCGTGCGCAACTCCGTGCCCGACGCCGCCGCGGGCGGCGGCGCCGATGCCACGATCAGCCTGTACGCCAACGACGTCTTCGTCCGCAAGCTGACCCTGTCGTCCAAGCACAGCTGGCTCTACGGCAGCACCGACGACCCCGAGGGACTCACCAACCGTCCCGGCGGCGACGCCCGGCGCCTCTTCGACGAGTCCCACGCCCTGCTCGCCCAGTCGTACCCGGTGGGCACGAAGTTCCGCCTCCAGCGCGACGCCGGGGACTCGGCGTCCTTCTACATCATCGACCTGATCGACCTGGAGCAGGTCGCGCCCCCGGCCGCCAAGCCGGCGAACTGCGTCTCCATCACCGAGTACGGCGCCGTCCCCAACGACGGCATCGACGACACCGACGCCCTCCAGCGCGCGGTGACCGCCGACCAGAACGGCCAGATCCCCTGCGTCTGGATCCCCGCCGGCCAGTGGCGCCAGGAGCAGAAGATCCTCACCGACGACCCGCTCAACCGCGGTCAGTTCAACCAGGTGGGCATCCGCGACGTCACCATCCGCGGCGCGGGCATGTGGCACTCCCAGCTCTACACCCTCACCCCGCCGCACGAGGCCGGCGGCATCAACCACCCGCACGAGGGCAACTTCGGCTTCGACATCGACCACAACACCCAGATCTCCGACATCGCCATCTTCGGCTCCGGAGCGATCCGCGGCGGTGACGGCAACGCCGAGGGCGGCGTCGGCCTCAACGGACGCTTCGGCAAGGACACCAAGATCAGCAACGTCTGGATCGAGCACGCCAACGTCGGCGTCTGGGCCGGCCGCGACTACTCCAACCTCCCCGAGCTGTGGGGCCCCGGAGACGGCCTGGAGTTCACCGGCATGCGGATCCGCAACACCTACGCCGACGGCATCAACTTCGCCAACGGCACCCGCAACTCGACCGTCTTCAACTCGTCCTTCCGCAACACCGGCGACGACGCCCTGGCCGTCTGGGCCAGCAAGTACGTCAAGGACACCTCGGTCGACGTCGGCCACGACAACCACTTCCGCAACAACACCATCCAGCTGCCCTGGCGCGCCAACGGCATCGCGGTCTACGGCGGTTACGGCAACACCATCGAGAACAACATCATCTCGGACACCATGAACTACCCCGGGATCATGCTCGCGACCGACCACGACCCGCTGCCCTTCTCCGGCCAGACCCTCATCTCCAACAACGCCCTGCACCGCACCGGCGGCGCGTTCTGGAACGAGGACCAGGAGTTCGGCGCCATCACCCTCTTCGCCCAGGGCCAGCCCATCCCCGGCGTCACCATCCGGGACACCGACATCCTCGACTCGACCTACGACGGCATCCAGTTCAAGACGGGTGGCGGCGAGATGCCGGACGTGAAGATCACCAACGTCCGCATCGACAAGTCGGTCAACGGTTCCGGGATCCTCGCGATGAGCGGCGCCCGCGGCAGCGCGACGCTGACCGGCGTCACCATCACCAACTCGGCCGAGGGCGACGTCCTCGTCGAGCCCGGTTCCCAGTTCGTCGTCAACCGGACCGGCTGACCCCCTGCACCACGCTCCGGTGGCCCGCGGCGGCGGGCCACCGGAGCGCACCCGCACGCCCCCACCCGTGAGGAACCCCCTCACCCAGTCGCGCCCCGCCGCCCGACCGGCGACGGGGCCGAAAGCGAGACAGAGGACAGATGACCATCCGCAACTGGAGATCACGGAGCCTGAGCGCCGTGATCGCGACGAGCCTCCTGGCACTGGGAGGACCCCTGATGTCCGCCCAGGCGGCGGGCGGCCCCAACATCGCCCTGGGCGACCCGGCCGCGGCCTCCGGCGCGCTCGCCGAGTACGGCGCCGGGAACATCACCGACGGCAACCAGGGAACGTACTGGCAGAGCGCCGGCAGCAGCATGCCCCAGTGGGTGCAGGTCGACCTCGGCGCCACCACCCGCGTGGACGAGGTGGTCCTGAAGCTGCCCGCCGGCTGGGAGAGCCGCAACCAGACGCTGTCCGTCCAGGGCAGCGCCGACGGCACGAGCTTCGCCACCCTCGAGAACTCCGCGTCCTACACCTTCGCCCCGGGCGCGGCCAACACCGTGACGGTCTCCTTCCCGGCCACCCAGGCCCGGTTCGTCCGGGTCGACATCACCGCCAACACCGGCTGGCAGGCCGCACAGCTCTCCGAACTGGAGGTGCACGCCGCCGACGGATCCTCCGTCAACCTGGCGAGCGGCCGCACCCTGACCGCGAGCAGCCACACCGAGGTGTACACGGCGGGCAACGCCAACGACGGCAACCGGGCCAGCTACTGGGAGAGCACCAACAACGCCCTCCCGCAGTGGATCCAGGCCGACCTCGGCTCCTCCGTCCGCGTCGACCGGGTCGTCCTCCGGCTTCCCGACGGCTGGGGCGCGCGCAGCCAGACCCTCAAGATCCAGGGCAGTGCCAACGGCACCGCTTTCAACGATCTGACCGCCTCCCAGGCGTACACCTTCGACGCCGCCGGGGGACGGGCCGCGACGATCACCTTCGACGCGGCCACGACCCGGTACGTCCGGGTCCTCGTCACGGCGAACAGCGTCCAGCCCGCCGCCCAGCTCTCCGAACTGGAGGTCTACGGGCCGACCTCGGGTGACACCCAGGCACCGTCCGCACCCGCGAACCTCGCCCTCACCCAGCCGGCCACCGACCAGATCAGGCTCACCTGGAACGCCGCCACCGACAACACGGGCGTCACCGGCTACGACGTCTACGCCAACGGCACCCTGCTGACGAGCGTCGCCGGGAACGTCACCGCCTTCACCGACACCCGGCCGGCGAACCAGACGGTCACCTACCGGGTCCGCGCCAAGGACGCGGCGGGCAACCAGTCCGCCGACAGCAACGCCGTCACCCGCACCGGCGACACCGGCGACACCCAGGCCCCGACGGCGCCCGCGAACCTCGCGCTCACCGAGCCCACCGCCGGCCAGATCAGGCTCACCTGGAACGCCTCCTCGGACAACACGGGCGTCACCGGCTACGAGGTCTACGCTGACAACGTCCTGCGGGGCAGCGTCGCCGGGAACGTCACCGCCTACACCGACACCCAGCCGGCCTCCGCGACCGTCACCTACCGCGTCCGCGCGAAGGACGCGGCGGGCAACCGGTCCGCCGACAGCAACGCCGTCACCCGCACCGGCAGCGGCGGTACCGGTTCCAACCTCGCCGTCGGCAAGGAGATCAACGCCTCCTCCACCGTCCACACCTTCGTCGCGGCCAACGCCAACGACAACAGCCTCAGCACCTACTGGGAAGGAGCCGGCGGCAGCTACCCGAACACCCTGACCGTCAAGCTGGGCTCCAACGCCGACGTCGGCAGCCTCGTCCTCAAGCTCAACCCGGACACGGCCTGGGCGACCCGCAGCCAGACCGTCGAGGTCCTCGGCCGCGAGCAGAGCGCCACCGGCTTCAGCGGCATCGCCGCCGCGAAGAGCTACACCTTCGACCCGGCGGGCGGCAACACCGTCACCATCCCGGTCTCCGCCCGCGTCGCCGACGTCCAGCTGAAGTTCACCGCCAACACCGGCTCCGCGGCCGGCCAGCTCGCCGAGTTCCAGGTCGTCGGCGTCCCCGCCCCCAACCCCGACCTCGAGGTCACCGGCCTCACCACCACGCCCGCCTCGCCCGTCGAGTCGGACCCGATCACCGTGAACGCCACCGTCCGCAACACCGGCCCGGCCGGCGCACCGGCCAGCGCCGTCGCGCTGCGCCTCGGCGGCACCAAGGTCGCCACCGCGCAGGTCGGCGCCCTGGCCGCCGGCGCCCAGACCACGGTCAGCGCCTCCATCGGCGCCCGCGACGCGGGCAGCTACCAGCTCAGCGCCGTCGCCGACGAGGCGAACGCCGTCGTCGAGCAGAACGAGTCCAACAACACCTACACCCGGCCCACCGCCCTGGTGGTCACGCCGGTCTCGAGCTCCGACCTGGTCGCCGCATCGGTGACGACCTCCCCGTCCAGCCCGTCCGCCGGTGACGCCGTCACCTTCAAGGTGGCCCTCAGGAACCAGGGCACCGCGGCGAGCGCGGCGGGCGCCCACGGCGTCACCCTCAGCCTGACCGACTCGACGGGCGCCGTCGTCAAGACCCTGACGGGTGCCCACAACGGAGCCCTCGCGGCCGGTGCGAGCGCCGAGGTGAACCTCGGCCCGTGGACGGCGGCCAACGGTTCCTACACGGTGAAGACGGTCATCGCCGACGACGCCGACGAGCTTCCGGTGAAGCGCGCCAACAACACCTCCACCCAGCCCCTCTTCGTCGGACGCGGCGCCGACATGCCGTACGACATGTACGAGGCTGAGGACGGCACCGTCGGCGGCGGAGCCACCGTCGCCGGGCCGAACCGCACCATCGGCGACATCGCGGGCGAGGCCTCCGGCCGCAAGGCCGTCAGCCTGGACGCGACGGGGGAGTACGTCGAGTTCACCGCCCGGCGCTCGACCAACACCCTGGTGACCCGCTTCTCCATCCCGGACTCACCGGGCGGCGGCGGCATCGACTCCACCATCAACGTCTACGTCGACGGGGTGTTCAAGAAGTCGCTCCCGCTGACGTCGAAGTACGCCTGGCTGTACGGCGCCGAGGCCGGTCCCGGCAACTCCCCGGGCTCGGGCGCACCGCGCCACATCTACGACGAGGCGCACCTCCTCCTCGGCGAGACCGTCCAGGCGGGCAGCAGGATCCGGCTCCAGAAGGACGCCGCGAACACCTCGACGTACGCGATCGACTTCGTGAACCTGGAGCAGGTCGCCCCGGTCGGGAACCCGGATCCGGCCGCGTACGCCGTGCCCGCCGGATTCGGCCACCAGGACGTGCAGAACGCCCTGGACAAGGTCCGTATGGACACCACCGGCACGCTCGTGGGTGTCTACCTGCCGCCGGGCGACTACCAGACGGCGAGCAAGTTCCAGGTGTACGGCAAGCCGGTCAAGGTGGTCGGCGCCGGTCCGTGGTTCACCACCTTCCACGCGCCGTCGACCCAGGACAACACCGACGTGGGCTTCCGCGCCGAGGCGGCGGCCAAGGGCTCGCTGTTCAAGGGTTTCGCCTACTTCGGCAACTACACCTCGCGCATCGACGGACCGGGCAAGGTCTTCGACTTCGCGAACGTCAGCGACATCGTCATCGACGACATCTGGAACGAGCACATGGTGTGCCTCTACTGGGGCGCCAACACCGACCGGATGACGATCAAGAACTCCCGGATCCGCAACCTGTTCGCCGACGGCATCAACATGACCAACGGCTCGACGGACAACCACGTCGTCAACAACGACGCCCGGGCGACCGGTGACGACAGCTTCGCCCTGTTCTCCGCGATCGACGCCGGCGGCGCCGACATGAAGAACAACGTCTACGAGAACCTCACCACCACCCTGACCTGGCGAGCGGCGGGCGTGGCCGTCTACGGCGGCTACAACAACACCTTCCGCAACATCCATATCGCCGACACGCTCGTCTACGCGGGCATCACCATCTCGTCCCTGGACTTCGGCTACCCGATGAACGGCTTCGGGACCGACCCCACAACCTTCGAGAACATCTCCATCGTCAGGGCGGGAGGCCATTTCTGGGGCTCCCAGACCTTCCCGGGCATCTGGGTGTTCTCCGCCTCCAAGGTCTTCCAGGGCATCAGGGTGAACCATGTGGACATCGTCGACCCCACGTACAGCGGGGTGATGTTCCAGACGAACTACGTGGGCGGGCAGCCACAGTTCCCCATCAAGGACACCGTGTTCACGGACGTCTCGATCACCGGCGCGCGCAAGAGCGGTGACGCGTTCGACGCCAGGTCCGGGTTCGGCCTGTGGGCCAACGAGATGCCCGAGTCGGGGCAGGGGCCCGCCGTGGGCGAGGTGACCTTCAACGGGCTGCGGCTGAGCGGCAACGCGGTCGACATCCGTAACACCACCTCCACCTTCAAGATCAACGTCAACCCGTAGTCCGGCCGGCGGGACATCCCGCCCCTACCCCCGCGAGGCCGATGCAGGTGGCTTGCAGCCACTTGCATCGGTCTTGCGTGCGTTCTGTCGCCCGCCCCGCGCGACCGGGCTCCCGGTCCCGGCCGCAAGCCCCTGAACTGTCGGTTTCCTGAGCAGTCAACCTCGCCCATCAGCCCTCGCCTGTCAGGCAATTACGAAATCAGCGCGATATCTTGCGTTCACTTGTTGATGGTGGTTGAGTGTGCGACGCCCCACAACGCACAGGCGGTGGGGCGACCTCCACGTTCAGGCCCGAAGGGGACCACCCATGAGAAGTGCCCGGTTCCGCCGTACGCGCCGCGCCAGCGCGGTCACCCTCGTCTCCGCGCTCACGCTGACCGCGCTCGCCGCCTGCGGCACGAGCAGCAGCAACAACAACGGCAGCGGCGGTTCCGAGGGCGGTGGGTCCTCCGACCCCACCGCCCCGCTGGACCCGAAGACCAAGGTCACGCTCACGATCGACTGCATGCCCCCCGCGGCGAAGGCGGCCGAACTCAAGGAGTGGAAGGAGGACGTCGCCGAGTTCAACAAGACGTACCCCAACGTCACCATCGAGGGCCGCTCCACCCCCGGCCAGTGTCTGGAGCCGCCGCGGTTCACCGCGATGCTCAAGGCCAAGTCCCAGCCGGACATGTTCTACACGTACTTCACCGACCTGCCGCAGGTGCTCTCCGAGGACGGCGCCGCGGACATCACCGCGTACGTCAACGACAAGAGCGTCCCGCTCCTCAAGGACATCGACCCGAACGTCCTCGGCTCCCTCAAGCAGGACGGCAAGCTGTACGGCCTCCCCACCAGCAACTACACCATGGGCCTGCTGGTCAACCGCAAGCTCTTCACCCAGGCGGGCCTGGACCCCGACGCCCCGCCGCGCACCTGGGAAGAGGTCCGCACCGCCGCCAAGAAGATCGCCGGACTCGGCAACGGCATCGCGGGCTTCGGCGAGTACAGCGCCGGCAACACCGGCGGCTGGCACTTCACCGCCCAGATGTACAGCGTCGGCGGCGAGGTCGTCGACGCGAGCGGCAAGAAGGCCGCCTTCAACAACGAGCTCGGCAAGCAGGTCGCCAAGAACCTCCACGCCATGCGCTGGGAGGACGACAGCATGGGCAAGACCCAGCTGCTCAAGTGGGGTGACCTGCAGAAGCAGATAGCCACCGACAAGCTCGGCATGTTCCTCGCCGCCCCCGACGACATCGCGTACATGGTCCAGCAGCTCGGCGCGAAGTACGAGAACTTCGGCATGGGCCCCATCCCCGGCGCGAAGAACACCCTGGCCGGCGGAAACGGCTACATGATCAAGAAGGGGATCTCCGGCGACAAGATCAAGGCCGCCATCGCCTGGCACAACTTCAAGAACCTCACCGTCGGCAAGGGCCAGTTCGACTGGTCCCGCACCAAGAGCGACGCCCTCCCCGTCGGCGTCCCGCAGCCCAACTTCTGGCTGAACGAGTCCAAGACGAAGGACGACGCCGCCCGCGTGACCGACGCCACGATGCCGGTCGCGAACTTCAAGACCTTCATGGACAACCCCGTCGCCGGCAAGGCCGAGCCCCCGAAGGCGCAAGAGGTCTACAAGGTCCTCGACAACGTGATGTCCGGCCTCCTCACCAACAAGGACGCCGACGTCGACAAGCTCCTCGCCACCGCCGAGGCACAGGTCAACCAGGTCCTCGCCACCCAGTGACGGGCACCGGGGGGGGGGGGGGGGGGGGGGGGGCCGGCCGCCCCCCCCCCCCCCCCCCCCCCCCCCCCCACCCTCAAAGGACCCATCTTCAACCCC
>NZ_JBVHZJ010000108.1:8820-10826 GCF_055574655.1 Streptomyces sp. NPDC029956 | reverse complement strand
CCGTCGAGCGCATGATGCGCGACGCCAAGATCACCCAGATCTACGAAGGCACCAACCAGGTCCAGCGCATCGTCATGGCCCGCAACCTCCCGTAATCGTCTGTCACTTGAAAGGAGCCAGGCCGTGACCCTGAGGATCGCTGTCTGTGTGAAGTACGTACCCGACGCGACCGGCGACCGCGGTTTCGCCGACGACCTGACGGTCGACCGCGACGAGGTCGACGGTCTGCTGTCGGAGCTCGACGAGTACGCCGTCGAGCAGGCGCTGCGGATCTCCGAGGAGTCCGACGACGCCGAGGTCACCGTCGTCACCGTCGGCCCGGACGACGCCAAGGACGCGCTGCGCAAGGCGCTGTCGATGGGCGCCGACAAGGCCGTCCACGTCAACGACGAGGACATCCACGGCTCCGACGTCATCGCCACCTCGGCGATCCTCGCCAAGGCCCTGGAGAAGACCGGCTTCGACCTGGTCGTCTGCGGCATGGCCTCGACCGACGGCACCATGGGCGTGCTGCCCGCGCTGCTCGCCGAGCGGCTGAGCCTGCCGCAGGTCACCCTGCTGTCGGAGCTCTCCGTCGAGGACGGTCTCGTCAGGGGCCGCCGTGACGGCGACGCCGCCACCGAGCTCCTCGAGGCCCCGCTGCCGGCGGTCGTCTCGGTCACCGACCAGTCCGGCGAGGCCCGTTACCCCTCCTTCAAGGGGATCATGGCCGCCAAGAAGAAGCCGGTCCAGGAGCTGGACCTGGACGACCTGGACATCGACGCCGACGAGGTGGGCCTCGCCGGGGCGTGGACCCTGGTCGACGCCGTGGCCGCGCGCCCCGCGCGCACGAAGGGCACGATCGTCACGGACGAGGGCGACGGCGGCAAGCAGCTCGCCGCCTTCCTCGCCACCCAGAAGTTCATCTGACCTGCCGTCAGCCTGACACCCCACAGGAGCAACGAATCATGGCTGAGATCCTGGTTCTCGTGGACCACGCCGACGGTGCGGTCCGCAAGCCGGCCCTCGAACTGCTGACCCTGGCCCGCCGGATCGGCGAGCCCTCGGCGGTCGTGCTCGGCGCCGGCGAGGCCGCGGCCTCGATCGCCGCCACCGCCGGCGAGTACGGCGCCGCGACCGTGTACGTCGCGGACGGCGCCGAGTTCACCGAGCAGCTGGTCGTGCCGAAGGTCGACGCGCTCGCCCAGCTCGCCCAGGAGAAGGGGGCGGCCGCCGTCCTGGTGACCTCCTCCGGCGAGGGCAAGGAGATCGCGGCCCGTGTCGCGCTCCGCCTCGGCTCCGGTCTGATCACCGACGCCGTGGAGCTGGAGGCCGGCGAGAACGGCCCGGTCGCCACGCAGTCCGTCTTCGCCGCCTCGTACCAGGTGCGCTCGACGGTCACGCACGGCGTGCCGGTCATCACCGTCAAGCCGAACTCCGCCGCCCCGGAGGCCTCTTCGGCCGCCGGCACGGTCGAGAACGTCACCGTCTCCTTCACCGGCAACGCCGCCAGGGTCGTCGCGCGCACCCCGCGCGTCTCCACCGGCCGCCCGGAGCTGACCGAGTCCGCGATCGTGGTCTCCGGCGGCCGCGGTGTCGGCGCGGCCGAGGGCTTCGCGGTCGTCGAGAAGCTGGCCGACTCGCTCGGCGCTGCCGTCGGCGCCTCCCGCGCCGCCGTGGACGCCGGCTGGTACCCGCACTCCAACCAGGTCGGCCAGACCGGCAAGCAGGTCTCGCCGCAGCTGTACGTCGCGGCGGGCATCTCCGGCGCGATCCAGCACCGGGCCGGCATGCAGACGTCGAAGACGATCGTCGCGGTCAACAAGGACGCCGAGGCCCCGATCTTCGACCTGGTGGACTACGGCGTGGTCGGCGACCTCTTCGAGGTGCTGCCGCAGCTGACGGACGAGATCGGCGCCCGCTGACCCGTCCGCGCGCGCTGACATGGGAAGGGGGGGGGGGGGGGGGGCGCGCTCGCCACCCCCCCCCCCCCCCCCCCCCCCGCCCCCCCCCCCACCAGCCCGGGA
>NZ_JBVHZJ010000108.1:0-8810 GCF_055574655.1 Streptomyces sp. NPDC029956 | reverse complement strand
ATTGGTGGAGTGGAACGGTGGGAGGAGGGGATGGTGTCTTGCGCGCGTGTCGGGCCGGGGGCTTGGTGGGGCGCGTCTTGCCCCCCCCCCCCCCCCCCCCCCCCCCCCCCCTTCCGCGTGTCTCCCGAACCGGAGTCGGCGGGTCAGATCCACCCGTCGAGGGGGACCTCCTCGCAGAGCCGGACGACCGGCCTGCGACCGGTCACGCCGACCCCCGAGGAGACCCTGACCCGGACGCCGGGGCGCACCGCGTGCAGCGGCCCGTCGACCCGGCAGCGGACGGTGAAGCCTTCCGACATGTACACCGGCCAGAGGTCGGCGTCGGCAGCCGCGACCCCGCGCCGTACGGAGATCACGCCCTCGCCCTCGCTGAGTTCGGGGTTGAGATCGGTCGACCCGCAGGTCGGACAGAGCAGTCGCTGGAACGTCGTGGTGTGGCACCAGCGGCAGCGCTGGAAGTAGAGCTCGGCGTCGGGGCCCGCCTCCTCGGCGGCCTGGACGGCTGTCCCGCTCCTCAGTCCCGTGTGGAACACGATGCCTTCTCCTCGCACTCGGCGGCTCGACCGTGCATGGAGCAAAGATATGGCACTGAGTGCCATCAAATAAAGACCTGAGTTCCCTCAATTAGAGATACCGCGAACCCCCGGGTCGGCTCTCAGCTCTCGCCGAGGCTCGATTCCACCTCGCGCACCACACGCCACATGGGGGTGGACCGCTTGGTGATCACCACGACGACGTCCTCGGCCTCCTCGGCCGGCGCGGCCACGACCGCGTCGGGGCTCCAGGTGCCGCGGACGAACTCCAGGGCGCTGTCCACCTCCGCCAGCGGGTCGCCCTCGCCGCCCGAGCGCAGCCAGTGCCGCAGGGCGTGGTTGTGGGCGGCGACCACGGCCGCCGCTGCCACGTTGGCGCGCAGGGTGCCGTCCCTGCGGTCGGCCCAGCGGGTGCGCAGATAGTCGCCGAGGGTCTTCTCGTACCGCCAGACCACCGACAGTTCGTACGTGCGCAGCCCGGTCACCTCGCGGGTGAGCCGGTAGCGCTGCACGGAGAAGGTCGGGTTCTCGGCGTACATCCGCATGACGAGCCGGGCGGCGCCGCAGACCCGGACCATGGGGTCGTCGGAGTCGGCGCTCGCCGCGAGGAAACGGGTCATGTCGGCGAGACACTGCTCGTGATCGGGGAAGACCACGTCCTCCTTCGACGGGAAGTACCGGAAGAAGGACCGCCGGCCGACGCCGGCGAGGGTGACGATGTCGTCGACCGTGGTCTGCTCGTAGCCCCGCTCGAGAAAGAGCTGGAAGGCCGCGGCGATGAGGGAGTCCCGCATCGCGGGCTTCGTGGAGTTCGTCGACGCTGATCCGGCTGTTCCCATGGCCCGAACCTAACACCCGAATCCCCTCGATGCGGCACTAGGTGCCGGACGAATCCGGCACCCAGTGCTGTCACGAGGGTACGGAGGCCCTGAGACGGCTGCGTCAGGGCTCAGCGGGCGGTCATCCGGAGCGCGCCGTCCATCCGGATCGTCTCGCCGTTGAGGTAGTCGTGCTCGACGATCATCGTCACCAGCCGGGCGTACTCCTCCGGGCGCGCGAGGCGCTGCGGGAAGGTGACGCTCGCGGCGAGACCGGCCCTGACGTCCTCCCCGAACCCGGCCATCATCGGGGTGTCGACGATGCCGGGGGCGACGGTGACGACCCGGATGCCGAACTGCGCCAGGTCGCGGGCGGCGGTGACCGTCATGCCGGCGACGCCCGCCTTGGAGGCGGCGTAGGCGATCTGGCCGACCTGGCCCTCGAAGGCGGCGATCGAGGCGGTGTTCACGACGAGACCGCGCTGACCGTGCTCGTCGGGCTCGTGCCGGGCGATGGCCTCGGCGGCGAGCCGCATCACGTTGAACGTACCGATCAGGTTGACGCCGACCACGGCCCGGAACAGGTCGAGGTCGTGCGGTCCCTTGCGGCCCAGGATGCGGGCCGAGGGCGCGATGCCGGCGCAGTTCACGGCGAGCCGCAGCTCCGCGCCGTCGGCGTCGATCGCGGCGAGGGCCTCGCGGACCTGCTGCTCGTCGGTGACGTCCGCGGCGAGCAGCCGGACGCCCTCGGGCAGCTCCCCTGCGGCGGCCACGGCCTTGTCCAGGTCGAGTCCGTAGACCGTGGCGCCCCGGGCGGCGAGCGCCGCGGCGGTGGCGGCGCCGAGACCGGAAGCGGCACCGGTGACGAGAGCGGCGGAGCCGGCGATGTCCATGGAACTCCTCGTTCGTGTCGTGCGGGTGCGACCCTGCCGCCGGGTTGGCCGCCGGATCGGGCGCGTGCCCGCGGAGGACCGCGCGGTCCGCGCGATCTGCGCCGCCCACCATAGAACCGCAGGCCGCACCCCCGGAAGCGGAACCGGGAGGGCCCGTCCGGGGGCGCGTCGGCGCGCCCGGGTCAGAAGGGCTTGGTCGGCAGGTACTTGCCGTCGAGCGTGATGACCGCACGCTCCCCGCCCTCGGGGTCGGCGACCTTCTTCACGTCCAGCCTGAAGTTGATCGCGGAGATGATGCCGTCGCCGAACTCCTCGTGGACGAGGGCCTTCAGGGTGGTTCCGTAGACCTGGAGCATCTCGTAGAAGCGGTAGATGGTCGGGTCGGTCGGGATGCCGTCGAGGGAGCCCCGGGTGGGGATCGTCCGCAGCAGCCGCACCGCGTCCTCGTCGAGGCCGAGGAGCTCGGCGACGGCCCGCGCGGAGGCCTCGGGCAGGGCGTGCTGGCCGAGGACGGCGGCGGTGGTGAAGGCGACGGAGAGACCGGCGGCGTCGGCGATCTGCTGCCAGCTCAGGTCCTTGACGGTCTTGGCGTCGACGGCGGCGACGGCGAGCTCGTGACGGGCGGTGGGGTCGAACTGGGCGTGCACCATGAGAGGTACGTCCTTTCGGTGGGGGTGTACGGCTGGAAGAGGTCGGTTCCGGGGGCGGAGGTGTACGGGAAGGAGTCCGTTCCGGGGGCCCTGGCGGAGGCGTACGGGAAGCGGTCGGCTCACGCCGCGGTGGCGGAGGCGACGGACGAGCGGGGGCGGTCGGTTCAGGCGGCGTGGGCGAGGGCCTCGGGTAGCTCTTCGACGGTGCCGTCGGCGATGTCGAAGACCCAGCCGTGGAGCCGTACGTCCCCCTGCGCCAGGGCGCGGGCCACCGAGGGGTGGGTGGCGAGGTTCGCCAGCTGCGCGGCGACGTTCTCCCGTACGAGGGCGGTCACGTCCCCCTCTCGTCCGGCGGCCGCGGTGCGGGCCAGGGAGGCGTCGGCGTGCCGCAGCCAGGCGGCGACGGCGGGCGCGCCGCTCAGGTCGCGGCCCTCGGCGAGCGCGGTCATGGCGCCGCAGGCGGAGTGCCCGCAGACGATGACGTCCCGCACGCCGAGGACGGTGACGGCGTACTCGACGCCCGCGGCGACGCCGTCGGTGCCCGGTGTGTGGGCGGGGACGAGGTTTCCGGCGGTGCGGACGACGAAGAGTTCGCCGGGGTCGGTCTGGGTGATGAGTTCGGGGACGACGCGGGCGTCGGAGCAGCCGATGAACAGCGTGCCGGGGCGGTGGACGGTGGCCAGGCGGGCGAAGAGCCCTGCCTTGGCGGGGAAGACCTCCCGCTGGAAGCGGGAGATTCCCTCGGCGAGATGAGGCATGTCCTCACCCTGCACGACCAGCACCTATAGCGTCCAAGACCCCTTGTCGATCTCTGCTATAGCTGACATCTATGGCTGTCGCTAGAGTCGATGGCATGCAGCCGGAACTCCGCCATCTCCGCTACCTGCTCGCCGTCGCCGAGCACGCCAACTTCACCCGGGCCGCAGAGGAGCTCCGGATCGCCCAGCCCACGCTCTCCCAGCAGATCAAGCAGCTGGAGAAGGCCCTCGGGGTGCTGCTCCTCGACCGCAGTGGCCGCACGGTGCGCCTCACGGACGCCGGGGAGGCCTACGCGGGCTACGCGCGGCGCGCGCTCCAGGACCTGGCGGCGGGCGAGCGGGCCGTGCTCGACGTGCACGATCTCTCGCGGGGCCGGCTCCGGCTCGCCGCGACCCCCACCTTCACGTATCTCACGGGCCCGCTGGTCGCCGGCTTCCACACCAGGCATCCCGCGATCGCCGTGGAGGTGCGGGAGTTGCCCCAGGACCGCATCGAGGCCGAGCTCCTCGCCGACCGCCTCGACCTCGGCATCGCCTTCCGGGGCGACCATCTGCCGGGCATCGAGGACACCGCGCTGTTCGACGAGACCCTGGGGCTCGTCGTCGGCCCCGGCCACCCCTTCGCCGGCCGTACCGAGCCCGTACCGGCAGAGGAGCTGAACCGTCATCACCTCGCCCTGCTCAGCGAGGACTTCGCCACCCGACGGCACGTCGACGCGTACGTCTCCGCGCACGGCCTCCGCCCACGGATCGCGGTGGAGGCCAACGCCGTCAGCGCGCTGACCGAGATCGTCCGGCGGACCGCGCTCGCCACCGTCCTGCCGGACGCCGTCACCCGGGACCATCCGCGTCTGACCACCGTCCCGCTCTCCCCCGCCCTGCCGACCCGGAGCGTCACCCTCCTCCGCCGGGCGGCGGGCTACCGGAGTGCGGCCACGCGCGCGTTCACCGCACTGGCGACGGAGTGGGACGGGGCCGAGGGGGGTCAACCGATCGGATGACCCAGGGGTCCACCGTTGCGGGCGCCGGAGGCAGCCGGGACGGTGACCGTCCACCTGGGGGGACGGACCCAGGATGGAAGGGAAGCGGGCCACGGAGCACCGACGGCCCCCGCAGACCACCGAGTTCACTGGAGCAGACCCCATGAAGCACGTGAAGAAGACCTCGCGCACCCGTGTCGTGACCGGTGGTGCGATCGTCGCCGCGCTCGCCCTCGGTGGCTTCGGTGCCTACTCGGCCAGCGCGACCGGCGAGAACGCGGCGGCCGCCCCCGCCGCCGCGGTCGCCAAGGCGGACGCCAGGAACAAGAACACCACGCAGACCACGCACCTGACGATCGAGGCCGCCACCAAGGCCGCGCAGGCGACGCTGGACGCCGCCGAGAAGGAGAACCAGCGCGTCTCCGTCGCCGTCGTCGACCGAAACGGCAACACCATCGTCACCCTCCGCGGCGACGGTGCGGGCCCGCAGTCCTACGAGTCGGCCGAGAAGAAGGCGTACACCGCCGTCTCCTGGAACGCCCCGACCTCCGTCCTCGCCGGCCGCCTCGCCCAGGCCCCGAACCTGAAGGACATCCCCGGCACCCTCTTCCTCGCCGGCGGCGCGCCGGTGACCGCCAAGGGCGCGCCGATCGCGGGCATCGGTGTCGCGGGCGCCCCCTCGGGCGACCTCGACGAGAAGTTCGCCCAGGCCGGCGTCGCCGCCCTCGGCAAGTAGTCGCAGCAGCCCGGCGCCGGCACCCGCACGAGGAGGCCGGCGGCGGTCACGATGACCGGGAGCCAGAACCGCCCGCACCCGCACCCGCACGAGGAGGCCACCATGAACGCGCTCGACGACACCCTCCTGGCGGCCGCCGCGCACGGCGACACCGCCGCCGTGCGCGCGGCCCTCGCCGCGGGCGCCCGGGTCGGGGCCCGGGACCGGCGCCGCCGCACCCCGCTGCTGCACGCGGCCCGGCACGACCACGTCGAAGCCGCCCGGATCCTCCTCGCGGCGGGCGCGGACCCGAACGCGCAGGACGACCGGTGCGACACCCCCTGGCTGGTCACCGGCGTCACGGGCGGCGTGACGATGATGCGGACCCTGCTCGCCGCGGGACCGGACCTCGGGCTCACCGACCGTTACGGCGGTACGGCCCTGATCCCGGCGGCCGAACGGGGCCACGTGGCCTACGTGCGGGCCGTCCTCGCGGAGACGGCCATCGACGTCGACCACGTCAACCGGCTGGGCTGGACGGCACTCCTGGAGGCCGTGATCCTCGGTACGGGCGGCCGCGCGCACCAGGACGTCGTCGCCCTCCTCCTGGCGGCGGGCGCCGACCCCGAACTCCCGGACCCGCACGGCGACACGGCCCTCCACCACGCCGACCGGCACGGCCTCACGGAGATCGCCGGCCTCCTCGGAAGGGCGACCGGGAGCGCAACCGGCAACACGACCGGGAGCCGCTCCGGGAGCCGCTCCGGAAACGCCGCCGGAAGCTCCGCCGGAGCGGTCCGGCGGAGCACCGTCACGGCTGGACGAGCCCCCGGCTGATCACGAGGCGCTGGATCTGGTTGGTGCCCTCGAAGATCTGGGTGATCTTGGCTTCGCGCATGTAGCGCTCGACCGGGAAGTCCCGCGTGTAGCCGTAGCCGCCGAGGACCTGGACCGCGTCCGTGGTGACCTTCATGGCCGTGTCGGTGGCGATGAGCTTGGCCGCGCTGGCCTGACGGCTGAAGGGGCGGCCGAGGTCGCGGCGGCGGGCCGCGTCCAGGTAGGTGGCGCGGGCCGCGTCGACGGCTGCGGCCATGTCGGCGAGGAGGAAGCCGAGGCCCTGGTGGTCGATGATCCGGCGGCCGAAGGTCGTGCGCTCGTTGGCGTACCCCACGGCTGCGTCGAGGGCGGCCTGGGCGAGGCCCGTGGCGCAGGCGGCGATGCCGAGGCGGCCGCTGTCGAGGGCGCTGAAGGCGATCTGGAGACCCTGGCCCTCGTCCCCGACGAGCCGGTCGGCGTCGAGGAGCGCGCCGTCCCAGTACGCGGAGGTGGTGGGGACGGCCTGGAGGCCCATCTTGCGCTCGGGGGCGCCGAAGCTCAGACCTTCGGTGGTGCCGGGGGCGAGGAAGCAGGAGATGCCGTGGCTCCCGGGGGCCGTCCTGGCGAAGAGCGCGTAGAAGTCGGCCCTGCCGCCGTGGGTGATCCATGCCTTGGTCCCGGTGATCCGGTACCCGCCGCCGTCCTGTCGCTCGGCCTTGCAGGCGAGGGCGGCCGCGTCGGAGCCGGCCTGCGGCTCGGAGAGGCTGTAGCCGCCGATGGCGCGGCCCTCCAGTATCTCGGGCAGCCACCGCTCCTTCTGCTCGGTGGTGCCGAAGGTGTGGAGCGGGTGGCAGGCGAGGGTGTGGACGCTGGTGGCGACGGCGACGGCCGCCCAGCGAGCGGCGAGCTCCTCGAGAACCTGCAGGTAGACCTCGTACGGCTGGCCTCCGCCGCCGTACTCCTCCGGGTACGGCAGACCGAGCAGTCCTGCCTCGCCGAGGGTGGCGAACAGTCCTTCGGGGTATTTCTCGGCGGCCTCGTACTCGTCCACCCGCGGAGAGAGCTCCTTGTCGGCGATCTCCCGGGTGAGGGCGATGAGGTCCGCTGCCTCGGGGGTGGGAAGCAGGCGGTCGACATCCATGGCGACTCCAGCGGCGCGCAAAGTGGTACTGGGGAAGGTACTGCAGTACCGCTTAGAGTAGCGCAGGTGGGGGACGTCGTAACCCTCCCGGAACGCCGGCCTGGAATACTGTCCGGGTGATCGAGACCTCAGCCGCCGACGCCCCGAAGCTGACGGGCCGCGGCGCGGCCCGCCGCTCCGCCCTCTTCGAGGAGCTCGTCGCCCTCCTCGTCGGCGAGGGATTCGCCCGGCTGACGCTCGACGATCTCGCCGCCCGCCTCCGCTGCTCCAAGCGGACCCTGTACGGCCTGGCCGGCAGCAAGGAGCAGCTGGTCCGGGCGGCGGTCGTGCACTTCTTCCGGCGCGCCACGGCCCGGGTCGAGGCGGTCCTGGCCGCCGCGACCGACCCCGCCGAGCGGCTGGCCGCCTATCTGAGGGCTGTCTCGGCCGAGCTGGCGCCGGTCTCGCCGCAGTTCTTCGACGACGTGGCGGCCTTCGAACCGGCGGCGGAGGTGTACGAGCGCAACACGCGCGCGGCGGCCGGCCGGGTCCAGCAGCTCATCGAGGAGGGCGTCCGGGCCGGTGTCTTCCGCGAGGTCCACGTGACCTTCGCGGCCGACGTCATCTCCTCGGTGATGGTCCGCATCCAGCGCCGCCAGGTCGCCGCGGCGACCGGCCTCGCCGACGCGGAGGCCTACGAGCAGCTGGCCGAGCTGCTCCTGAGCGGCCTCCGCAGGACCTGAGGCCGCGTTCAGTTCCTGAAGGCCTCAGAGGCTTAATTCAGGATATGAGTTAAACCTCAAGAGAAGAGGGCGCCCAAGGGCCCCACGGCGGTATGTTGCGCTCAGGACTACTTCACCTGGGGGCCCCAGTGACCACGCGGAACGGCCGCACCGTGCGAGACCTACGACGCGAGAACCGCACCGCCGTCCTCCAGCGCCTCTACTTCGACGGACCGCTGAGCCGCTTCTCGCTCGGCCCGGCGACCGGCCTCAGCTCGGGCTCCGTCAGCAACGTCGTCGCGGAGCTCGTCGCGGAGGGCCTCGTCGAGGAGGCGGGCAGCGTCGACTCGGCCGGCGGACGCCCCCGTACGCTGCTCCGGATCTCCCCCGGCAGCGGCTTCATGATCGGCGTCGACGTCGGCGAGACCCGGGTCAGGATCGAGCTCTTCGACCTCACCCTCACCGAACTCGCGCGCACCGAACGCCCGTTGGCCTTCGACAGCCCGAACCCCCACGACCGGTACGAGGTCGGGGTCGTCGTCGGACACGTCCGGGAGGGCATCGCCGAGGTGCTGCGCCTCGCGGACGTGCCCGCGGACCGGCTCCTCGGCGTCGGCGTCGGCGTGCCCGGCATCGTCGCCCGCACCGCCGAGGACGGCGCGGTCGTGCACGGCCAGACCATCGGCTGGGACGCGGTCCCCCTGGAGCGACTCCTCCGCGCCGCCGTCGACCTGCCCGAGTCCGTCCCGTACTGGATCGACAACGGCGCCAAGACCCTCGGCCAGGCCGAGATGTGGTTCGGCGC
>NZ_JBVHZJ010000107.1:0-11249 GCF_055574655.1 Streptomyces sp. NPDC029956 | reverse complement strand
CGCCGACACCCGCCAGGTGCTCATCAGGTCCCTCGCGATGCTCCGCACCAAGCACGCCGACCTGCCGTCCCGCAAGCACGGCAACCCGCCTCAGTGACCGTACGAAGGCGGGGACGTCGGCCGGACGTCGGTGGCCCCGCAGCGAGGAGAGCCCAGATGGCCAAGCAGGATCGAGCGGTGCGCACCCGACAGGCGCTGATCCAGGCAGCCGCCGAGGTGTTCGCCCGTGAGGGGTTCGTCCAGGCGTCGCTGACCGCCATCAGCAGGACGGCGGGGGTCAGTACCGGGGCGCTGCACTTCCACTTCGAGAGCAAGCTCGACCTGGCTCTGGCCGTCGAGCGGGAGGCCGGCCGTGTCCTGCGGGAGCAGATCTGCGGCCGGGGCGGCGATCCGGACGGCCGCCGGAGCACTCCTCCTCTGCCGCGTCTGGTCGAAGCCACGGATCTGCTGCTGCGGCGGCTCCGCGAAGACCCGGTGGTCCGGGCCGGGTTCGGGCTGGGCGCGCGGGGTGCGCTGCGGCCGGGCACGGGTGCGGGCCTGCGGGACCAGTGGAGGTGCTGGGTCGAGGAGGTGCTCGACGAGGCGGCCCGTAGGGGAGAGCTCGACGAAGGGGTCGTCGGCGCCGACGCGGCACTCGCGGTGGTGGCGGCGACCGTGGGGTTCGAGGCCATGAGCGTGGGTGCCCCGGAGTGGCTGGACCAGGCCGTGGCCGACCGGTTCTGGAGTGTGATGCTGCCCCGGCTGGCGGCACCCGCCGTGAGGCCCTAGAAGGGGCACGACCCAGCCGCGGGGCCCGCAGGGCAGGTTCCGGAGGGGACATCGACCACGGCCCAAAAAACCGCGCAACCGCCTTGTTAATCGGGCGCCCTCTGGGGCTGTATTGGGTGAATTGCCTAGATTGTTCCTTGCGTAAGAGGGATTGACAAACCGCTCGTCCTGTTTTGTAATTGCCAGTGATGTGATCGTCGATGAGGGGAGTCCGCGATGGACATCGCGGTGCTGGGTGGACTTGCCGTGAGCGTGCACGGCAGGTCCGTGACGCCGACCGCGCCGAAGCCCCGCCAGGTGCTGGCGCTGCTGGCCCTGAACGTGGACCAGGTGGTCTCGGTCGAGGCGATGATCGAGGAACTCTGGGGGGCGAAGCCGCCGCGCAGCGCGCGGACGACCCTTCAGACGTACGTGCTCCAGCTGCGCGAACTGATGGGCGCGGCGCTGGTGGAGGCCGGCGGCACGGCCCTGGAGGCCAAGAACCTCCTGGTGACGTCACCGGGCGGCTATCTCCTCGCGGGCGGCGACGGCGCCTGCGACGTGCGGGACTTCGAGCTGCTCGCGGGCCGCGGATACCGGGCGATGGACGCCGAGGACCACCAGGGGGCGTCCCGGCTGCTCCGGGAGGCACTGGACCTGTGGACGGGGGACGCGTTCGCCGACGTGCGGACCGGGCCCCGCCTGGAGATGGCCGTCAGGCGACTCGACGAGAGCCGCCTGTGCGCCCTGGACCAGCGGATCGAGCTCGACCTGCGGCTCGGGCGCCACCGTGAACTGCTGTCCGAGCTCACGGTGTTGGTGAACCGATACCGCACCCACGAGAACCTCCACGCCCAGTTCATGCTGGCGCTGTACCGCTCCGGCCGCCGCAGCGAAGCGCTGAACGTCTACCAGAAGCTCCGGACACGGCTCGTCCGCGACCTCGGTCTGGAGCCCTCCAGCCACCTCCAGCGGCTGCAGCGCTCCCTCCTCGTGGCCGGCACCGCCGCCGCCACCCCGCAGGACATGTCCCCGGTCATGAGCGTCTGACCGCCCGGCGCCTCATTCTTTTTCCGTAGGGACCCGACGGGCGGCATCCCTCCCGAGTGCCGGAACCCGTACCGGATTCACCACCGGCGGCGATGCGCCGTCCGCGCCCGGCGGCGGACAATCTCCCGAAACGGCAGGCAGGGACCGCCGTTCCTACGGAGAGAGACCCCCGTGTTCACCGACCCGCCTCAAGCGCCGCACTCCGCCGCATCCGGGGTCGACGTACTGGACATCGTCGACACCCTGCGAGCGTGCCTCGCCGACCTCATGGGATGCGCCCCGCACGAGATCGATGCGAGGGTGCCCTTCCCGCTGCTCGGGCTCGACTCCATCCTCGGCGCGGAACTCGTCGACGCCGTCAACCGGCTCTACGGCCTCGACGAACGCGCCGTGATCCTCTACGACCACCCCTGCCTCGCCGCCATGGCGGCCTACATCGCCCACCGGGGCCAGGCCCCGGACGCCGGCCGGACCGACCGCCCGGCCGCGGCGCACGGCGACGGACGGACAGCGGTCGAGCCGGTGTGCGTCCCGGCCGCCTCCCCGTGACTGCGGGGACGAGCCCGTACGAGGGGGAGCGGGCCACCCTGTGGTTCTGCGCCAACGACGACCTCCCACCCGATCTCACCGGCACGCTCGCGCCCCGGTGGCTCGACGCGCGTGAGCGGGAGACCGCGGACGGATTCGTCTTCGAACGCGACCGCCGGCAGTACCTGGTCGCCCACACGTTCGTACGCCGCGTGCTGGCCATCGAAACCGCGCTGCCCGAGTCCGAGTTGGTCATCTGGCGCTCGTCGAGGGGCCGTCCCTTCCTCCGGGTGCCGGCCGGCGGCCTGCCCCGCGGCGGGCCGGGACTGGACTTCAACCTGTCGCACACCAACGGCTACAACCTGTTCGGCGTCGTGCGCGGAACTCCCATCGGGGTCGACATCGAGCGGCTCGACCGGGACAACCGTGCCCTGCGCACCATCGCCCAGACCTTCACCCGTACCGAACAGGCGTGGGTGGCCGAGGCGGAGCAGGGGACACCGCGCGGACGCCGGGTCATCCGGCTGTGGACGCTGAAGGAGGCGTACGCCAAGGCGCGCGGCCTCGGCCTCGCGCTCCCCTTCGACACCTTCTCCTTCACCCTCGCCGACGACCACGGAGTGACGGGCTTCTCCCCGCCCCGGGACGACCGGGAGGGCCGGTGGCGCTTCGTCGAGCTGGAACCGGTCCCCGACGTGCTGGCCGCCGTCGTGGTCGGAGCCGGTGACGAACAGGACGCCGTGCTCCACCTCCGCCACGGTTTCCCCTGGACCCGGACGGTGCCGCGACGGATCGAACTGCCCGCCGCGCTGGGCGGAACGAGCAGGGCCGCCCTCCTGCCGCGGTGAGTTCACGGGATTCGAGAAGCGCTGGAGGACACCTGGAGAAAAACGTTCGTGCGGCCCCCGCCCCGCTAGCGTGCCGAATGGCGCGATCGTGCCTGCCGAGCAAGTTTTCGAGAGGACGGGGGAGCTCGTGAGAATTCAGGTGCTGGGTCCGCTGAACGCCGAGGTCAATGAGGTCTCGATCGTTCCCACCGCTGGCAAGCCGCGCCAGATTCTGTCCCTGCTGGCGCTCTACCCGGGCCGGGTCATACCCGTGAAGACCCTCATGGAGGAGATCTGGGGGACGGAGCCGCCCCAGAGCGCCCTCACCACCCTGCAGACCTACATCCTCCAGCTCCGAAGGCGTCTCGGCACGGCGATGGGGCCCGACGCGCCCGGCGGGGCCAAGGACGTCCTGGCCACCCGCCACGGCGGCTACCTGCTCCAGGTCGAGGAATCCTGCGTCGACGTCCACCAGTACGAGCGCCTGGTGACCGAGGGCCAGGCGGCCTTCGAGGCCGGCGACAACGTGACCGCGGCCGAACGGTTCCGGAGAGCGCTGACCCTCTGGAACGGATCGGCCCTGGTGGACGTGCGCACGGGACCCGTCCTGGAGATCGAGGTCATGCGCCTCGAAGAGAGCCGCCTCGTCACCGTCGAGCGCCGCATCGACGCCGACCTCCGGCTCGGCCGCCACGCCGAACTCATCGCGGAACTCACCGACCTGACCGCCCGCCACGTCCTTCACGAGGGTCTCCACTCGCAGCTCATCGTGGCCCTCTACCGCTCCGGCCGGCAGGCGGCCGCACTGGAGGCGTACCGCAAGCTCCGGTTCCGGCTCAGGGACGAACTCGGCGTCGAGCCCTCGCCGCAGCTCCAGCGACTGCACCAGGCCATGCTCACCGTGGACCCGGACCTCGACGTGGTCGCGGCCCCGAAGGGAACCTCCACCTTCAACCTCTTCGCGGCCTGACGCCCCGGGTGGTGGGCCCGCCACGCGCCCCGCCACCCGGAGAGCGGCCCTCTCCGCCCCAGCATCTCTCCAGAGGCACTCATCCGGCCTTCAAGCGATTCAGGACACGGTCTACACGGAAACGCCGACACCGGCCGACCGCTTGTCACCGAGTCCGGATCACGGGCCTTCACCTCCCGCAGAGAGGGTGCCGAGAGATGCCTGCCGAGCGAACGCACCGTACCCAGCACCAAGTCGAGATCGCCGCCCCGGCGGGAGTGGTCTACGGGCTGATCGCCGACAGCGCCCACCAGCCGCGGTACTCCCCGGGCACCCTCCACGTGGAGCAGCTGGAGTTCGACGGCGCCCACGAGCGGCTGCGGACCTGGGGCCTCGTCGACGGCGAAGTCCGCTCCTGGACCACCCGCCGCGACTTCTCCGCCGACCTGCGGCGCGTGGACAGCGTCCACCGGGTACCCGCGGCCCCCACGACGGGCACGACGGAGTCATGGGACGTGCAGGCCCTCGGTCCCGATCGGACCCTGCTGACACTGCACCGGGAAACCGGTCCCGGCGACGACACCCGCGCCCCGGCGCCGCGCTCCGCCACCGACGTCGAGGTCCGCCGTGAGCTGGAGGGTCTCCGCGCCCTCGCCGAACGCTGGGACCGCCTGGAGGAACTCGTCCTCGGCTTCGAGGACTCGGTCCGCGTCAACGGCCCCGCCGAGCTGGTCTACGACCTCCTCTACCGGGTGCGGGACTGGCCGGAAATGCTGCCCCACGTGTCCCGGGCCGACGTGGTGGAGGACCAGCCCGGCGTCCAGGTCGTGTCCGTGGACACCGTCTCCGGAGGACGGACGCACACCACCGAGGCCGTACGCATCTGCTTCCCGCACGCGGGACGGATCGTCTTCACCCGGACGGCCCCCACGGAGCTTCTCTCCGCCCATACGGGGGAATGGTCACTCATCCCCGACGTCCACGGCGTGACCGTCCTCGCCCAGCACAGCGTCGTCCTGCGCGAGGAGAACATCGCGCGCGTGCTCGGCGAGGGGGTCGACACGGCGGGCGCCCGGCGGTACGTACGTGAGGCGATCGGCCGGACCAGCACCGCGATGCTCGACCTGGCCAGACGACACGCGGAGTCCGCGATCCGCGTGCTGTGACGAGAACATGACCGAGGAGCCCCGTATGGTCCACCATCGACCTGCCCCGCAGCCGATGCTGATGTCGTGCGACGGAGGCACCCCGGGGCCCGGCCCCGGCACCACTGCCCGTCCCGGCCGGCAGCTGGCGGTGCTGTTCGACGACTGGAACGGCGACGGAGTCGCCGACACGCGCGCGCTGTACGGGACCTTCCCCGCGTTCCGCTCCGCCTTCGACGCGCTGCGCGACCTGGTCGACGGAGCGACACCGGTCCCGCTGGTGGCCGTGGTGTTCGCGCCCGAAGGAGGCGTCGACTCCCTGCTCCTGAGGGAACCCCGCTACGGCAAGGTCGCCCTCTTCGCCCACCAGGTCGCCCTCTTCCGGCTCTGGCAGTCCTGGGGCATGGAACTCGCCGCCGTGGCGGGCCACGGCGTCGGCGAACTCTCGGCGGCACACGTGGCGGGCGCGCTGAGCCTCCAGGACGCCGTCCGGCTCGTCACCGCGCGGGACTTCTGCCCCTGCCTGCTCCTGCGCCCCCGCGCAGAGGGCCCACCGGACCCCGCGCGCGCCCTGCGTGCCGCGGGCTTCCGGCGCCTCCTGAGATGCGGGGCCACGGGAGCGACCGTCGCCCCCGGGGACCTCCCCGCACTCTCGGCGATGCTCGACGCCCTCCACCTGTCCGGCAGCCCGGTCGACTGGCACGAACTGTTCGGCCCGCACACCGTCGGACGGCCCGCCCCCGCCTCCTCACGGGAACCGCACGGGTCCCCCGTTCGGGAACCCGTCCAGATCAACTAGAGGAATCCGGGGCAGCCCCCCTCGCACCCCTAACCTGACCGTGTCGACCGCGGCGGAGAACGCGACTGCGAGGAGGAAGCCATGGACAAGCGAGCGACCTTGCACGTGCTTCCCGGGGTGCCCCACCCGTACACCCTCCCCGGCATCGGCACTCCCCGCCCCCCGCACCCCCCGGCCGCCGACGGCGCGCAGGCCGCCACGGCACGGCCCGCCCCCGCGGACGACGGACCCGTGAGGGTGGGGGTCATGGGCGACGACCCGCTCGCACGGGCCGGCATCCGGGCCCTCCTCGCAGGACGGCCCGGCGTCCACGTCGTGAGCGACGACGACGCCCCACCGCACGGCGCGCACCCACCCCGCGAACCACGGCCCGACGTCATCGTCGTCCACGGACGGCCCGGCTTCGCACCGGACGACGTCCGCGCCCACCACCCGGGCGGCACCACCGCTCTGATCACCATCGGCGGACCGCCCCCCGAACCGGCCACCGCCTGGGCGGCCCACAGTCACCTGCCCGCCACGGTGACCCCGGGACAGCTCGCGGCCGCCGTCCTCCTCGCCGCCGCCGGCTACACCCTGACGCGGGAACGGAAACCGCCCCACCGGACCCTCGCCCCCTCGCAGGTCTCGCAGGTCTCACAGGTCAGCCCCGAGCACCTCACGAGGCGGGAGGGCGAAGTGCTGGACCTCCTGGCGAGCGGCATGTCCAACAGCGAGATCGCCGGCTCCCTCAGCCTCTCCGAGCACACCGTCAAGACACACGTGCAGAACCTGATGAACAAACTGCGGCTGCGCAACCGCGTCCACGCCGCCATCTACGCCTACGAGACCGGGATGCGCCACCCCTGCTGAGAGCGCGAGCGCCCGGCGCCGAGCAACACGAAGGGAAGGGGACCACCGATGACACCCGGCAACCACGGCGACGTCGTGCTCTCGGCCCTGAACGCGCCGACGACCGTCGTCGTCAGCGGAGAGGGCCCGCCCGGCTCCGCGCCCGTGCTGGACATCCACGGCCCCCTGGACACGCCCGCCCTCGAAGCCACCCTCCACCTGGCCGCCGGCCTTCACGCGGACGCACCCGCGGACCCGGACCCGGACGCGCACGCGGACCCGGACGCGCACGCGGACCCGGATGCCCCCGAGACCCCCCGCCCCGTACCGTTCCGACTCGTCCGGCACAGCCCCACCCACCACACGGTCCGGTTCGCCGCATCCGCCGCCGCCCCCGGACCGCATCCGGCCGGCCTCGTCGCCGACCTGCTCACCCGCACCCCGCCGGCCCCGCGCAAAGGCCGCGGCGGCGAGCGCCCGACGACGACACCCCTGGAGAGCTTCGCCGTCACCCCGCTCCAGCACGAACTGCTCACCGACGCGCTCAGGCATCCCTTCCACCATGTCGAGCAGCTCTGCTGGCGCTGGCACGGCCCCCTGGACACCCAGCGGTTCACCGCCGCCTGGCAGTCCGTCTTCGACCGCGAATCGATCCTCCGCGCCGCCTTCGTCTGGGACCCCCAGCCCCACGTCGTCCTGCACCGACGGGCCGCCCCCGAGGTGGTCGGACACACGCACGACTCCCTCGCCGACCGTGCGGCCCTCATGGAACACGAGCGCCGGCGCGGCTTCGACCTGCGCCGGCCCGGACTCCTCCGCGTCGCCCTGCTGAGCGGCGGCGAGACCACCGGAACCGCGGGCACAGCTCCGTACACCGACGTCCTGCTGACCTACCACCGCGCCCTGCTCGACCGCTGGAGCGTCTACATCCTCCTGCGCGAGTTCTACCGGGCCTACCTCGCCGGCACCCCGCTGCCGGGCGGTGAACGACGCCCGGACCTGCGCGACTACCGCAGGTGGCTGAACGCGAGGGACCTGGCACCGGCACGCGACTTCTGGCTCCCGGACACCGACCGGACGACCACCACCGGCCCGCTCCACCCCGCGCCCGGCACCGACACGGGGCGCCGCCGCTCCCGGCTCACCCCCGAGGAGACCCGACGGCTGGCCGCCTGGGCGGCACGCTGGGGCAGCACCGAGAGCGGCGTCCTGCAAGCCGTCTGGGCCGTCCTCCTCCACCGCGCGTCCACCGGCCCCGCAGGCTCCACCGCCCCCCGGCGCGTCGGCTTCGACATCGCCGTCACCGGCCGGGGCATCCCCTTCGACGACGTGACACGGGTCCCGGGTCCGTTCGCCAACACGCTGCCCATGGTCGTGGAGGTCGACCCCCGAGGGACGGTCCCCCGGCTCCTGCGCGCCCTCGGCGACCGCGCCGTCGACATGTCCTCCTACGAATGGGTCGCCCCGGGCCAGCTCCTCGACCCGCTCGGCCGGGCCGTCGCCCGGACACCCTCCCCGGGCGACGGCACCACGCTGCCCGAGAGCACGGTGGCCTTCGAGGGACGGCTGCGCCACCTCGACCCCCTCGTACCGGAACTCGCCGCACACGGCATCAGGATCGAGCGCCCCGACACGATCTGGGCCACGACCTCGTCCCCGCTCACCGTGATCGGCCAGCACGACGACCAGGGCGGCACCGTGCTCACCCTGCTGTACGACAGGACCCGGGTCGCGGACGGCCACGCCACCCCGCTGCTCCACCACAGCGCCCGGCTGCTGCGCGAACTCCCCCTCACCGCCGGCGAGACGACGACCGTCGCGGAGATCCTGGACGGCCTGGGCGACGTGACCCTCCCCCCGGACGCGGACGGCCACGGCCCGCACACCGGCCGTCTGGTCGACCTCCGGGACGCGATGGCGCCCGGCGCCGGAACGGTCTGCCTCGTGGCCGCCCCCGGAGCACCCGACTCCTTCCACACCGGCCTCGTGCGCCAGTACGAGGGCCCGCAGGCCCTGATGTTCCTGCGGGCGGCGCCTGAGGACGCCCTCGCGTGCGCCTCGTCGCTGCGGTCCACTCTCGACCCCGGCGGAAAACTCGTGATCGGGGGCTTCTCCGGCGCGGGCGTCATGGCCTACGAGATCGCCCGGCTCCTCGCCACGGAGAGCCGCAGGCCACCCCCGCCCGTCGTGCTCGGCAGCGCCGAGGGCGAGGGCGGGGACCGTGCCCTGGCCCACGCCATCGAGAGCACCGCCGGAGCCCCGCTCGAGGAATGATCCACCGATCCTCCAGCGAACGGGTCGACGCTGGTTCCGTCGTCGATCTCCAAGGAGGCGTCCATGACCGAAACGCCCGACTCGAACGAGGCCGCCATCGAAGCCAAGCGCCGCTTCAGAGAGGCGATGGAGAAGAAGGGACGCCTGTCGAAGGAACGCGACGCCCACAACGACGCCCGGCATCGAGCGAAGAACTCGGCCGGTCAGGCGGGCGGACAGCGGAACTTCTTCCGACGCAGGACCGGCTGAACCGCCCACGAGGCGGCACAGCAGCCCCCACCGGAGAGCCCCGCCTCGACCACGAGGCGGGGCTCTCCGGCGCTTCCGGAACGGCACCGGACGTCACGGCGACCGGCGGGTGGACGGAAGGTCGATCGATGCTCAAGCGCACGCGGCCAAGGTGGCCGTCGCAACCACCCCACCGACGCCAGGCATCCGAGAACTCGGACATCAGCGCCGCAGCCCCCTTCCGGCCGTGGCACCTCCGACGGGCGTGCCGCAGAGGAGACCCGACGTGCGCATCGCTGTCACCGGTTCCATCGCGACGGACCATCTCATGGTCTTTCCCGGCCGGTTCGCCGATCAACTGATCCCCGACCAACTCGCCCACGTCTCCCTCTCCTTCCTCGTCGACGGACTGGAAGTGCGCCGGGGCGGAGTGGCCGCCAACATCGCCTTCGGCCTCGGCAGCCTCGGCCTCCGCCCGCAGCTGGTCGGCGCCGTGGGAAGCGACTTCGCCGAGTACGAGGTGTGGCTGAAGGAACACGGCGTCGACACCGCCACGGTCCGTGTCTCCCCCGAGCGGCAGACCGCCCGTTTCATGTGCATCACCGACCAGGACGCCAACCAGATCGCGGCCTTCTACGCGGGGGCCATGGACGAGGCCGCCGACATCGACCTGACCCGGCTCGACGGCATGCCGGAGATACGGCCCGACCTCGTCCTCGTCTGCCCCAACGCGCCCGCGGCCATGGTGCGGCACACCCAGGACTGCCGACGGCTCGGCCTCTCCTTCGCCGCCGACCCCTCACAGCAGCTCGCACGGCTCGACGGAGAGCAGGCACGGGAGCTCGTGGACGGCGCCCGCTGGCTCTTCACCAACCAGTACGAGGCGGCCCTGCTCCTGGAACGCACCCAGTGGGACCGCGACCACCTGCTGAGCAAGGTGGGCACCTGGGTGACCACACTGGGCCCGGCCGGAGTGCGCGTCGACCGCGCCGGCCGGCCGCCGCTCACCGTGCCCGCCGTCCCCGACGTCCCCGTCGTCGACCCGACCGGCGTGGGCGACGCCTTCCGGGCCGGCTTCCTGACCGGGATCGCCCGCGATCTGCCCGTCGAACCGGCCGCGCGGCTGGGCTGCGTCGTGGCCTCCGCGGCGCTCTCGGCCGTCGGCTCCCAGTCGTACCGCCTCACCCCGGCGGACCTGCTGGCGACGGCGACCCGCGCGTACGGACCGGACGCGGCCGGACAGCTCGCCTCCGCCCTGGGGCGGCAGCCGTGACGAACACCGGGGCGGATTCCCTCCGCGAGGCACTCGCCAGCCGGGTCGTCGTCGCCGACGGCGCCATGGGCACCATGCTGCAGGCACAGGACCCCACCCTCGAGGACTTCCAGAACCTCGAAGGCTGCAACGAGATCCTCAACGTCACCCGGCCCGACATCGTCCGCTCGGTGCACGAGGAGTACTTCGCGGCGGGCGTGGACTGCGTCGAGACGAACACCTTCGGCGCCAACCTCGCGGCCCTGGGGGAGTACGACATCCCCGAGCGCGTGTACGAACTCTCCGAGGCCGGCGCGCGCATCGCCCGCGAGGTCGCCGACGAGTTCACCGCCTCCACCGGACGCCGGCGCTGGGTCCTCGGCTCGATGGGCCCCGGCACCAAGCTGCCGACCCTCGGCCACGCCCCCTACCCGCTGCTGCGCGACGCCTACCAGCAGAACGCCGAGGGGATGCTCGCGGGCGGTGCCGACGCCCTGCTCGTCGAGACCACCCAGGACCTCCTTCAGACCAAGGCGTCCGTCATCGGCGCCCGTCGCGCCCTCGACGCGCTCGGCGCCGACGTGCCGCTCATCGTCTCCGTCACCGTCGAGACCACCGG
>NZ_JBVHZJ010000106.1:0-11370 GCF_055574655.1 Streptomyces sp. NPDC029956 | reverse complement strand
GTGACTTTCGGAATCGTCGCCCAAGAGCAGGGGCAAAACAGTACGGAGCGGCAGCACCAACGACACCCGCGTTCCTCCCCCCCCCCCCCCCCCCCCCCCCCCCACCACCGCGTTCTCCGCGCGCCGGCGAACCGGCCACGGAGTGACACACGCGTGTCCGCACCGACGTTCGACGCAGGGCAGAACAAGGGCCTGGAGAAGGGGACTTCACGGCCTCCCTCGGGATGTGACACCGCCTTCGCGACCACCCGCACCGAAGCCACGTTCGATTGTCAGCGGTGGGTGAGACGGTGGATGCATCGAGTCGGAACGAGGGGGAGCTGCCATGACCCGGAGCCAGAACTACATCAACCACGTCGCTCTTGTGCTGGACGCCAGTTCGTCCATGTCGCACCTGAGCCGCAAGGTCGTCGAGGTCGCCGACCAGCAGATCGCGTACCTTGCCCGCCGCTCGAAGGACCTGGACCAGGAGACCCGCGTCACGGTGTACGTCTTCGCCGACAAGGTGGAGTGCGTCATCTACGACAAGGACGTGCTGCGGATGCCGTCGCTGAA
Organism: Streptomyces sp. NPDC029956; assembly: GCF_055574655.1. NCBI lineage: Bacteria > Bacillati > Actinomycetota > Actinomycetes > Kitasatosporales > Streptomycetaceae > Streptomyces > Streptomyces sp. NPDC029956. Next base: position 10,815 of record NZ_JBVHZJ010000106.1, on the reverse strand, counting down.
GCAGCTGTACCGGGTGGGTGGCATGACGGCCCTGCTGGCGGCCGCGCTGAAGTCCCAGCGGGAGCTCGCACAGACGGCGCAGCTGTACGGCGACCACAGCTTCCTGACGTTCGTGCTGACCGACGGTCAGGAGAACGCGAGCCACCGCTGCCCGGATGCTCCGGCCAAGGATCCGCGTGAACTGGTGAAGGCCGTGGCGGAGATGATCCGGACGCAGGAGGACAACTGGACGCTGGCCGTCCTCGTACCGGACCAGATGGGCAGGCACGAGGCCATGCAGGGTGGCTTCCCGAAGGACAACATCGCCATCTGGGACGCCACGAGCACCCAGGGTCTGGAGGAGGCCGGGCAGGTCATCCAGGAGGCCACCGAGAAGTTCATGGTGGGGCGCAGCAAGGGCATCCGGGGATCGCGGGCCGTGTTCTCGGTGGGGGCCGAGGCGGTGAACAAGGACACCGTCGAAGCGGCCGGCCTCACCCCTGTGGCTCCGTCGGAGTACGAACTGATCGCGGTCGCGCGCGATGCGGCGATCCGGGACTGGGTCGTCGAGAGCGGGCACACCTACCGGACCGGTGGTGCGTTCTACCAGCTGAGCAAGTCGGAGAAGATCCAGGCACGGAAGGAGATCGCGGTGCTGGAGAAGAAGACGGACCGGGTGTACACGGGGCCCGAGGCCCGATCGCTGCTGGGCCTTCCGGACGTCGAGGTGCGCGTCAAGCCCGACCACAACGACGACTTCACGATCTTCGTGCAGAGCACCAGCGTGAACCGGAAGCTCGTACCGAACACCCGACTGCTGCTGATGCACTGATGCGCTGATCCCAGGTCTGGGACACCGTCAGGGATCCCAGACCTCACCGGGTCCGGCCCCACCGGAAGCACAGCCGGGGCAGGACTCAGCCGGCCACGTCCGAGGCTGCCGACGCGCACGCGCGGCAGGCGCGGAGGTGGGCAGCGTGCCGGGACGTGAGCAGGGCCAGGTCGGCCTGGGTCCTGGTGCTGGAGTACGAGGCGATGGCGGTGAGCGGCATCGAGGTGCCGTCCTTGAGGACGAGTTCCGGGCTTGCGGTCTGTGCCGGACCAAGGCCTCGCGCGCTCAGGCCGAACTCACTGATCGCGCACCACAGCACGGTCCGCGATCGCCCGAGGCCGCGCTCCGTGATTCCCGCGACGTCGACTCGCAACCCCACGAGGCCGCCTCGGAAGACGATCCAGAGGCCGAGGGCGAGACACCCGGAGTAGATCGCGACGCCGGCGGGATCAGCCGCTTCGACCAACCCCATGGCGCCCAGCAGCACGAACACACCACCTACCGCGATCATGGCGATGCGTTGGCCCACGCCGCCGAGCGTCTGGGTGTCCACCTGACGAGGTGAAGAGTTCATCATCACGCACGCACCCTAACGTCTTCGCACGTACGTCCGTACGGAACATGAAGAGGAGGGTGCATGCGCCGTCCGACCCGTCACCGCTTTCCCTGGGCCCCAGGGAAAGCGGTGAACCGGGCTATCCGCCGCTGCTGTTGAGATGGGCCCGCCCGGTCTTGGCGTTGCCACCCGGGTCACGAGCCGGCGAACAGCGCGTGGAACAGGACCTCCACCTGCCGGGCCACATGTTCCGGCTCGAACCTCTTCGGGTCGGTGAGGGCGGTGCGGCCGAACTGCTCGGCGCAGGCGACGAAGGCGTGGGCGAGGATCTCGGGGTCGAGCTCGGAGTGGCCCCGGTCGGCGAGGACGGCGGTGGCCCAGTCGGCGACCCGGCGGCGGAACCGCTCGCGGTCGGCTTCGACGCGGTCGCGGACGACCGCGGGCATGTCCCCCGGTGTCAGCAGGATCAGCCGCCACGTGTCGGGGGCGGTCCGGAGCATCGCGGACATCCGGCGCACGGTCTCCGCGGCGAACGATGCCGGTTCCCGCGGGTCCGCCCCTCCGGGGACGGTCTCCATGAGCTGCCGGAACGCGCGGGCCTGCTCCCTGTCGAGCAGGGCGCCCAGGAGGTCACCGAGGTTCTCGAAGACGCCGTAGACCACCGACCGGGCGACATCGGCCCGCTTCGCGATGGCATCGATGGAGACCCCGGCGTATCCGTCACTGACGATCACGGCCAGCGCCGCGTCGAGCAGTTGCTCGCGGCGTTCCGCGAGCGGGACCCGCGGGGCGTAGGGGCGCCGCTTGCGCGGCGTGGCTTCCGAAGCGGTGGAGGGAGACACCTTGGCAGTTTACGACATCCGTGTCTTAATTTAAGACAGCACTGTCGTAATGGCGTGAGCGGACCCGAGTCGAGGAGCGGAACGATGGCGTTGCTGAAGCGGAGCGAGGTCGAACCACACGAGGACTACGGCTTCTTCGGCCCCGGGTCGGTGGTGTGGAAGGTCTGGAGCTATCCGACCTCCCTGACGGTCGGTTTCCAGCGGTCCGTGGTCGTCGAGGAACTCGATCCGCCCCTGGTGGCCGCCGTCCACGGAACCCAGGGCATCTACCGACGACCGCGCACGCGCTACGACCGCACCCTGCGGTACTTCGCGATGGTGGCCTTCGCCGGCTCGCGCGAGGTGTGCAAGGCGGCGGACGTCCTGGTCAAGGTCCACTCCAAGGCTGTCGGACGACTGCCCTACCGTGAGGGGACCTACGACGCCAACGACCCCGCCTCCCAGCTGTGGATCCAGCTCACCGGCTGGCACTCCATCCTGTACGCGTACGAGAAGTACGGTCCGGGCAAGCTGACCGCCGACGAGGAGCGCGAGTACTGGCAGGCCTGCGCGACCGCCGCGGAATTCCAGACCTGCTCCCCCGACGACATCCCGCGCACCCGCGAGGGCGTGCGGGCGTACTTCGTACGGATGCGTCCGCAGCTGTCCGCCAGCCCGATCGCCCGCCAGGCCATGGCACACCTGCTGCGCGCCGACCTCGTGCTGCCGCCTGCACCACGCTGGGCGAGGCCGGCCACGCTGCTCGTGGCACAGGCGCTGCGCATGGCCACCCTCGCCACCATGCCGCGCTGGATGCGCGAGCTGGCCGGAATCCGGCAGTCACGCGTCCTCGACGCGCTCATCGTGCCCGTCATGAAGGCCTCGTTCGCGCTCGCGCACCTCAGCCCCGGAGTCGAGCTGTTCCTGCTCGCACGGCAGTCCCCGTCCACGGTCGCGGTGGTCGCCCCGATGAAGCTCGGCATCCCGCCCCGCCGCGAGGAAGTCCTGACCCCGGCCGAGGCCCGCGCCCGCCACGGCTTCACCAGGCCCGCCGAAGCCCATCTCGATCTGCGGGCCCGACAGTTCACACGTGTGCTCGGCGAGGACAAGCCCCCGAGCGATGAGGGACTGATCGAGTCCCAGGGCACCCTGGGGCCGCTCGCCTGAGGCCGTCGTCGGTGATTCCGTCGGTCGCGTTTCATGATCCGGGGGACCACGCCGGACAGTCGTCGTTCGAGGGCCGTGCGGGCTCCCCCCACGTGTCCGTGCATGCGAGGATGCGGCCGTCGCCGGTGCCGATGAGGAACCGGCCGGAGGCTGTGACGGTGAGAGCGGTCGGTACGGCGGAGACGCCACCGACGGTGAGGTGCTGCCGCCAGCGCACCGTGCCGTCGCCCAGGTCGAGCGCAACCACCTCTCCGTCGTCGTACCCGACGTAGACGGCAGTCGCATCAGCGTCCAGTGCGGTGGCCTTCCGGTCGGTACGGAACACCCACCGCGGGCGGCCGTCGGTCGTGTCGCGCCGGACGACGAACGACCCACCGGGCTGGAGCCCCTGGCCGCTGTACACCGTTCCGGCATGGACCAGGGTTCCGTCCGCCGCCTCGATGCCCGGGCCGCCGAAGTGCGACTCGTCGGGCTCCCAGGAGTACGGAAACATCCGTCGACCGGAGGAATCGAGGGCTTCGACCGGTCGCACGGTCGCGGGCCCTTCCAGGTCCATGGCCGTGACCCAGCGCTCCCCCTCGCAAGGGTTCCGATCGCCCGCGGGCCGGCGGGACAGGAAGTAGATGCGGCTTCCACCCCGTACGGGAAGTCGACTGCGGCCGGCATGGCGTCCGTCCGGTGACAGGGCCGGCCGGCCGTCAGCACAGCGCACCAGCGACACGTGCGACGACGGGACGATGCTGTCGAGCTGCTTCCCGTCGGCGAGGGAAAGCCGGACGACCGACTGCGGGACGGAGCCACGCGCGCCGGGACGGCGTACGAGCCCGACCCAAGCGGATTCCTCGCCCTTGGCGACGACGATCTCGCGCCCGCCCTCCTCGTCCGGAACCATCCAGGCCCGCTCGCCCGAGGGCAGCCAGGATTCCAGCTGCACCCCGTCGAGCGTGGCCAGGATCCGGCCGTCCGAAAGTGCCTCGACCGCGCGAACATTGCGGCGCCGGTCCAAGTCCTCGCTCAACTCCGCAACCATCCGTTGGGCGACTGCGCTGCCATCAGGACGCGGCGCCGGCACCCGCGGGCCGGCCAGGTCGTGTTCGGTGAGGGACCTGGCCGGCACGGCGGTCCAGTCCGGTCGGCGCACCACGGCGACATGGCCCTCGACGCGCGCGGTGCTGTCCTCCCAGTCGTCATGCGGCGCCATGACCATCCGCAGTGCCTGGTCGTCGAGCCATTCCAACTCGAGTACCTGGCGGCCCAGCGCGTGTTCGATGAGCGACATGCCCTGACCCGTCTCCAGGTGCAGCAGGAGGAGCTGGCCTTCGAAGAAGTAGCCGCCGTCGTAGCCGCCGGTGCCGACCGCGAGCAGGGGAAGCGTGGGATGGAAGGCCATCGCCTGTACCGGGTGGAACGAGCGGACGAGGGCGCGGCAGGCCAGATCCCCCGTGCCGTACACACCGACGGGCGAGGTGCCGCCGAACTCGTGACTGCCGGCCACGGCCAGCAGGCCACGCCTCTCGTCGGCGACTGCCAGTACGGGGTCACCGATCTCGGCGAAGGAACGGTCGCCGAGGATCCGGTCGACGGAGAACGGGATGGTCATGGCGCCGATCTTCGCAATGGTCAGGCGATCATCGGAAGCCCGGTCCCCCGAAGTCTCGACCCGCGCTGCCACGCTTCGCGTCGCCCAGCACCGACGTCGACGCTGATGCTCAGGTTCCAGTGGTCGCCTTGCGGGCGAGGAGTTGGATCTCCTTGAACTGCCGGCGGTCGGTCGGCAGCGGCACGATCGTCGTACGGCCCACCTCCGTCACACCGTGGTCGCGCAGGAGCGCGGCAAGGGCGTCGGGGTTCCAGCGGTAGGCCGTCGCCACCGTGTGGTCGTAGCTCTGCGTCTCTACGTGCGGGCCGTCCGTGGCCGGGAAGGCGATCAGGAGGTGCCCGCCGGGTGCCAGGACCCGGGAGATCTCCGCAACGATGGCAGGGACGTCCTGCGGCGGTGTGTGGATGACGGACCAGCGCGAGAGTGCGCCGGCCAGAGCGCCGTCCTCGATGTCCAGCGCGGCCATCGATCCGACCTCGAAGCGCAGCCCGGGGTGGGATGCGTGCGCGAGCTCGACCATCACCGGCGAGGCGTCGACGCCGAACGCGTCGAGGCCCAGTCCGTGCAGGTGGGCGGTGACGTAGCCCGGCCCGCAGCCGAGGTCCGCGACCTGGCCCCGGCCGTCACCGATCGTCCGCGCCAGTTCCGCGAAGGCGGCCAACAGGGCGCGCTCCAGGGGGCGGTCACGCAGGGAGTCCTGGAACTGCTCCGCGTACACGGTCGCGATGGCGTCGTAGGCGTCACGGGTCGCGCCCAGGGTGTCGAGTTCGGTCATCCGGAGACCGTAGCCGGAGACTCCGGCGTGCGCAGCATGCGGGTCGCCGGTCGATGACTTGTTGCGCATGCGCGAGCGGACCCGCCCGCCGGCGGGTGGCCCGCTCCGTATCGCCCCCGCCTGTGCCGTCGTGCCTCCTCAGCCTCCTCGGGTCTCAGCCGTCCTTCGTGGGTCGTCCGCGAGAAGGTGCGCGGGGAATCGCCCCGTACCTGCTCCTCCACCGGCTCGCCGCGCGTCCACTCCGTCGACGAGCGGCCGCACCTCTGCCCAGGCATCCGCCGCCCGGTTGTCCGGAATTCCGTGGCGCAACGTCAGGGTGCTGAGCGGCGGCTGATCGGTCATGCGTTCATGATGCGCCAGTGCCGCTCTGCGGCGTACTCGATCACGGGCCCGGCCGCCCGACCCGGTCGTCAGATGCGGGTCGAGAGGGGGACCGTGATCTGCTTCAGCCAGGCGCCGGCTGCGAAGTCACGGGCCTTCACCACCACGCGGTCGCGGAACACCTCGACCTGGAGGCCCTGGTTGAACGTGCCGGGGACCGTGACCTCTCCGCCCTTGCCGTCGTCCGTGAAGCCCGTCTGCACGGCGCCCGTGTTGATCACCGAGAAGCCGTCCAGGTTGGCCGTGCCGGGGACGACCCTGCGGACGTACCAGTCCGACAGGGCGAGGTCCCAGTGCGTGTGCCCGCAGAAGAGGAAGACGTCCTTGTGGCGGCCGAGGATGCCCAGGAGACGGTCCGCCTGGAGGTAGTCGCGCGAGTAGAGCCGGTTGTGGCTGCCCGAGACGGTGTTGGGGAGCGGGTGGTGGGTGATGACCATGACCGGCTTGCGGCGGCGCGCCCAGTGCGCGAGGCGCTCCTCCAGCCAGGTGAGCTGTGCCTCGCTCAGCCATACCTCGTCCCACAGTTTCGGGTCGTGGTAGTGCATGTACTTCTCCGTGCCGAGGCTCAGCACCGGAATGCCGCCGAACGAGTGCTCCGCGTACACCGTGTTGCGTCCGGCGAAGGTGTAGAAGCTCCGGAACAGCGAGTCCTCGGTGGTGCCGTTGGGCCAGGTGTCCTGCGCCAGTGTCGACGGGTCGCGCCACTTGGGGACGTAGAACTCGTGGTTGCCGATGGCCCAGGCGACCGTACCCGCGTGGGTGTGGCGCGCGACCTCGGAGCCGACCGCCGCGTACTCGGCGTCGTAGCCGCGCGGTGTGATGTCGCCCGCCACGGCGAGGCCCGAACTCGTGGGGTTCGTCCGGTTCATGTCCTCCAGGGCGACGCCGAGGTCCCGGAGGTCACCCTGGATGTCGCTGATGACGTTGAAGGTGGTGACCGGGCGCCCCGGACCGGCGTGCCCACGACCGGCCTGCCCCGGACCGGAGTGCTCCGGACCCGAGTGTTCCGGGCGTGCCGCGCTCGCCGGTACCTGGGAGGCGGCGAACGCGCCCACCGCCCCAGTGGCGACGGTGAGCAGAGACCTGCGATCCACGGAGAGTTCCTCTCGGACGGGCGGTGGCCCCCGATGAGCGCGCCTTCCGACGCACCCGTCCGCCCATACGTCGTGTACTCGCGTCCCGGGCACCGCTCTTCGAACCAGACCCGTTATGGATACGCAACCTGACCGGCCTGTTCCTGACTTCGGGATGTCTGTCGCGTGAATGCAGTCCTACGGGACGTGAGTTGGCCGGAACGACCCCCGTCGGGCCGTGCGGAGCACAGCCGTTGAGCGCGCGCCCTCTCCATCGCGCGCGCCACCTGCACGCCCAGCCGTTGCGCGCAGCCCACCTGCACGCCCGTCCCCGGGGCGAGAACGCGCCTCCCGGCGCACTGTTCACGCCATCAGGCAACCCCTGCCCGGTCGTTGTCATCCTCCGAAAGCGAGAGGGGGCTGGAGAGGGCGGCGCGTTCGGGCGCATCCGCGCGTTGCGAGCCCCGACGCGCTCCACACGCCTCCTCCGCACCTGCACCCCACACGACCGATCGTGAGGAAGTCCGCCTTGATACGTGCTCCACGCGGCGTGGCCACCGCCGCGGCATTACTCGCGCTGGCCTCGGTGTCAGCCGGGGCCGCGTTCGCCCAGTCGTCACCGTCCGCTGCCCCGCCATCCGGACCACCGTCGTCCGCACAGCCGCCGTCCGGACAGTCGGCATCTTCCCCGTCGTCCGCACAGCCGTCGTCAGCACAGCCGTCGTCCGCACAGTCGTCGCCCGGTGCGTCCTCGCCCGGTACGTCCTCGGCCGCCTCCCCGAGCAGTCGGCTCGGCCATCTCGACCTGCCCGAGGGCTGGCAGGTGTCCGGCGCCGGGACACGTCGACAGCTCGTCTGGACATCGCCCGATCCCGTCCCCATGGGCGACTCCCGCGTCGCGTTCCACGCCGGTGACCGGCTTCTCGGTCACCCGGTGGCCGCGCGGGACGGCCGGTCCTTCCGGCTGCCCCTCCAGGGCATGGAGCTCACCGAGGGGACCGAGTTGCGGGTCACGGCCGGCGGGCGTCGGCTCGACGCGGCCGATCCCGCCCGCTCCGCGCGTCTCACGCCCACCGACCCCTCCGCCCCGGCCGCGCTGCCGGGCGCCCCGCTTCCCGCGAACGGGGTGGACCCCGGAGTTCCCGGCCGCTACCGCACCGTCGGTGGCGCGTACGACCTGAAGTCCGTGCGGCTGCCCGGATTCCCCGAGCCCGTCGAGATGCGCGCCACGGTCGTCGGACCGGCCGGCGCCCCCGGTAAGCGGCCCGTGGCCCTCTTCCTGCACGGCCGCCACGGCACCTGCTACACCCCCGGGACCGAGGACGTGACCGGCGACTGGCCCTGCGCCGCCGGATCGAAGCCGATACCGAGCCACCAGGGGTACCTGCGGGCCCAGCGGCTCCTCGCCTCCCAGGGGTACGTGACCCTGTCCATATCCGCCAACGGCATCAACGGCCAGGACTTCCGTGCCGAGGACGGCGGCGCCCAGGCCCGCTCCTCCCTCATCCGACAGCATCTGGCCCGCTGGGCCGACTGGTCCGCCCAGCGGGCCACCGCCCCGGCCGCCGTGCGCAACGCCTCCGCCGCGGACCTGTCGCGGGTGCTGCTCGTCGGCCACTCACGTGGCGGCGAGGGCGTCAACCGGGCCGCACTCGACACCCTCACCCCGCCGCCCGCCGACCAGGACGGCTACCGGGGCCCCGTACGGTGGAAGATCCTCGGCACCGTGCCGATCGGACCCACGATCTTCGGCAACAACCCCGCGCCCGACGTACCCTCCATGACCATCCTGCCGGGCTGCGACGGCGACGTGTCCGACCTCCAGGGCCAGAACTTCGTCGACGGCACGCGCGGCGTCAGCCGTGGCACCGCTCTGCACAGCGCGGTGTACATGGTCGGCGCCAACCACAACTTCTTCAACAGCGAGTGGACCCCTGGCCAGGCGCAGGCACCGGCCTTCGACGACTTCTGGTCCGACGAGCAGCCCGACCCGGTCTGCTCCCCCGGCACTCGGACCCGGCTCACCGCCGCACAGCAGCAGGCCGCCGGCGCCACCTACATCGCCGCGGCCGCCCGGCTGTTCGTCGCCGGTGACGACCGGGTCCGTCCGCTCCTCGACGGCACCGGCCGCCGCGCGCCCTCGGCCGGTCCGGTCCGCGCCCTCAGCCACGCCGTCGGCGCGCACCGGACGCCGGCCTTCGTGCCCGGCTCCTCCGCCCTCACCGTGACCGGCGGTGGCAGGCTCTGCGCCCAGATCGACCCCGACTCCGGCCGCGCGTGCCTGTCCCCCGAAGCGGGCGGTGCGTCACCGCACTTCGCGTACTGGGAGGCCTCGCCCGAACCGGGCCGTGACGCCGTCGCCCTGGAGTGGTCGCGTCCCGGAACCCCGGTCGCGGTGCGCTCGGCACGGCCGGTCTCCCTGGCCGGATCCGACTCCCTCGCCGTTCGGGTGATCGTCCCGCCCAACAGCACGGGCACCGAGCTGGACGTGGCCGTGACGGACGCCTCGGGGCGCCGCGCGCACCTGGGCCGTACCCGCGTCGAGGGGCTCCCCGGCAGCGAGCGGACCGCCTCCTACTGGGCGCGCGAGGTGCGCGTACCGCTGTCCGCCGCCGCCCGGTCCGGCCTCGATCTGAAGCGGATCACGGCACTCGAACTGACTCCGCGCACGACCGCCGGCCGCGCGTGGCTGATGGACGCGTGGGGCTGGCGCCCCGGCACTCCGGCCGTACGTCCGGCGGCGCTGGCGCGTGTCGACGTCGGACGCCTGACGGTCGCGGAAGGTGACACCGGCGTCCGGACCTACCGGGTGCCGGTACGGGTGTCCGGTCAGGGCACCGGCCAGGTCCGGCTGTTCGTCGCAGATCCGGCCACGGGCGAGCTCACCTCCCGGACGGTGACGGTACGTCCGGGACGTCATGACATCGACGTACCGGTCGAGGTGCGGGGCAACGACCGCTTCCGCCACGACGTCACGCACGACGCCTTCGTCAAGGCGGTGCGCGGCACGGCGATCGGCGCTCACCGCGGTGGAGTGACCGTGCGGAACGACGACCCCATGCCCAGGGTGACCGTGTCGCCCGTCGCCGACGCGGTGACCGAGGGCGCCGCGCTGACCTGGCGGGTGACGCTGTCCGAGCCGGCCGACACCGAGATCGGCGGCCACGTCTCCTTCCTGCCGCCGGCCGGCGGTACGGAGCTGTCCACGGCGGACGTCGACCAGGCGTGGCTGAAGGAGCAGCTCGGAGAGGTGCCGGCCACGGCCACTCCCCTCTCCCAGATCGAGTTCGGCGGCTTGAACCTGCCCGTCTCCGTCCCGGTCGGCTCGACGACCGTCGAGGTGACCGTGCCCACGGTCAGGGACGACGTGAGCGAGCCGGTGGAGTCGCTGCGGGCGGGGCTGACCACGTACGACGCCACCTGGGAGCCCGTCCCGGGGCCCGAGTTCGCGGGGACGGTGCGGGACGGGTCGTAGCATCCGCGTTGCTCGTCGCGCCGTGTGCGGCTGTCGCATGACGCGACGGCGTCATGCGACGGGAAGGAGGCACCCGGCGTGACGGGGGGGGGGGGAGACACCCTATCATGGTGGTTTCAGTCCTTCTCCTTCCTTTCGGGAAGGAGGAGAGAGGGG
>NZ_JBVHZJ010000105.1:0-13044 GCF_055574655.1 Streptomyces sp. NPDC029956 | reverse complement strand
CCGCCGCCTCACCAGTGAGAACACCATCTCCTGGCGCGACCCGAAGAAAGTCACAGAGCATCCCATCTCGGGATGAAACATTGGACGAAAACGACGTCTAAGGCGGGTGAGCACGCCGGAGCAGTGAGCCCCGCGCGGGCGAAGTCAGCATACCCCACTTCTCGTCCAAGTGACGATAAACTTCCCGCCCGGCCCTCTGCGCTTTCACGGGGAAATCTTTCGGCGCGTGATGGTCGGTGCCGGGTAGCGTCCTTGGCCATGCACAGCGATCTCGACACCGATCAGGCATGGGTGTGGCTGCGGGCCAGCCGCTCGAACCCACCGGGCAAGGCGGCGGATCCCGGCGCCCGCCGCAAGACTTACGCGGCCGCTCTGGAGCAGACCGGCCAGATGTTCCGAGCCGCCGCCGTCGTAGACCCGGCCACACGGCCCTTGCAGGTCTTCTACGGACTCAGCCAAGCCGGACGCGCCATCGCGGCCGCGGCCTTGTCACTCAAGGGCCAGGACTGGCGGCTGGAATCCCACGGGATCAAGACAACGGGGTTCCACCTCCCCTTCCCCGACATCGAGATCCGCACCGACCCTCCCGGTACCCAAGGCAGCTTCGTGCGAGTCAGCGAAGCCCTCGACTCCCCGGTGTGGGCCACGGACCAGATACGTCTGGAGGACGTCTGGGACCTACTGCCGCCGAACCACGACTATCCGCTCACCACCAGAGACAGGCTCACCCCGTTGTTCACGGACGAGCGCAGCGTCGGCCACCACGAGCACAGCCTGCTGAGCGTCCCCGTGTGCAACATCCCCGACCGCGTCATCGACGCCGGCACCCGTGAGGCACTCGCCGACTTCCTCACGGCGTACCCCACCATTGCCCGACACGAAAGCTACGTCACTACCCGTACCATCAGCCTCGGCGCGGAGGCACCACCGGACTACAGCCGCTACGAGCACGGCGGCGGCGAACTGATGGTCAACTGGGAGATGCCCCAGGGATCGGCGACAGGCGCCGAGCGCCGGGAGTCCCTGCGGGCCATCACGCGTCCGTACGCCGGGGCCCGGTACTTCCTGCCCGTCCTGCCTCCAATGAAGCAGGAGCTGCATCCCCTGATGGCATGGTGGGCTGTCCTATACGCCCTCTCAATGCTCGCCCGCTACCAACCCGCGACCTGGGTCAAGCTCATCAGCGTTGACGACAGCCAGCACGCGGTCCCCATCGAACGACTGCTAGAACGGGCGATCAGCCACCTTCCCGTCCTGATCACGGGGGCCATCATCGAGGTGAGCACCTAAGTCGAACACCCAGGCGGCAGCCCGCGATGAAAGGGCGTCCCACGGGGGTGCTTTACCGGGCACACTGGACGGCGTGACCCCACCAGACGTTCGAGGACTAGAGCAGCTTGAAGGTGCTGTCCTGGACGACAAGACTCCACTCGCATCTGCGCTCCGCCGCTGCCTGATGCTGGGCGGCTACGCCCACCATCAGGAACTGAGGACCTGGGCACGCAAGGAACTCGAAGGCTACGGCCCTGACGACGATCTCCCGGCGTATCGAAAAGTTCCAGCAGCCCTTGAGATCAACGCGAACGTCCACCACTTCGGCGGGATCACGCAGTACAACGGTCGTCGGATCAGCCCGCACCAGCTTCCCGAACCGGCACGCGAACGCGGCGTCGGAGAGATGGCCCCCATCCTCAACGGCGTCAAGGAGCTTGAGAGGCTTGTCGCCCGAGCCGAGAAGTCCGTCTTCTTCGCACCGCCGGGCTCGGCGGAGTACGCCCTGCTGATGACTCTGCAGCAGCGAAAGGCCGGCAACGAAGACACGGAGATCACCTCTCTGCACTGGGATGTAGCCATCTCCAGCATCGAGGGCGTCCTTGACCACATCAGAACCCGCCTAACCATGTTCGTCGCAGAAGTGAGAGCATCCATGCCCCCTGGCCAGCAGGATCCCAACCCCGCCCAGATCGGCGACGCTGCCGAGAGAGCCTTCAACATCAGCGCCGGCGACAACGCGACCGTAAACATCAACGCACCCAAAGCCCACGCGGATCGCGGCGGGACAGCGAGCGCAAACATCAACGAGCCTGCGACGACTCCGGCGCCGCAGCCCTTCTGGCACCGCACGAACGTCCTCTGGACGGCCGCCGGTGCTGTCGGCGCGGTAGCATCGGCGATCATCGCCTGGGCCGCCCTCAAGTAGCCGAACGGGGCTGCCAGCTGACCCCGCCGACAGCCCCACGCATCGCTTGAAGATCGCTACGACCACCGCATCCCGATTGCGGACAGCAGCTCCACCCGCTCCGGGGGCAGCGTCGCCGCCCTGGAGCGCTGGTTGCCGATCCAGGCTCCGAGCCGGAGCTCCCGCTCCTGCTGGTCCTCGCCGACGATCCGTTCGACGTGCTTCCGAGGGACCCGCAGGTGGCCCTCGCGCTCGAAGAACTGCTTGGCGGCCGCGTAGTTCAGCGCCCATTTGTCGGCCTGCGTACGGCGCGGCTGCGGCTTCTCCTCCTCGGTCGCGGGTGTGATGCCGAGGACCTGCTCGCACATCCACTGCTGCACGGTGGTGAGCTTGTCCCAGCCGAGCCGCTGCGCCCGCACCCACCGTCCGAGGTCCTCGCCCTGGTGCATCACCTCGCCGGGCTCGGTTGGCAGCGTGCCGCCGACTTCCTCAAGGTGGAGCCGGACGAGGTGGAAGGCGCGCTGCCATTCGACCGGCCAGACCGGGCACCAGGATGGATCGATGTCCTCCAGTTGCTCGCGTCGCTCCGCCGACAGGGCGCCGGACCACGACTCCACCGGCAGGCCTTCGGCCTGGTGCTGTTCGAGGTCTTGGGCACGCCGGGCGGCGGCCCGCGCGTTCTTCAGCCAGGTACCCACCCGGTAGCCCTGGTGCGTGGCGTCGAGCGGGGCCAGGAGGTGCCCGTTCGTCTCGGCCCACCCGCGCGCCGCCGCGAGACCTTCCTCCCATGCGACGTCGAAGTGGCTCCACACCATGCCGAGCTTCTCCAGCTGCGTGATGCGGTCCTCGTCCATGTCCCCGCGGGCGTAGAAGCGCCGGTTGTCGGCGGTCCACTGGCCCAGCGGGAACCCGGCTAGCGAGGCCGGCCACCCTTCCTCTTCCGCCTGGTCCTCGACGGTGGGCACGCGGAACGTGAACGGCACGCGGAGGTCACCGTGCTCGCGGGCGTAGATGACGGCGGCCTCCACGCCGCGCCGCCAGTGCTCGTGCTCCGGGTTGAGGACTCGCAGGTTGATGAATGCCGCCAACTGCGCCGGGTCGCGGGGCGTGGAGAACTTCAGCAGGGCCCTGGCGGGGGCGCTGACGCCTCCGGAGCCCTCGCCGCTCCCGCCCGTGCTCGCGCCGCTCTCGTCCTTGCTGACGGGCTTGTAGCGGCTCGGCGCCTGCTGCTCGGCGAGCGTCTCCACGATCCGGGCGTCGTGGGCCCGCAGCGCCTCCAGAAGCTTGGCGAGCCCGCCGAACGCCCGGCTCGTGAGCATGTTGTCCGCCGTCTCGCCGGGCCCGAGCAGCACCGGCACCACGAGCGAGGCCATCTTGCCCTCGCCGGGCTGCATCCGCAGCGCCCGGCCCACGGCCTGGACGAGGTCGGGCATCGAGCCGCGTACGTCGGCCCAGTACACGGAGTCGCAGTTCTTGGTGTCGACACCCTCGCCCAGGACCTTCACCGAGGACAGGAAGCACTTCTCCACGACGGTGCCGTCCGTGGCGATCCCGGCCGCGAACTCCCCGAGGAGCCGGCGGCGGTGGAGCGGCTTGTGGTCGCCGCACAGCCAGTCCGCCCAGATCGTCTTCGGGTACAGCTCGGGGTCGCTGGCGTGCAGCTGCGCGGCGACGTCGGGGAGGCCGGCCGCGAAGGCTTCGGCTTCCTTGACGACGTGGTGGAAGACGAGCGTGCGCCGGAAGCCCTCTTCGGCCGACGCCTTCACCAGGGCGGTCTGGAGCGCGGCGAGCCGGGCCCCGCGGACCTCTGCCGAGCGGCCTTCGGCGCCCAGGAGCTGCGCGGCCTGGAGGGCGGTGTCGGTGACGTCCACGCATACGACCTGGTAGGGGGCACAGATTCCCCTGTCGATCGCCTCCGAGAGGGTCAGGGTGAAGCAGCGGCTGCCGAAGGAGCCCTCGGGGTCGTCTTCCATGCTCGCGACCAGCTCGCCGGGCGTGCCGGCCGCGTCGTCGTCCCCGAGCTACCACAGCCGCGGCGTGGCCGTCATGTAGAGGCGCCGCAGGGACGGGATTTTCTGGTTGTCGTGGACGACCGCCCACGGCTTCCCGATCCGGCCCGAAACGCGGTGGGCTTCGTCCGTTTTACCGACCCTGAATGTGTGTGAGATGTTGATGGGCTGGCATTTCACGTGCCGCGCATGCTCACGACGGCGGAGTGTCAGGATGCACGCCGACCGCCTTGCCAGACATCACGTCTCTCCCTCGGGATCACCCTGCTGGCCCGAGTCGATCACCGGCTTGGGGTGCTCTGCAGAATGGGCATGTACGTACATTCGCCCTTGTCACACCATGGTCAGTTTCGTGTGCGGGTAGTTATGCCGTCGGATAGGTCACGGGGGCGGCGCGGGGGCCGGGAGAGCCAGTAGCCAGCCGAGAGTAGGACGCAGTACGTCTTTTGCTGCTTATCGACGGGGCTTGCGAGGCGGAGACGGCGCTGCCCGGGCTGGAGCGGGCGGTGGACGTGATGCGGACGCAGGTCAAGCTGCAGAAGCTGGACTTCTGGCTGCGTAATCCGGACCACCTGGCCGACGAGCGTCTGACTGCCTACGAGGCCGAGCTCGAGGAAGCGCTCTGGACCTCGCCGGCCGCATTCTGGAATCTGAGGAGCCGGAGGTGCGGCGCTATCCGATGCTGCGCCACCACTTCGGCGCCTACGAGGGCTGGACGACGCTCTGGCGGTACTGCGCAGAGCCGGGCTGCTGGTCCGCCAGCACCGACTCGAAGTGCCTGACGACCTTGCCGGATACGCAGGGCCCGGCATCGCCACCGTCCCGATCACCCCACGTGGCCCACGTCCTAGCCACGCACCTGCTCAATCCGCCGTGCGCCGCCGCAGCGGCTACCCTGCTTGTTCGGCACCACCCATGCCCTGCTGGACATGACAGAGATCGACAGTGTCGACGAATGCGTCACCCGCCTGGCCATCCACCAATACGTCGGCATGTCGCCCGGGCTGCGCCACATGTACGCCATCCTGGATCACGCCCGCCCGTTTCCTGGCCGCAGCCCTGCAGTTCCGCAGTCGCACCCAGCGAACCTTCGCCCACCACAGCCTGTTCGCACGCTGCTTCGGCACTTCCGTCCGCTTCGACCATGTCATCCGCGACGCCGACCTCGACATTCCTGCCGTCCGCCACCCGCACCCGGCCCAGGAGCGGCGCACCGCCGCCCTGTGCCACCATACGACGCCTTTTCGACCGCTGAAGTTCAGCCACCCTCAGGCATACAGGCAATGGCCTCTGCACGCTCCGTTACGATGAGCGCCACAATTGTTGGCACGTGACACGGACAAGCCCGAATCAGGCCCCCGTCCTGCTGCGTGCCAGGCGATACCGCACAGACGTACGCCGCGGACGGGGGCAGACTCCGGCCCGGACTGCGCCTGGCGACAGTGCGTCCGGCCCCCCGGGGTACGGGCGGGATGCGTGGGGTGGAAGTGCGGACCGACTTCGGTGACCTTGTCGTCGACCAGGCAATTGTCCATGCGGTGCCGCAGCGCGCGAAGAACGAGGAACCCCTTCCACTGGACCTCAGCGAGACGTTCTGCCGCCTCAACGACGACGTACGCACAGCACTGCAGGGAAACCTCCGAGACGTCTTCGACCGCCTGGGGCGCGAGGTCGTGGAGGACCCTGAACTCAAGTCTCCTGTGCCCGACGCCGTCCGGGCCTTCCTGGGAGGCGACCAGGACCTTGTGCAAGTCTCCGGAGAGCTGGCCTACGCGCTGCGTGACAGCCAGACGGGCAAGAGCCCGGCAGGCCTGCTCCTGGTTGCCGCTGCCCGCCTGGACGGCCAGCCCGCGCTGCTGATGGTCAAGCTGGAGCAGGAGACCGGCATGCAGGCCAACGCCATCGACGTTGACGGGCTGCGGACCTTCGACGTGCAGTATTTCGCCAACCTCCTGTTCACCGAGAAGTCCAAGGTGTACAAGGTGGCCCTCTTCGCCGAAGAGGGAGTCACCGAGCCGGGACTTCACGGGTGGGCTGCTGACCCCCAGACGTCAGGCAAGGACGTCGCGCGGTTCTTCCTGGAGAAGTTCCTGGGCTGCCGGCACCAGAACGATCCCAGAGAGCTCACCCGCCGCTTCCACGACACCGCCATGGACTGGATCAACAGCCGCTTCACCGGTTCCGACGTGCGCGTGGACTACGTCATGGCCGTCATGGTCGAGCTCCAGAGCTCTACCCCGATACTGGACCCCCAGACGTTCATCCGGACTCACCTACAGCCACCGCACCAGGACAGCTTCGCCGCCTACCTGGCCGAGAACGATGTTCCCGTCCGCACCTTCGAGAAGAACACCGAGCTCATCGGCAACAGACTGCACAAGGTCCGGGTAGACCTTTCCAACGGAGCCTTCCTGGTCGCGCCGCTGGAGGCCGTACAGGACGGCACGGTGGACGTGAAAGACGTGGGCAACGGCCAGACCACAGTCACGGTCACCGGAACCCTGGCCAAGACCAGCAGCGGCGCCACTGCAGGCCGCCGCCCCAAGCTCCCCAGCCAGCCCACAGAAAGCCAGCTGTCCCAGACAGAGATGATCCCGGGCCTGGAGAGCGTCATCATCGCCCAGACCCGGGCCCTGCCGGTCCTCACCGGGAATGAGCTCCCGCCGGCACAGGCATGACCCCCGCACACAACAGCCATCCGATCCTCACCGCGGGGCTCTCATGCCGCTGAGCATCGACGAAGCCTTCCAGCGCTACCAACTCGAGTGGCCACGCATCGAAATGGCGGCCGAGGCGACCGCGGCCCACCTTGTGCACCACACCACCCGCAAGGGGATCACCTGCCAGGTGACCTCCCGCGCCAAGGAGATCAGCAGCTTCAACACCAAGGTGTTCCAGAGGGGCTACGCCGACCCCTGGAAGCAGGTCACCGACAAGGCCGGCATACGTGTCGTCGTGCCCCACAGAGGCCAGCTCGACCCCGCCCTCGAAGTGATCAAGGAATCCCTCGAGGTCATCGAGGTACAGGACCACCGCGACACTGCCGACGTGGACCGCCTGCAGTACCCACGCCTGCACATCCAGGCCGTCGTGGTGGACAGGGAAGAAGACCCCGATGGCATCCCCTATGAGTGCGAGATCCAACTGCGCACAGAGGCAGTCGACTTGTGGTCACGCATGTCCCACAAGCTCCTCTACAAGCCCGGCATCGCCCCACCCCCCGATGTCAGCCGCTCGCTGTACCGTCTGATTGCTCTAGTTGAGCTATACGACCTCGAGGTCGAACGGGGGGTAAACGCCATGGCCAACCACCCCGCCCTTGCCCACAGCAGCAAAATCCTCGGCCTGGCCGAACGCATCTACGGCACCTTCACCGACCACCCCTACAACACAGACCTGTCCCTCGACGTCGTCGAAGTCCTCTCCCAGACCATCGACGACGCCACCGCCTACGGCGAACAGCTGACTCAGTTCGCCGAGCACTACCGTGAGCGAATCGCACGGGCCTACACCGACTACGGCCCCACCAGCGCCCACTTCCTCAGGCACGGCCGCTACCTGCTGGCTAGCCAGCCGGAGAGCCTGATCATCTTCGAGCGTCTGATGAAAGCCCGCTTCAGCCTTCAAAACGCCTGGGACAACAGCGAGCTACCAGACATCATGCTCACCGACATGGCACAGATCTGGGGAGTCGCCCTATGACCAGAACCACGCAGCCAGAACCCCCGGCCCTTGCCGCCGCCACCGCGATGTTCATCGAGGTCCTCGTGGTCGGCATCGGCGCGCTCACCGCGACCATTTTGCTCCTCATCGCCGTCATAGGCCCCGCCACCACCACCAAACTCGCCCCGCTCGCAGGCTCATCCGCGGCCACCGGACTGGCACTTGCCGCCGCCTATGCCCTCGGCATCCTTATCGACCGTGCCGCCGACACCGTCCTCGCCCCCCACCGCCGCCGCCTGCGCACACGCTTCTTCCCCTCCACCACCGCCTACGCCCAGGCACGCCTGCGACTGGCCGACTTCCCTGTCCTGGCCGCCAGAGCGGACTACGCCCGCTCCCGCATGCGTATCTGCCGCGGCTGGCTCCTCAACACCACGGCCCTGACCCTCACCGCAGACCTGGCCATGCTGCGCTACTCCTTTGAGCACCGCCCACTCGTCCTCTGCACCACCACCGCATTCGGCGCCGTGACAGCCTTCGGCTTCTATCGCGCCTGGCACGCCCTCACAGCGACCGGCTACCGCAAACTCGCCGAACAGACCACACCCCCCAACACCAGCACGCCGGTCCCCACCCAGCCCCAGCCCGACCCATCGCATCCTTAGCGCCGCAAGCACGCACCAGGAGGCATGTGCGCAGCCTCCTACGACCTGCCTGGCCGCAGAGGAAGACGAAGACCACAGGCACATGATGTGCCAGGATCGCCATGTAGAAGGAGGGCGCGCGGTGAGTTCGCTGCAGGTGGACGTGCTGGCGTACGAGGCGCCGTGTGAGCGGTGCTCCTTCTCCCTGTGGTGGGTGTTCGGGCTGCTGCCGTCGTACCGGCCGCGCGGCGAAGAGTTCACCACCACGGACTTCCCCGAGGCCGTCGACATGGCGCGCCGCATCCTGGCGGCACCGGACGGTGATACGCCTGACGTGGCGGCACAGCTATACGACCGGCCCGCCGGGCAGCGGGGCCGCAGCTTCAACCCGAACCGGTGCGGTGCTTGCGGGCACCACGCCGACTGGCACGTTTTCGACACGATCCTTACCCGCGTCTACCACCACAAGGGCTGGATCTATGCCGCCACCGGCCGGATCCCCATCCTTGAATGGCGTGCGATCAGAGGCGGCGGACAAGGAATCCACTGGCCTTACTGCTGACCCCGCTCCAGCCTCAACGTCCCGTCCCCTTCTGAGGAACCACCTGATGCCCTCGGGTGATCTCCCGCAGCCTTTCCCGCAACGGCTGCGCGCCTTCATCACCAATTCGCAGGCCGTCGTGGATCTGCGGCGTTACTTCGGCATAGGCATGCCACCCAGTGAGGTGCCGTTCACCGGTAGCCGGTTCGAGCACCTGGCGGGTGGGGGAGACCGGCCGGGGATCGCTGACCGGTTCACGGCGGAGGACTTGGTCGCGGTGCAGACCTTGTCGGTGACCGTTCCAGCTTCTGTCGCGCTGGACCTTTTGGAGGGCCGCCTCGGCGTGCGGCTGTCTAGCCTGCTGCAGGCCATTCCGACGGACACCGACATGGTCGACGCCGAAGCGGGCATCTTGGCCGAGGGCTCGCCGGCGGACCAGGCCTGGCACCTCCTCTGCGCCCAGCACGGAGTCAACTGGGTCATTGCTGGGAAGCTTCTGGCGCGTAAGCGCTCGCGGCTGCTGCCGGTCTACGACAAGGTGGTGCGCTGCGCTCTGGGCCGCCCGCGCCCCTCGTTCTGGCTTGCGTTGCATGCCGCGCTGCGTGAGGACGACGCCGCGCTGCACCACCGACTGCTGGAATTGAGGCAGGCCGCAGGGGTGCCGGAGACGGTGAGTGCGTTGCGGGTGTGCGATGTGGCGGTATGGATGAACCACCGGGCTCTGGGCCATGCCTGCCCTTGAGGAGCAATGCTCGGAACCTGTGGATCGGCCCGTGTGGGCGTTCATGTATTTCCCCATCTCGGGTGGTTTGAGCGTCATGTAATTCCTCATCCCGACTTCTCCTAATTGGCCATGGGTACGACGGAGTTCGGGATCGAGGGACCTGGTCATCGCGGAGGCGCGTGGGCGGCCCTGGGCCTGTGGTTCGGAAGGCCGATGGTCAGCCCGGATGGCAAGGAGAACGTTCGTCGTGGTCGACATCACCGATATCTACGTCCACTGGTACGCGGGCCGCTCGAAGAGCGAGCTGGCCGCGTCGCTGGGGGTGGACCGCAAGACGATCAGGAAGTACCTGGAGCCGGCGGAGGCGTCCGGGATCACGCCCGGCGGGCCGCCGATGCGGGAAGCCGATTGGGCCAAGCTGATCAAGAGCTGGTTCCCCGAACTCGGCGACCGGCGACTGCGGCAGATCACCTGGCCCGACATCGACCAGCACCGCGACTACATCAAGAACCTGCTGGGGACGGTGACCGTCTCCACGATCCACCAGCGGCTGCGGGACGAGCACAAGCTGGACGTGTCGATCTCCTCGTTCCGCCGTTGGGTGCATGCCACGCTGCCCGATGAGACGGCAAGGTCCCAGGTCACGGTCTTGCGCGATGACGTCGAGCCGGGCTCGGAGGCTCAGATCGACTACGGCCACCTGGGCCAGTGGACCAATCCGAAGACCGGCAAGCGGCACCGGATCTGGGCATTCGTGATGGTGTTGCCGTGCTCGCGGCACATGTTCGTCCGCCCGGTCCTCTACCTGCACCAGCACGCCTGGACCGAAGCCCACGTCGCCGCCTTCCGCTACTTCGGGGGCGTCCCGCGCCGGCTGGTGCCGGACAACCTGCGGACCGGCGTCGACAAGCCCGATCTCTACGACCCGAAGATCAACAAGGCGTATGCCGAGCTCGCCACCCACTACGGGGCACTGGTCGATCCGGCCCGCGCCGCCCGTCCCAAGGACAAGCCGCGGGTCGAACGCCCGATGCCTTACATCCGGGACTCGTTCTGGCGGGGGCGGGAGTTCACCTCGATCGAGCACATGCAGGCCGAGGCTGTGACCTGGAGCCAGAAGGTGGCCGGCCGACGGCAGTGCCGGCCGTTGCAGGGGGCCCGCACCGATGGCGGTGTTCGAGGCGATCGAGGCCGAGACCTTGTTGCCGCTGCCGCCCACTCCGTTCGTGCTGGCCCGCTGGTCGACGGCGGTGGTCGGGCCGGACATCCACATCAAGGTCGGCCGCACTCTCTACTCGGTTCCCTGGAAACTGATCGGCCGCCGGGTCGATGTCCGCTCGACCGCCACGATGGTGCAGGTCTTCCTCGACGGCGACCTGGTCAAGACCCACGTGGCCCTTGATCAGGGAAAACGAACCGACAGGACCGACTACCCGCCGGAGAAGATCGCCTTCCAGATGCGCACGCCGATCTGGTGCCGGACCCAGGCATCAGAGGTCGGGGACGCCTGCCGGACCGTCGTCGACCAGCTGCTGGAGGTCAACGCGCTCTACCGGCTCCGCGCCGCCCAAGGGATCCTCGGGCTGAAGAAGAAGTACGGCGACGCGAGGCTGGAGGCCGCCTGCGCGAGGGCCATCACGGTCGGAGATCCGTCCTACCGGACCATCAAGGGCATCCTGATCGCCGGCACCGAGACCGATCCGGAGCCCGAATCGAGCGGGGACGCGGGCGCCGCGGCCTTCCTCCACGGGCCCAAGCGACTTTTCGCCTCCGTCGCCCCGTCCGAGACGGCGGATGAGCTCCACGACGACCAGGTCCACGGCGAAGTTGAGGGAAGCATCTGATGAGCGTGATGGATTCTGCCCTGCGTGAGTCTCTGAAGTCGCTGCGGCTCTCGGGGATGCTGGAGACCCTCGATGCCCGCCTGGCCCAGGCCCACGGCGGCGAACTCGGGCATCTGGATTTCCTCCAGGTCCTCTGCCAGGACGAGATCACCCGCCGTGAGACCGTCGCCTTCCAACGGCGCCTGGCACGAGCGAAGTTCGAGCAGCAGGTCACCCTGGAGGAGTTCGACTTCACCGCTTCCTCGAAGCTGCCGGCTGCCCAGATCCGCGATCTCGGGGCCCTGCGCTGGCTCCACTCGGGCGAGTCGGTCATCCTCTTCGGCCCGGTCGGGGTCGGAAAGACACACGTTGCACAGGCCCTCGGCCATCTCGCGGTCCGCCAGGGCGCCCACGTCCGGTTCGCCAAGACCAGCCGGATCCTCGCGGACCTCGCCGGCGGCCACGCGGACCGCACCTGGGACAAGCGGATCCGTGAACTGGTACGGCCCGACGTGCTCATCCTCGACGACTTCGCCATGCGCCAGCTCGGAGCGTCCCAGGCCGATGACCTCTATGAACTGGTCAGCGAACGGCAAGGCCGGTCCCTGATCATCACCAGCAACCGGGCACCCAGCGACTGGTATCCCCTCTTCCCCCACCCCGGCGTCGCCGAGTCGCTGCTGGACCGGCTGATCAACACCAGCCACCAGGTCATCATGAACGGCCCCAGCTACCGCCCGAACAAGCGACCCAAGAACCCCACCGACAAGCCCGACAAGCCCCCAGTCCGCTAACGCCCAGCCCAGTCCACGTTCCATTCCCGCGGCAGGTCCTCGTCACAGAAGACGCAGACGAAGTCCTCCTCCCGAACGATGTTCAGCCGGCTACAGGCGGGACAGCGCCGGAACACCACCTCGTGGGTGAAGCCGGAAGGGTGCTCGATTCCGGCTGCGTCCAGAGCCTTCGCGACGGCCGGCCACGAGCTGATGTCCGGGCTGTATCCGGTCGACTGGTTACTCACCTCGCCGACCACCCACTGCCCAGACTCCTCGCGGAAGCCCATCTCTCCGGCGCCGAGAACGGGACCGCCGCCAGCGCACACCACGTGCTCACTCCGGCGCGGGGCGAGCCGCAGCACGCCCGCCGAGTCGATGACGAACGTGAAAGGCTCGGCTAGCTCCACCGCTGCCAGGCCCGACACCCAGTCGTTGAAGTCCGCCACCGAGTGGATGCGTCGGCCCTCAGCCTCCGGCCGGACAAGGGCCCGCAGATCAGGCGGTCCCACATACCGATAGCTCCACCCCAGCAAGTTCACGCTGGCCAACGTAACCCCCGGCCGCGGCCAGGGCCTGGGGAATTACGTGAACTTAGACCGTGTCCTATGTGGTGAGGCGGTCGTTGAGACCGTCATGGGGCGGGGTACGTGGAGTTGGATTGTTCCGGACGGGCTGTGGAAGATCG
>NZ_JBVHZJ010000104.1:0-14482 GCF_055574655.1 Streptomyces sp. NPDC029956 | reverse complement strand
TGGGCCTGGTTTCCGGCAGCCCGCCCCTGGCGGACGTCCCCCACCTCCGTCTGGCGGGCTCAGGGGCCGGGAGCGGGGCCGGCGTGGGGCCCCCCCCCCCCCCCCCCGCCACCCGGTCCGGGGGCCCCTCGGCGACGATCCGGCCGCCCTCCTCGCCGCCGCCCGGGCCGAGGTCGACCACCCAGTCCGCGGTGGCGACGACGTCCATGTCGTGCTCGACGACGATCACCGAGTGGCCGGCGTCCACGAGGCCGTGGAGCTGTCGCATCAGGACCTCGACGTCGGCCGGGTGCAGGCCCGTCGTCGGCTCGTCCAGGACGTACAGGGTGGGGGAGCGGTGCGGCCGCTGGAGCTCGGACGCGAGCTTGATGCGCTGCGCCTCGCCCCCGGACAGCTCCGTCGCGGGCTGCCCGAGCCGCAGATAGCCGAGGCCCACGTCGAGCAGGGTGCGCAGGCTCCGCGCGGCGGCCGCCGTGTCCTCGAAGAACACGGCGGCGGACTCGACGGTGAGATCGAGGACCTCCGCGATGGTGAGGTCCCGCAGCCGGACCTGGAGGGTCTCGGGGTTGTAGCGGGCGCCGTGGCAGTCGGGACAGGGCGCGTACGTACTGGGCAGGAAGAGCAGCTCGACGGAGACGAAACCCTCACCCTGGCAGGTCTCGCACCGGCCACCGGGAACGTTGAAGGAGAAGCGGCCCGCCCGGTAGCCGCGCGCCCGCGCCTCCGCGGTCTCCGTGAACAGCTTGCGCACCACGTCGAACAGACCCGTGTACGTGGCCAGGTTGGAGCGCGGGGTGCGCCCGATCGGCCGCTGGTCCACCGTCACCAGCCGGCTCACCCCGGAGAGCTCCTCGGTGAGCGCGCCCACGAGCGTCGACTTCCCCGAGCCCGAGACGCCGGTGACCGCCGTCAGCACCCCGACGGGGAAGGCCGCGTCGACCGACCGCAGGTTGTGCCGGGTCACCGGCCCCGTGCGCAGCCACCCGGCCGGTGCGCGCACCTCCCGCACGGGTCCGGGCTCCCGGCCGAAGAGGAAGCGGCGGGTCGCGGACGCCTCGACGTCCGCGAGTCCGCCCGGCGGTCCGCTGTGCAGGACGCGCCCGCCGTGCACGCCGGCGAGCGGGCCGACGTCCACGAGCCAGTCGGCGTGCCGGACCACGTCGAGGTGGTGCTCGACGACGAAGACGGAGTTCCCGGCGGCCTTGAGCCGGTCGAGCACCACGAGCAGTGCCTCCGTGTCGGCCGGGTGCAGACCGGCGGACGGCTCGTCCAGGACGTACACCACGCCGAAGAGTCCCGAGCGCAGCTGGGTGGCGAGCCGCAGCCGCTGGAGCTCGCCGTTGGAGAGGGTGGGGGTGGCCCGGTCCAGACTGAGATAGCCGAGGCCGAGCTCGGTGACGGTCGCGATCCGGGCGACGAGGTCCTCGGTCAGGACGCGCGCCGTCTCCCCGTCCTCCGCCGCCGTGGCGGAGAGGAGCCCGGCCAGGGCGGTCAGCGGCACCGACGCGAGGTCGGCGATGGTCCGGCCGGCGAACGTCACCGCGAGCGCCTCCGGCCGCAGCCGCCCGCCGCCGCAGACCGGGCAGGGCGCGCTGGTGAGGAACCGCTCGGCCTTCGCCCGCAGCGTCGGGCTCTTCGAGTCGGAGAAGGTCCGCAGGACGTAGCGTCGGGCACTCATGTACGTGCCCTGGTAGGGGCGTTGGATGCGGTCGGCGTCCCGAACCGGATGGACCGTGACCACCGGCCGCTCGTCCGTGAAGAGGATCCACTCCCGGTCCTTCGGGTCGAGCTCGCGCCACGGCCGGTCGACGTCGTAGCCGAGCGCGTCGAGGACGTCCCGCAGGTTCTTCCCCTGCCAGGCACCCGGCCAGGCGGCGATGGCACCCTGACGGATCGACAGATCCGGCTGCGGTACGAGGAGTTCCTCGCTCGTGTCGTGGACGCGGCCGAGCCCGTGACACGAAGGGCAGGCGCCTGCGGCCGTGTTGGGGGAGAAGGCGTCGGAGTCGAGCCGCTCCGCGCCCTCCGGATAGCGGCCCGCCCGCGAGAACAGCATGCGGAGGGAGTTGGAGAGGGTGGTGACCGTACCGACCGAGGAGCGGGCGTTCGGGGAGGAGCGGCGCTGCTCCAGGGAGACCGCCGGCGGGAGTCCGGAGATCTCGCCGACCGCGGGCGCCCCCACCTGACGGATCAGCCGCCGCGCGTACGGGGCCACCGACTCGAAGTAGCGCCGCTGGGCCTCCGCGTAGATCGTGCCGAAGGCCAGCGACGACTTGCCGGATCCGGAGACCCCGGTGAAGACGACGAGTGCGTCGCGGGGGATGTCGACGTCCACTCCGGCGAGGTTGTGCTCACGGGCGTCGCGGACACGGACGTACGGATCATGGTGGCTTTCGGGCATACCGTGACTTTATCCGGCGAACCGGGGAAGCCCCTCGCTCGCAGGGGGGCCGCAGCGTCCGCATACTGGGAGTGGCCCGGCTCCCTCCCTGGAGGGCCGCATGGGCGATCGTTCAGGTGGTGCCCCGGGCGCGCGGCCCCGGCGGAAAGCGCTCCGGCAGCGCCGGGGCACTCGCCCGCGCTCCGCCCTTGAAGGCGCGCGCTCCGACGACATGGCGCTGCCGGCCGTCAGCCGCCCCTGAGCCGACCGTGTCGCCGTGCCGCTCTCCGCGCCGCGTCACACGGTGGAGTCAGGCCGGGAGCGGCCGCCGCGTCCCCGGGGTGAGGCCGACCGCGTTCGCCAGCCTCCGGTACGACTCGCTCAGCGCCGCCCTGTCGTACGTGCTCGTGGTGACCAGGACCTCCTGCGCCCCGGTCTCCTTCACCGCACCCTCCAGCGCCTCGGCCACCTGCTCCTCCGTGCCGTACACGTGGCCGCTCAGCCCCGACTCGTAGAGACCGCGCTGCTTCTCCGTCATCGTGAGCCCTTCGATCGCCTCGGGCGGCATCAGCGGCGGGAAGACGCCCCGCGTGCGGGAGTACGCGAGCGACCAGGCCTCCGGCATCAGCAGCCGCCGGGCCTCCGCCTCCGTCGCGGCCACCGCGACCGTCCCGGCGATCACCACGTACGGCTCGGCGGACCACGAGGAGGGGCGGAACGCGGAGCGGTACGTCCCGACGGCGGCGAGCAACCGGTCACGGCCGCGGAGGTCCCCGATGACCAGCGGCAGTCCGGCCGCCGCGGCGATCGACGCGCCCTCGCCGGTCGCCAGGACGAACGGCGGCACCCGCAGCCCCTCGGCGGGCCGGGCGTGCACCTCCGGGTGGGCGGTCCGCTCGCCGGTGAACCAGCCGAGCAACTCGTCGAGCTGCTCCCCGAAGCGGTCGGCGTCGTCCTTGTCCCGCCCGAGCGCCCGTCGGATGCCGTCGGTGAAGCCGACCGAGCGGCCGACGCCCATGTCGATCCGGCCGGGGAACAGGGACTCCAGGACGCCGAACTGCTCGGCCACGACCAGCGGCTGGTGGTTGGGGAGCATCACCCCTCCCGTGCCGACCCGGATGTCCGTCGTGGCGGCGGCCACGGCGGCCGCGAGGACCGTCGGCGCGGAACCGGCGACCCCGGGCACGCCGTGGTGCTCCGACACCCAGAAGCGGTGGTAGCCGAGGGACTCCGCCTCCTGGGCGAGGCGCACCGTGTCGCGCAGCGCCCGGGGGGCCTCCTCGCCCTCCCGGGTGCGGGAACGGTCGAGGACGGAGAACCGGATGTCGTCGGGAAAGGTGCTCACAAGGGGTTCAACGCTCGGCACGTGCAGGGATTCCCGTATCCCGCTCTTGATCGACAGTGTCGGGGTGCCGCCCCCGGGCACCTTCTAGGCTGGGCCGGGTGACAGCCGACAACCACCGGCCCCTGGCCGTTTTCGACCTCGACAACACGCTTGCCGCGACCGCCCACCGCCAGCACTTCCTGGAGCGGCGTCCCAAGGACTGGGACGCCTTCTTCGCGGCGGCGCCCGACGATCCGCCGCTGGACGAGGGGATCGCACTGTGCCGCGAGGCGGCCGAGGAGTGCGACGTCGTCTACCTGACCGGACGCCCGGAGCGCTGCCGCAGGGACACCCTGGCCTGGCTGGCCGCGCAGGGGCTCCCGGAGGGGCCGGTCCACATGCGCCGCAACCGGGACTTCCGGCCCGCCCGGGTGACCAAGGTGGAGGTCCTGCGGCGGCTGGGTGCCGACCGTGTGATCAGGATGCTCGTCGACGACGACCTGCTGGTCTGCGACGCGGCCGAGGAGGCCGGCTTCCCCGTCGTACGCGCCCGGTGGGAGACCCCCTCCGAGGAGTTGAGGGACGCCCAGGAGAAGGAGGGCCGGACCTGATGAGCGCGGAGCGGCCCACCTCCGAGCGGTGCACCGCGGCATCGCGCGTGGTCCGGTTGGAGGCGTACGACCGGTCCGAGATCTTCGGGGACGCGGCCGACCCGTTCGGGGTGGACGCATGGGGTCTGGTCTGGCTGCCCAAGGAGCACCACTTCGGGATCAGGGCGGACGGCCGGCTCCTCGCCCACGCGGGGCTTCTCGTCCTGCCCCTGTCGGCCGGTGGCAGCCGGATGGACGTGGTGGGCCTCGGAGGGGTGGCCGTCGCTTCGGACCAGCGGGGCCGGGGGCTCGCCGCGCAGGTGGTGGGCGGGGCCCTTGAGCACGCGCGAACGCTGGGGCCCGAGTTCGCGCTGCTGTTCTGCCGCCCGGACGTCTCCGGCCTCTACGCGCGGCTCGGCTGGAGCGAGGTGGACGGCGACGTGGAGGTGGAACAGCCCGACGGCCCGGCGACGATGCCCCTGCGGACGATGTGGTTCCCGCTGCGGAAGGGAAGCCGGTGGCCCGAGGGGCCGGTCCGGCTGCATTCCCGTCCGATGTGACGCGGAGGCGACGCGGACGGGACGGGACGGGGAGTGCGGTCCGGCTCGACTCGCGGCGGTCTCCGGTTCCGTGCAGTGTGGATGGAGTCGGAACGCGAAGGAGAGGCCGCCATGGGAGATCACGTCTACCGCGTCACGGAGATCGTCGGGTCGTCCTCGGAAGGCGTCGACACCGCCATCCGGAACGGGATCACCCGGGCCTGCGACACGCTGCGCTCGGTCGATTGGTTCGAGGTCACGGAGATCCGTGGCCACGTCGAGGACGGGCAGGTCGCCCACTTCCAGGTGGGCATGAAGGTCGGCTTCCGTCTGGAGGAGCCCGGCCCCGGCTAGGCCTGTCCCTCACCCGCCCCGGCCGGGCCTCCGGCCCGGATCGACGGCGCCGCCGCCCCGCGCCGCCGGTCTGGATCGCCGGTCCGTAGCCCGGTCCGTAGCCCCGGTCTTGTAGCGCTCCGCCGGCCCGTGCCGCCGGTCCGAAGCTCCCGACGATGCCTCAGTGGCATCGCTCGGGGGCTTTGTTGTGCTTCCTCCCCCGTCGCACACCGCATCAAATGTTACCGACGGGGAGTTACCTTCGGTAAGGGTGCGCATGGTGCGCTCGCGGTCCTCGCGACGGTGGTCAAGGACTTGACCATCTCGTTGGTCCAGACCAGAATCCAGGCCACATACCCGCGCGAACACCCCGTTCGGTCCCCCCATGTCGGGTCAGCCCCCCATGCCGCACGACCCTGTGCTGAACCGCAGAAGGTGACCTACGTGAAGAACCGCCATCTGGCCTGTCCCCTGGCAGCCGCCACAGCGCTCGCCCTCGCCGGCTGCGGGATGCTCCCGGGAGGCGGTGGGACGAAGACCGTCAACATCTGGCTCATGCGGGACAGCGTCAGCGAGGACTTCCTCAACCGCTTCACCGAGGCGTACGAGGGGGAGCACGACGGCGTCGAACTCCAGGTCACCGTCCAGGAGTGGACCGGCATCGGCAAGAAGGTCACCGAGGCCATCCAGGGCCCCGGCGGACCCGACGTCATCGAGGTCGGCAACACCCAGGTCGCCCAGTACGCCGACACCGAGAAGCTCTTCGACCTCACCCTGGAGTCGGTCCGCGACCTCGGCAGCGAGGACTGGCTGCCCGGTCTCGCCGAGCCCGGCAGCATCGGCGGAGCCCAGTACGGGATCCCCTGGTACGCGGCCAACCGCATCGTCATCTACAACAAGGACCTGTTCGCCGACGCCGGCATCGACAAGCCGCCGGCCACCCGTGCCCAGTGGCTCACCGACACCGAGAAGCTCAACAGCAAGGGCTCCCAGGGCATCTACCTCGCCGGCCAGGACTGGTACACCCTCGCCGGATTCATCTGGGACGAGGGCGGCGAACTCGCCACCGACACGGGCGGCGAGTGGACCGGCGCGCTGGAGAGCCCGGCGGCCCGGCGCGGCATGGCCTACTACAAGGAACTCCAGTCCCTCGGCTCCGGCCCCAAGGACGCCGACGAGCAGAACCCGCCGCAGGCCGACGTCTTCGCCAAGGGCGACGTGGCCCAGCTCATCGCCGCGCCCAGCGCCGTCGCCGCGATCCTCAAGGCCAACCCGGCCCTCAAGGACAAGCTCGGCTACTTCCCGATACCCGGCGCCGAGGAGGGCCGGCCCTGCGCCGTCTTCACCGGCGGCTCCGACCTCATCATCCCGGAGAACGCACCCCAGCGCGGCGCCGCCCTCGACGTCGTCAAGGCGCTCGCCGGCGAGAAGTGGCAGACCGACCTCGCCCGGAGCATGGGCTACGTGCCCAACAAGAAGGGTCTCGCCTCCGTCGTCGCCGGCCAGGAGGCCACCGCCGTCATGGCCAGGGGCGCCGCGCGCGGCCGCGCCACCCCCAACTCCCCCCAGTGGGCCGACGTCGAGGCCGACAACCCCATCAAGCCCTACATGACGGCCGTCCTCCAGGGCGAGGACCCGCTGAAGGCCGCCAAGGCGGCCTCGGCCGAGATCACGGACACCCTCGCCGAATAGCATTCAGCGCCTCCACACCCGCGAGCCGCCGGACGGTCATGTCGAATCCAGCCGGTCACGGAAGAAGTAAGGAGCCGGGCCACCGCTCACACGGTCCGGCCCGCCCCTTACCCTTCCGTACGCCGGAGGAGCCCGACATGGCCGCACCGACGCCCACGCTCGCCGTCCCCGCTCAGCCGCTCGCCGTACCCGCCCACCCCCACCCCCACCCCCAGCCTCGGCCGCTCGCCGAGCAGCCAGCGCCGCAGGCCCTCGTCGAGCAGGCGGCGCCCCCGGCCCCGGCAGGGGAGCCCGCCCCCCGCTACCTCGTCGGACTCGCCCGCGACCAGGAGGACGTCCGTGCCGCCCAGCGGCTGCGCCACCTGGTCTTCGCCGGCGAACTCGGCGCCCGGCTCGACGGCCCGGAACCGGGCCTCGACATCGACGCCTTCGACGCGTACTGCGACCACCTCCTCGTACGCGAGGAGACCAGCGGCGAGGTCGTCGGCACCTACCGCCTCCTGCCGCCCGACCGGGCCGCGGTCGCCGGGCGCCTCTACTCCGAGGGCGAGTTCGACCTCACCCGGCTCGCCCCGATCCGGCACGACCTGGTCGAGGTCGGGCGCTCCTGCGTCCACCCCGCCCACCGCAACGGCGCCGTCATCGCCCTCATCTGGGCCGGGCTCGCCCGCTACATGACGAACACCGGCCACAACTGGCTCGCCGGCTGCTGCTCCCTCCCGCTCGCCGACGGCGGCACCCTGGCCGCCGCCACCTGGGACACGGTCAAGGCCAAGCACCTTGCCCCGGAGGAGCACTGGGTCACCCCGCACAAGCTCTGGAGCCCCGAGGGCATCACCCGCCCCGAGGGCCGCACCGAACTGCCGCCCCTGCTCCGCGGCTACCTCCGGCTCGGCGCCCAGGTCTGCGGTGCCCCCGCGCACGACCCCGAATTCGGCGTCGCCGACCTCTACGTCCTGCTCTCGCTGCGCCGGACCAACCCGCGCTACCTCAACCACTTCCTCTCGCTCGCCCCGGCACGGTGAACGGGACCACGGCCCTCTCGCCGTGGCTCCCCACGGCGCCCTGCACCCCGGGCCGCTGCGCCGCCCATCCCCAGTCCGCCCACCGTCGGCTCGCCGCCGAGGCGGACCCGGCCGGGGCCGTCCGGGCCGTGGTCCGGCTGATCGCCGGACTCGGCACCGTCCTCCTCGGTCTCCTCCTGGCCCCGCCGGCCGGCCTCCTGCCGACCGCCGCCCGGCTCACCCTCGTCCGGTACTGGATGCGGGCCGTCGTACGCGCCTTCGGCGTCCACGTCCGCCACGAGGGAGCGGCCGCCCCCGTCGGTGGCCCGCTCCTCGTCGTCGCCAACCACGTCTCCTGGCTCGACATCCCGCTGATCGCCGCCGTCCTGCCCGGCCGCGCGGTCGCCAAGTCCGAGGTGCGGCGCTGGCCCGTCCTCGGCACGCTCGCCGCGCTCGGCGGCACCCTCTTCATCGACCGGGAAGGGATCATGGCCCTGCCCGGCACCGTAGGGACCATGGCGGGCGTGCTCGCGGGCGGCGGGCGTGTGGTCGTCTTCCCCGAGGGTTCGACCTGGTGCGGACGGGAACGCGGCCGGTTCCGCCCGGCCGCGTTCCAAGCCGCCCTCGACGCCGGTTGCGCCGTGCAGCCGGTACGGATCGACTACCGGCCCACGGACGCCGCCGCGTACGTCGGGGCCGACCCGCTCGGCTCCTCGCTGTGGCGGGTCGTGTCCACCCGCCGGCTCACCGCCGTCGTCCGGCTCCGGGAGCCCCTGCCCGGAGCCCTGTACCCGGACCGCCGGGCTCTGGCGGCCGCCGCTCAGCGGGCGGTGGCCAGCGACACCGCGAACCTGCCCTCGCTGTCGGTCCACCAGCGGTCGAGGTCGAGGCCCGCCTCCGCGAGCTCGGCCCGGACACCCGCCTGACGGAACTTCGCGGACACCTCCGTCCGCATCTCCTCGCCCGCCGCGAACGGCACCACGAGATCCAGCTCCGGGATCTTCACGGTCAGTGCGCGGCGGGCCCGCAGCCGCATCTCGATCCACTCCCGCTCGGGGTCCCACACCGCCACGTGGTCGAAGGCGTCCGGGTCGAAGTCCGCGTCCAGCTCCCGGTCGATCACCGCGAGCACGTTCTTGTTGAAGGCGGCCGTCACCCCGGCCGAGTCGTCGTACGCGGCCACGAGCGTCGACTCGTCCTTCACCAGGTCCGTGCCGAGCAGCAGCGCGTCGCCCGGTGTCAGCATCGCCCGTACGGAGCGGAGGAAGGTCCGCCGCTCGCCGGGCAGCAGATTGCCGATCGTGCCGCCGAGGAAGGCCACCAGCCGCGGCCCCGGCGTCCCGGGCAGCGCGAGCCCCCGGGTGAAGTCGGCGACCAGCGCGTGGACGTGCAGTCCCGGTCGCTCGGCGAGCAGGGATTCGGCGGCCCCGGTCAGCGCGGACTCGCTCACGTCCACCGGCACATAGCTGTCCAGGCCGGGCAGCAGCGCGTCGATCAGGAACCGGGTCTTCTCCGAGGAGCCGGAGCCCAGCTCGACCAGGGTCCTGGCCCCGGTGGCGGCGGCGATCTCCGGAGCCCGCTCCTTCAGGATCTCCCGCTCGGCCCGGGTCGGGTAGTACTCGGGCAGCCGGGTGATCTCCTCGAAGAGCACGCTGCCCCGGGCGTCGTAGAACCACTTGGGCGGCAGCTCCTTGGGGGAGCGGTTGAGCCCGTGGAGGACGTCGGCGCGCAGATCGGCGCCGGCGGCGTCCGGGGCGAGGGTGCGGGTCAGCTGGAACGGGCTCACGCGGAGGGCTCCTTGAGCGGGGTGAGGGTGACGTCGGCGCGGGTGGCGGTCACGAGCGTGTGCTCGGGGACCTCCCGCCAGCGTGGATCGTCGTCGTACGGTTCGGAGGCCACGACCACCCGGTCGGGACCCTTCAGGTACCAGAGGCTGTTCTCCCAGGCGGTCGCGGCGATCAGCGACCCGTCGGTGAGCAGCAGGGTGAGACCGGAGCCGGGGGCCGCCTCGGCGGCCTCCCGCACCGTGTCGGCCAGGGCGGGGCCCGGCGCGTCACCGGACCGCAGCCGGTGCAGGACGAGCGCCCAGAGCAGCGCCGAGTCGGTCCGGGCCTCGAGCCCGAGCAGCTCGCCGGCCGGGAGGCTCGCGGCGAGCGGCGCGAGCGAGCCCGGCCAGCCCCTGACGGCGCCGTTGTGACTGAACAGCCAGGGCCCGGCGGCGAACGGCGCCGCGGCGGCCTCCCCGTCGGCGCCCGGCAGGGTCGCCCCGCGGACCGCGGCGAGCAGTGACCGGGAGCGCACCACCCGGGCCAGGTCCGCGAAGGAGAGGTCGCCCCAGATCGGGCCGGGGCGCCGGTACCGGGCCGGCACCGGATCGCCCTCGGCGTACCAGCCCACCCCGAACCCGTCGGCGTTCACCACACCGCTGGTCTGCGCACGGGGCTCCCAGGACTGGCGCAGCAGGGCGTGCTCCGGCCGGACCAGCAGCTCGCCCAGCGCCACCGGCTCGCCCACATAGGCGATGTGACGGCACATCAGTCGAGCTCCGCGCTGCGGGCCGTGCGGAAGCCGGCGAAGATCTGGCGGCGCACCGGCAGGTCCCAGTTGCGGAAGGTGCCCCGGCAGGCGACCGGGTCGACGGCGAAGGAACCCCCGCGCAGCACCTTGTGGTCGGGGCCGAAGAACACCTCCGAGTACTCCTTGTACGGGAACACGGTGAAACCCGGGTACGGCAGGAAGTCGCTCGCCGTCCACTCCCACACGTCGCCGATCAACTGCCGTACGCCGAGGGGCGACGCACCCTCCGGATAGCTGCCCGCGGCCGCCGGCCGCAGATGCCGCTGCCCGAGGTTGGCGTGTTCGGGACCCGGATCGGCGTCACCCCACGGATAGCGGCGCGAGCGTCCGGAGTCCGGGTCGTACCGGGCGGCCTTCTCCCACTCGGCCTCGGTCGGCAGCCGGCGGCCCGCCCAGCGCGCGTAGGCGTCCGCCTCGTACCAGCTCACGTGCAGGACCGGCTCGTCCTCCGGCACGGGCTCGGTCACCCCGAACCGGCGGCGCAGCCACTGGGCTCCGTCCCGGCGCCAGAACAGCGGGGCCGCGATGCCGTGCTCCCGGATCTGCGCCCAGCCCTCGGGCCGCCACCACCGCTGGTCCGTGTAGCCGCCGTCGGCCATGAAGGCCAGATAGGCGCCGTTGGTGACCGGCACGGTGTCGATGTGGAAGGCGGGCACGATCCGCATGTGCGCCGGACGTTCGTTGTCCAGCGCCCACGGCTCATCGGAGGCTCCCATGGTGAACGGACCGCCGGGCACGAGGGCCTCGGCGGGAAGCGGGTCGCTCCGCAGGGGCGGTGGCGGGGGAGCGGTCAGCGCGGCGGGCCCCTTCCGCAGCTGATGGGTGATCAGCATCGTCTCGTCGTGCTGCTGTTCGTGCTGGGCGACGAGACCGAAGGCGAAGGCGGCGCGGAGGAGCGGACGCTCGTCGAACTCGGAGCGCTCCAGCACGTCGAGGACGCGCAGCCGTACGTCCGCCGCGTAGGTCCGTGCCTCGCCCGGCGCGAGGAGCGGCAGCGAGGGGCGGGCGGAGCGCGGGTGCTCGAACGCGTCGTAGAGCGAGTCGATCTCGGGCCGCAGCGCCTCCTTCCCGCCGACGGCCCGCCACAGCCACAGCTCCTCCTGGTTGCCGATGTGCGCCAGGTCCCAGACCAGCGGAGACATCAAGGGGGAGTGCTGGGCGGTGAGTTCACCGTCCTCGACGCAGGAGGTGAGCAGCGCCGTACGGGCCCGCGCGGCGGTCAGGGCGTCCAGGGCGTGCCGGCGCAGGGCCTCGGGGCCCAGCTCGGTCCGGGTCTCCGTCATGACGTCAGCACCTCCAGGTCGTCGGCCGGGCAGCTCCCCGGGATCACGTACCGCTCGTGGAA
Source organism: Streptomyces sp. NPDC029956 (assembly GCF_055574655.1). NCBI lineage: Bacteria > Bacillati > Actinomycetota > Actinomycetes > Kitasatosporales > Streptomycetaceae > Streptomyces > Streptomyces sp. NPDC029956. The sequence continues at coordinate 2,698 of NZ_JBVHZJ010000104.1, read as the reverse complement.
GGCGGCGACGGCCCGCCGCACCTCCTCGCTCGCCCCGATCCGCGGCAGCGCCTCAAGGGCGGCGGCGAACACTGTGAGGGCGGTGGCGTGCAGCTCGGGGTCGGTCAGGCCGTCACGGGCCGCCGACAGCCAGAGCGGGTTGCGCGGGGCGGGGGCGTAGCCGGCCCGCTCCGCGAGCGGCTTCACCGCCCGGTACACGGTCTCCGCCGCCTCCGGATCGTCGAACACCGCCGTCGTCACGGCCACCGGAACCATCCATCCGTCCGGGCCCGGCTGCGCGTCGACCATCCGCAGCTCCAGATGGCCGCGCGGCCGCACCGGCGGGAAGAGCGTCGTCATGTGGTACCGCAGGTCGTCGGCGTCGGCCGGCCGGGGCAGGCCCGAGCGCAGCCAGTCGCGGAAGGTCATCCCCTCCGGCACGGCCCACGGCCCCTCGTCGGCCCGCACGCACAGCACCGGGGTGTCAAGGACGTGGGCCGCGTACTCGGCGCGCGGCTCGCCGTCCGGCAGGGGGGCGAGGGTCCGCCGCGGGTCGAGGTCCGTCCACAGCGCCTGCCGCGTCGAGCGCCAGCCGGTGGGGCGCCCCCGGTGCACCGGGGAGTTGGCGAAGGCCGCCACGAGCACCGCACCGAGGAGATGGGCGAGCTGCCAGCGCCGGTGGTAGCCGAGCGGCCCCGGCTCCTCGAGGCCCGCGTCCAGACAGATCTGCACCGATGCCGAGTCGCACATCATCGCCCGACCGGCGGGTCCGGTGCGGTCCAGCGCGGCCTCCATGGCGTCGTACCGCGGCTCGTGGAGCACCCGGCCGCGCGGCGAGTGCCAGGGGTCCACCCCGTATCCGCTGAGGGTGAGGCCGAGCGGTCCGAGCGCCGACCGTACCGCCAGGAGGTCGGCGGCGAGGGAGTCGAGGCACTCCATGAGGGAACCGGCCGGGCGCGAGCTGAGCTCCAACTGCCCGCCGGGTTCGAAGGTCAGGGACGACACCAGCGGCAGGGACCGTACGGTGTCGAGGGCCGCCGCGAGCCTCGGCGGACGGACGGGGAGCCGGGGGTCACGCAGCTCGTGCACGAGCCATTCCAGCTCCACCCCCACGGTGCGGGGCGGGCCGGTCTTGAAGCAGATACATCGCAGCAGTTCCTCCGCCTCCGCCTCCGCGAGAGGGGGCTCGCCGCTCCGTATGCCGCTGGACGACATCCGTACACCTCCTGGTCGTCAGGCCGGCCGTCGGGACCGGCCCCGGGAAGTTCTGCTTCCACCTAAAGCCACCGCCGAGCGGCGTGCAAGAGCGCCCCGAGACCGCCGAACGCGGCCCGTGGGCACCCGACCGGCCGGAAACCGCCCCGGGCAGGTCCTCTCGGGAACCGGCCGCATCCCGGGAAAATCCTTTGTCCCGGACCGGATCAAACGATCATCCTGAGGCCATGAGTGCACGACTGCGCGCGATCGCGCGGCAGACCGAGGAGATCGTTGCCGCGGGCCACTACCAGGCCCCCGGCGGCCGCACCGTCTCCGTCGCCGAGGACCTCGCCGCCGCGCTGGCCGGAACGCGACTCCACGGTCCCGAGCCCGTCACGGTCACCCCCGACACCGACCGGACGCCCACCCTCGACGTCACCGGCGAGAGCAGCCTGGCCGCCGCCCGGCGGATGACCGCCGCCGACGCGAACCGCCCCGTGGCCGTCCTGAACTTCGCCTCCGCCCGCAACCCCGGCGGCGGCTACCTCAACGGAGCCCAGGCCCAGGAGGAGGCGCTCTGCCGCTCCTCCGCCCTCCACGCCACCCTGCTCCGCGCCCCCGGCTACTACGCCCACCACCGTGAGGACCGCGACGTCCTCTACACCGACCGGGTCATCCACTCGCCCCGCGTGCCGGTCTTCCGCGACGACCGCGGCACCCTCCTCGCCAAGCCCTTCACCGTCGGCTTCCTCACCTCGCCCGCGCCCAACGCCGGCGTCGTCCGCCGCCGCACCCCCGCCCTCGTCGACCGCCTGCCGGGCGCCCTCGCCTCCCGGGCCGAGCGGGTCCTGGAGACGGCCGCCGCGGCCGGCTACCGGCGGCTCGTGCTCGGCGCCTGGGGCTGCGGGGTCTTCCAGAACGACCCCGAACAGGTCGCCGGTGCCTTCATGGCACTGCTCACCGGGGGCGGCCGCTTCGCCGGCCACTTCGAGGAGATCGTCTTCGCCGTACTGGACCGTGCCCCGGGCGCACCCACGCTGGCCGCCTTCACCCGGGTCGTCGGAGCGGCCACCGCCTGACATGCGGGGCTCGCACCCCCGTGCCAGGCTGAGGGGATACGGACCACAGTCCGACACCCGTCACGGGAGGCACGATCGTGGGCAAGAAACAGACCCGGACGAACCGGGGAGCCCGTACCGGCGGCCATGAGCACCGCACCGAGGCAGCCGCGAAGGAACGGACTTCGGCTGCTCCCAAGAGCGAGACGTCGATGCCCCTGGTGGAGCACGCGTCGCATCGCAAGGAACGGAAGTTCGGCCACAACTGAGGTGGCCCACCAGTGAGTTCGGCCTCGGTCGCTGCCGGGGCCGGCCGACTGGGCGGAGCGGGCACGGAGCGAGGCGGGGAGCCGACGGGGGTACGAGGCCGGGGGGCGGGGGGGTGGTGGTGGTGGGGTAGTGGCGGTTGTGCTGCTCTTTGTCGTGGAGGTGGTTTCCTTCCTGCGCCCCCTTTCTTGGGTTCT
>NZ_JBVHZJ010000103.1:0-14880 GCF_055574655.1 Streptomyces sp. NPDC029956 | reverse complement strand
GAGGCTTCCGTGGGGGTGGAGCAGTAGGATCGCGCGGTGGGGGTGCTTGTGGCGGGCGGACCGGACCATCCCCCACGGGGGTGCGTGCGCCGGGTCGTGGACGCCGTCGCCGGCGTCCACGGCTCCCCGCGTCACCCAGATCAGTTCGGTGTCGCTCAGCAGGGGCTCGGCGGTCAGACGCCGCAGGGTGTGCAGGGCGTCTTCGGTGGCCGTCCAGGGCTCGGAGGCGGGGCCGGCGGTGGCGTCCACCACGAGCTGGTCGGGGGCCGCGGTGTCATGCGCGAGCCGGTCGAGCAGGGTGTCGACGTCGGGGAACTCCGTACGGCCGAGGATCGCGACGGTCCGGCCGCGCCGGACCTCGGCGTCGTGCAGGACCGGGAACTCCAGGCGGTACAGGGGGGTCGGGGTGAGGGTGGCCCGCAGCTGGGCGGGGGTGACCTCGCGCAGGCGGAGCCGTGCGGAGGCGAGGGGGTTCCCTTCCGGGTCGGTGAGCCGCACCCGGGCGGTGGCGGTGTCCGCGTACCAGCGGACGTGGACCCGCGCTCGTGTCGCGTTCGCGGCGTGGAGCCGGACGTCGTGCCAGGCGAACGGGACGCGCACCGTGGCCCGTGGTTCTCCGCTGCCGGTGAGCGGGGCGGCGGTGTGCAGGGCCGCGTCCAGGAGGGCGGGGTGCAGCACGTGGCCGCGCGGTGAGAGTCCTTCGGGCAGCTCGACGAGGCCGTACGCCTCGTCGTCGTGCCGCCACAGTTCCTTCAGGCCCTGGAATGCGGGCCCGTAGAGCACTCCGTCAGCGCGGAACCGCTCGTACAGGGCGTCCGTCGCGAAGCGCTCGTCGGCGGCCGGTTCCCGGGCGTCCGTCGGCCACCGGTCGGCGCCGGCATCGGCGTCGGTCGGGGTCGCGTCGGTGGTGTCGTGGTCGCCGGTGTCCAGGCGTCCCTCGGCGTGCAGGCGCCAGGCCGCCGGGCCGGATGTCTCGGGGCGGCTGTGCAGGGTGATGTGCCTGCGTCCGTCGGCCTCCGGGCCGACCCTGACCTGAAGGCGCGCCGTCTCGGTGAGCACCAGCGGTTCGGTGAGCGTGAGTTCGGCGATGCGGGCTCCGCCGGCGCCTCCGCCGGAGGTGACGGCGCCGGCCGCGGCGGCCACGACGTCCAGGAGCGCGGCTCCCGGGACGACGACCGTGCCGAACAGCTCGTGGTCGGCGAGCCAGGGGCTCCGGCGCGGGTCGATCCGGCCGGTGAGCAGGTGCCCCTCGTCGGGGGCGAGTGCGACCCGGGCGCCCAGCCAGGGGTGCGTGGGTGCGCCGTCGAGGCCGGCGGTGCGGACGTCGCCGGCGGCCTCCGGGGCCGTCAGCCAGTACGGGCGGCGCTGGAAGGCGTACGGGGGGAGCGGGACGAGCCGGCCGTTGGCGTGGCCGGGCAGTCGGTTCCGGTCGAGCGGCTGGCCCGTGACGTGCAGGTGGGCGAGGGCGGTGAGGAGGGTGCGGACCTCGCCGGTGGTCTCGCCGCGCCGCATGCTGGGCACGAAGCGGGCGTCCTTGAGCGTCTCGGCGCCGGTGGCGGACAGGACGGCCTCGGGGCCGCATTCGAGGAACCGGGCGATGCCGTGGCGTTCCAGGGTCCGCAGGACGTCGCCGAACCGGACGGCGTCGCGTGCCTGGCGTACCCAGTGGTCCGCGGAGCGGACGCCGGTGCCGGGCGGGGTGTCGGTGCCGGCCCAGGCCCCTGTCAGGGCGTCCACGAGGGGGATGCGGGGTGCGTGGAACGCGCAGCCCGCCGCGACGGCGGCGAACTCGTCGAGGACGGGGTCCAGGTGGGCGCTGTGGAAGGCGTGCGAGACCTTGAGCCGGCGGGTACGCCGGCCTTGTTCGGCGAAGTGGCGGGCGAGTGCGAGGACGGGTTCCTCGTCGCCGCTGAGCACCGTCTGCGAAGGGGAGTTGAGGGCGGCCACGGAGACGCCGTCGTATGCGTGGAGGGCCTCCAGGACCTCGTTCTCCGAGGCTTCGACGGAGACCATGGCGCCGTCGGTGCGGCAGGACTGCATCAGGCGGCCGCGGGCGACGACGAGGCGTGCCGCGTCTTCGAGTCCGAGCACACCGGAGACGTGCGCGGCGGCGAGCTCTCCGACGGAGTGTCCGGCGACCGCCGTCGCGGTGACGCCCCAGGTCTCCCACAGCCGGTAGAGGGCCACTTCGAGGGCGAAGAGGGCGGGCTGCGCGTACTGCGTCTCGTCCAGGCGTTCCGTGTCGGCGCCGAGAACGATCTCGGCGAGTGAGCCGTCCAGGTGCTCGTCGATCGCCGCGCAGGTGGCGTCGAAGGCCGTGCGGTACGCCTCGAAGTGTTCGTACAGGCCGCGTCCCATGGCAGCCCGCTGGCTGCCCTGTCCGGTGAAGAGGACTCCGAGGCCGCCCTTGACGGCCCCGCCCCGCACGACGGCCGGGTGGGAGGTGCCGAGGGCGAGGGCGCGCAGGGCGGTGGCGGTCTCGGCGGCGTCGGTGGCGAGGACGGCGGCACGGGTGTCGAACCGGGTGCGCCGGGCGGCGGTCGCGGCGACGTCGGCGAGCGGTGTCGCCGGGTGCTCGTCCAGCCAGGTGGCCCAGTGGTCTGCCTGTGCGCGCAGCGCGTCTTCCTCCTGGGCGCTGAGGAGTACGGGGACGGGGGTGGTGCTGACAGGGGTGGCGTCGCCGGCTCGTGCCGGGACGGTTTCGGTTCCGTGCGGGGGTGCGGGGTGGGTCTCCTCGGTGTCGGTGGGTGCGGGGTGGGGGGCTTCCTCGATGACGACGTGGGCGTTGGTCCCGCCGATGCCGAACGAGGAGATGCCCGCCCGCCGGGGCCGCGCGGCGTCCCTCGGCCAGGGACGTGCCTCGCCCAGAAGCTCCAGACCGCTGCCGTCCCACTCGATGTGCGGACTGGGCACATCGGCGTGCAGCGTCCGCGGCAGGCACTCGTTCTGCAACGCGAGCACCATCTTGATCACACCGGCCATGCCCGCGGCCGCCTGCGTATGACCGATGTTCGACTTCACCGAACCCAGACGCACCGGCCGACCCGCCTCACGCCCCGGCCCGAACACCGCAGCCAACGCACCCGCCTCGATCGGATCACCCAAGGACGTACCCGTCCCATGCGCCTCCACCGCGTCCACATCACCCGGAACCAACCGCGCCGACGCCAGCGCCTGCTCGACCACCCGCTGCTGAGCAGGACCGTTCGGCGCCGTCAGACCGTTGCTCGCACCGTCCTGGTTCACCGCCGTCCCCCGCACCAGAGCCACCACCGCACGCCCGCCCCCGCGCGCCGTCGACAACCGCTCCAGCACCAGCACACCCACACCCTCGGAGAACGCCGTGCCATCGGCACCCGCACCGAACGCCTTGCACCGCGCGTCCCCGGCCAGCCCCCCATGGACACTGAACTCCTCGAACAGACCGGGCGTCGCCATCACCGACACACCCGCGACGACCGCCCGCTCCACCTCACCCGACCGCAACGCCTGCACCGCCTGATGCAAGGCCACCAACGACGACGAACACGCCGTGTCCACCGTCACCGCCGGACCCCGCAACCCCAACGTGTACGAAACCCGCCCCGACAGCACACTCGGCGAGATACCCGTCATCACATAGCCCTCGACGCCTTCGGTGCCGCCGTGCATCGCGTATCCCGAGGGCATCGCTCCGACGTACACGCCGGTGTCGGTCCCTCGCAGGTCGTGGGCGTCGATGCCCGCACGCTCGACGGCCTCCCAGACCGCCTCAAGGAGCAGACGCTGCTGGGGGTCCATCGCCAGCGCCTCACGCGGACTGATCCCGAAGAACGCGGCGTCGAAACCACCCGCCCCCGCCACGAACCCACCGGCCCGCACATAGTCCCCACCACCGGCAGCGACCTCCCAGCCACGATCGACCGGGAACCCGCCGATCGCGTCACCACCCTCCGCCAGCAGACGCCAGAACGCCTCAGGACCCTCGGCAGCCCCCGGGAAACGGCAGCTCAACCCCACGATCGCCAACGGCTCGTGCCGGTCGTCGGCGCCGGTGCCGGCCTCGGGCGCGGTGGGGGCCGGCGTGCCCGGGGCATCGGGCGTCGGGCATTCCTGCCGCAGGCGTCGTGCCACCGCCTCGGGGGTCGGGTGGTCGAAGACCAGCGTCGTCGGCAGACGCAGTCCGGTCGCGGTGTTGAGCCTGTTGCGCAGTTCCACGGAGAGCAGGGAGTCGAAGCCGAGGGACTTGAACGCCGCGTCGGGAGCGACCTCGTCCGGGCTCGGGTGTCCGAGCACCGCGGCGGCGTGGGAGCGCACCAGGCGCAGCGTGGTCTCGTCCCGTTCCTCCTCGGGCACTCCGGCGAGGAGGGCGGCGAGGGAGGGGGCCACGTCGGCCATGGGGGCGGGTCCGGTCGGTGCCGGGCGCCTGGGCCCGGCACCGGTGAGACCGCGCAGGGCCGGCGGTACGGCGCCGACGGCGCCGCGCAGGGCGGTGGTGTCGAAGCGGGCGGGTACCGCGACGGCGTCGGGGAAGTCCCAGGCGGCGTCGAGGAGGGCGAGGGCCTGGTCGGTGTCGATCGGCAGGACGCCCGAGCGGGCGAACCGTGCGTGGTCCGTGTCGGCGAGTCCGGCGGTCAGACCGCTCTCCTGCGCCCACAGACTCCACGCCAGCGACTGCCCCGGCAACCCCATCGCACGACGACGCTGCGCCAGACCGTCCAGGAACACATTGGCCGCCGCGTAATTCGCCTGACCCGCAGCACCCAACACACCCGACATCGACGAGAACAACACGAACGCCGAAAGATCCGACCCCCGCGTCAACTCATGCAAATGCCACGCCCCATCCACCTTCGGACGCAACACCGACTCCACACGCCCCACCGACAACGACTCCACCAGAGCGTCATCCAAAGCACCCGCCGCATGCACCACCGCACCCAACGGACGATCCACACCCACCGAAGCCAACAACGCACCCACCGCACCACGGTCAGCCACATCACACGCCACCACCCGCACCGACTCCGCACCAGCAGCCTCAAGCCCCGCCACCAACTCCGAAACCCCAGCCGCCGCACCCCCACTCCGCGACACCAACAACAGATGACGCACCCCATGACGCACCACCAGATGCCGCGCCACCACACCACCCAACGTCCCCGTACCACCCGTCACCAGAACGGTGCCGTTCGGGTCGAGGGCCGGCGCGGACGTCGTGGGGGCGGTCTCGGCGGGTATCAGGCGCGGGGTCAGGGCGAGCCCGTCGCGCACGGCGAGCTGCGGCTCCTCGGTGTAGGGGAGCGAGTCCAGCGGAGGCCCGAAGGCGTCGGTGTCCTCGAGGTCGACCACGGCGAAGCGGCCGGGGTGCTCGGTCTGAGCCGATCGGATCAGGCCCCAGACCGCCGTCCCCGGCAGGTCGTCGACGTCGGCGCCGGCCTGATCGGCGACCGCGCCGCGGGTGAGCAGCACGAGCCTGGTGGTGTCGAAGCGCCGGTCTGCGAGCCACGCGTGCAGCAGGCCGAGGGTCTGCCGGGTGCGCCGGAGCGTCGTCTCCGGGACGGTGTCGTGTTCCTGCTCGGACGGCGGGGTGCAGGGCACGAACACCAGGTCCGGTGCTTCTCCGCGCGTCTCGATGTCCTCCGCGAGGGCCGCCAGGTCGTCGAACCGTTCGTAGGGTGCCAGTGCTGCGTACGGTCCGCCGCGGCCGGGTTCGGGTGTGTCGCCGGCCGTGTCGGGGACGAGGCTCGTGAGGACCGCGCAGCGGGCGGCGACCGGACCGCCGGTCGTCGGCGCCGGGTTCCAGACGAAGCGGTGCAGGCGTGCCGCGCCGTCCTGCGGAGCGGCGATCGCGCCGACGGGTACGGGGCGCAGCACGAGGCGGCCGACCGAGGCGACGGGGCGGCCGTGTCCGTCGGTCGCCTCCAGGGCGAAGTCGCCCTCGGGCAGTCGTGTCACGTGTACGCGGAGGGTCGTCGCCCCCGTCGAGTGCACCGCGACCCGCTGCCACAGGAACGGCAGCCGGACGGCGCCTTCGCCGTCGCTCTCGCGGTGCAGCAGTCCTGCCGCCTGCAGGGCCGCGTCCATCAGGGCCGGGTGCAGGCCGAACCCGGTTCCGCGGCCGTGGTCGGTCGCGGAGGCGTCGAGGTGCACCTCGGCGAAGGCCTCGTCGTCGAGGAGCCAGGCGGCGCGGAGGCCCTGGAACGCGGGGCCGTAGCCGTAGCCGAGTTCGGCGGCCCGGACGTAGTGGTCGTCGACGGCGAGGGGCTCGGCGCCTTCGGGCGGCCACACGGCCGTGCGGGCGGCGGGCAGGGCTGTCGTGGCGGTGGTGACGACGCCGGAGGCGTGGCTCGTCCACTCCGCGTCCTCGGGGGCGTCGTCCTTCCTGGAGAACACCTCGACGGTGCGGCTTCCGGGGCCGGTGGGTGCTCCGACGCAGACCTGGAGGCGGGTCGGGGTGCCGTCGAGCGGCAGGGGGGTGTGCAGGGTCAGTTCGTCGAGGTGGTCGTGTCCGGTGCGGGCGGCGGCGTGCAGGACGAGTTCCAGGAAGCCCGTGCCGGGCAGCAGGACGGTGCCGGAGGCGCTGTGGTCGGCGAGCCAGGGGTGGCTGTGCAGGGAGACCTCGCCGGTGAGGACGGTCTCGCCGGTGCCGGGGGACGTGACGGCCGTGGTGAGGAAGGGGTGGCCGGCGGTGTCCGGTCGTGCGGCACCGGCGGCGGGGCGGGGCGGCAGCCAGAAGGTCCGGTGCCGGAAGGCGTAGGTGGGCAGCGGGACGGTCTTCGCCCCGGCGAAGAGGGGCTGCCAGTCGATCCGGGCGCCGTGCGCGTACATCTCGGCGAGGCCGCGTACGAACTCCTCCGGTTCTCCTTGGCCGCGCCGCAGGGTGCAGACGGCAGCCGCCTGGGCTCCCGTCTCCTCCAGGGTCTCCAGGACGCCGACGGACAGGAGGGGGAGCGGGGAGACCTCGAGGAAGCAGGTGTGGCCGTCGTCGAGGAGGGCCCGGGTGGCGTGGTGGAACCGTACGGTCTCGCGCAGGTTGCGGCTCCAGTAGGGGGCGTCGAGTTCCCGTCCGTCGACGCGGGTTCCGGTGACGGTCGAGTAGAAGGGGATGTCGCCGCTTCGGGGCCGCAGGTCGTGGAGGGCTTCGGTGAGGCGGGGCAGGAAGCGGTCCATGTGGGGGCTGTGCGAGGCGCAGCCGGCTTCGAGCCTGCCGCAGGGCACGTCCTCGTCGTCGAGGACGGCCAGCAGGTCGTCGACGGCGTCCGCGTCGCCGGCCACCACCACGGAGCGGGGCGAGTTCACGACGGCCACGTGGACGGGTGCGCCGAGTGCGGCGATGCGTTCCCGTACGGCGTCCTCGGGCAGTTCGACGAAGGCCATCTCGCCGCCTCGGGCCTCCTCGTGGAGGACCCGGCTGCGCAGCGCCACGATGCGGGCGCCCTCGGGGACGGTGAGGATGCCGGCGACGACGGCGGCGGCGACCTCGCCCTGGCTGTGTCCGACGACGGCGTCCGGCCGGACGCCGAGCGAGCGCCATACGGCGGCGAGGCCGAGGTACATGGTGAACAGCGCGGGCTGGGCTATGTCCATGCGGTCCAGGGGGTGCGTGTCCGGGGGCAGTTCGCCGCGCAGCAGGGCCTCGACGGACCAGCCGGTGAGGGGTTCGAGTGCCGTGTCGCAGGCGCGTACCGAGTCTGCGAACACCGGGGAGTGTGCCAGCAGGGCCGCGCCCATTCCGGTCCACTGGGTGCCCTGTCCGGGGAAGACGAACACGGTGGCGGGGGTGTCGGCGGCGGTGCCGGTCACGGTGCGGGCGGCGGGTTCGTCCTGTGCGAGGGCGACGAGCGCGGCGTGCAGTTCCGTGCGGTCGGAGCCGTGGACCGCGCCTCGATGGTGCAGGGCGGCGCGGGTGGTCGCCAGGGACAGGCCGAGGTCGGCGGGGTCGAGGTCCGGGTGTGCACGGAGGTGGTCGGCGAGCTTCTGCGCCTGGGCGCGCATCGCCTCCGCGGTGTGTCCGGAGATCACCCAGGGGACCGTCGTGGTGTCGAGCGGGGGTGCGGGGTGGGTCTCCTCGGTTTCGGTGGGTGCGGGGTGGGGGGCCTCCTCGATGACGACGTGGGCGTTGGTCCCGCCGATGCCGAACGAGGAGATGCCCGCCCGCCGGGGCCGCGCGGCGTCCCTCGGCCAGGCGCGTGCCTCGCCCAGAAGCTCCAGACCGCTGCCGTCCCACTCGATGTGCGGACTGGGCACATCGGCGTGCAGCGTCCGCGGCAGGCACTCGTTCTGCAACGCGAGCACCATCTTGATCACACCGGCCATGCCCGCGGCCGCCTGCGTATGACCGATGTTCGACTTCACCGAACCCAGACGCACCGGCCGACCCGCCTCACGCCCCGGCCCGAACACCGCAGCCAACGCACCCGCCTCGATCGGATCACCCAAGGACGTACCCGTCCCATGCGCCTCCACCGCGTCCACATCACCCGGAACCAACCGCGCCGACGCCAGCGCCTGCTCGACCACCCGCTGCTGAGCGGGACCGTTCGGCGCCGTCAGACCATTGCTCGCACCGTCCTGGTTCACCGCCGTCCCCCGCACCAGAGCCACCACCGCACGCCCACCCCCGCGCGCCGTCGACAACCGCTCCAGCACCAGCACACCCACACCCTCGGAGAACGCCGTGCCATCGGCACCCGCACCGAACGCCTTGCACCGCGCGTCCCCGGCCAGCCCCCCATGGACACTGAACTCCTCGAACAGACCGGGCGTCGCCATCACCGACACACCCGCGACGACCGCCCGCTCCACCTCACCCGACCGCAACGCCTGCACCGCCTGATGCAAGGCCACCAACGACGACGAACACGCCGTGTCCACCGTCACCGCCGGACCCCGCAACCCCAACGTGTACGAAACCCGCCCCGACAGCACACTCGGCGAGATACCCGTCATGACGTGGCCTTCGACTCCCGCGCCGGTCGCGTCGGTGTCGGTGCCGTATCCGGACGGCGAGGCTCCGATGTAGACGCCGGTGTCGGTGCCCCTCAGGTCGTGGGCGTCGATGCCCGCACGCTCGACGGCCTCCCAGACCGCCTCAAGGAGCAGACGCTGCTGGGGGTCCATCGCCAGCGCCTCACGCGGACTGATCCCGAAGAACGCGGCGTCGAAACCACCCGCCCCCGCCACGAACCCACCGGCCCGCACATAGTCCCCACCACCGGCAGCGACCTCCCAGCCACGATCGACCGGGAACCCGCCGATCGCGTCACCACCCTCCGCCAGCAGACGCCAGAACGCCTCAGGACCCTCGGCAGCCCCCGGGAAACGGCAGCTCAACCCCACGATCGCCAACGGCTCGTGTGCCGCGTCCTGCGCCTCGTCCAGGCGTCGGCGGGTGTCGCGGAGTTCGATGGTGACGCGCTTCAGGTAGTCGAGCAGCTTGTGGTGCTCGTCCGGCGACTGCACGCTCGGCGTTGCCGGGACATTGACGCCGGTCATCGGCCCATCCTCAGGTCGTTGTCGATGAAGTCGAAGAGCTCGTCGGCCGTGACGGCCTCGAGCCCGAGGTCGTGCTCCTCGGGGGCGCCGGTCGCGGCGGGTCCCGCGGGCGCCCCCTCCTGCCATGCTGCGAGGAGGTCGGTGAGCCGGCGGGTGACCGCCGCGTGCTCCTCGGGGTCCGGAACCGTCAGGGTCGTGTCGCCCGCGGTGACCTCGGCGAGCAGCTCGTCCACGCGGGCGCGGAGGGATGTGCCGGGCTTCTCGGCGGGCCGTGTCCGTGGTGTCATCCGGTCGCGGATGTGGCGGGCGGCCGCTTGGGGGGTCGGGTGGTCGAAGACCAGCGTGGCCGACAGGCGCAGTCCGGTCGCGGTGTTGAGCCTGTTGCGGAGTTCCACGGCGATGAGGGAGTCGAAGCCGAGGTCCTTGAACGCCGCCGTCGCCCGTACCTGTACCGCTTCGGCCGGTGAGAGACCGAGCACGGTCGTGGCCTGGGCCAGCACCGTGTCGAGGACGATCTTGTCGCGCTCGGCGTCGGTGGCGGCCTCGGCGAGTCGCCGGACCAGGTCCGGTTCGCTCCGGTCGGTCGCGGCCGGGGCCGGGGTGTCCGCCGTGGTGGCGCGGCGCAGCGGCACCGCTTCGGTGACGCCGCGCAGGACGGCGGGCAGGATCGCGGCGTTGCCGCGGAGGAGACGCAGGTCCCAGCGGGCCGGCAGGAGTACGGCCTCGGGGGACCGCATCGCCGCGTCCAGCAGGTCGAGTCCGTCCTCGGTGCGCAGCGGGGTGAGCCCCGCCGAGGTCATGCGGGTCCGCTCCGTGTCGGCGAGTCCGGCGGTCAGACCGCTCTCCTGCGCCCACAGACTCCACGCCAGCGACTGCCCCGGCAACCCCATCGCACGACGACGCTGCGCCAGACCGTCCAGGAACACATTGGCCGCCGCGTAATTCGCCTGACCCGCAGCACCCAACACACCCGACATCGACGAGAACAACACGAACGCCGAAAGATCCGACCCCCGCGTCAACTCATGCAAATGCCACGCCCCATCCACCTTCGGACGCAACACCGACTCCACACGCCCCACCGACAACGACTCCACCAAAGCGTCATCCAAAGCACCCGCCGCATGCACCACCGCACCCAACGGACGATCCACACCCACCGAAGCCAACAACGCACCCACCGCACCACGGTCAGCCACATCACACGCCACCACCCGCACCGACTCCGCACCAGCAGCCTCAAGCCCCGCCACCAACTCCGAAACCCCAGCCGCCGCACCCCCACTCCGCGACACCAACAACAGATGACGCACCCCATGACGCACCACCAGATGCCGCGCCACCACACCACCCAACGTCCCCGTACCACCCGTCACCAGAACGGTGTCGCTCGGGTCGAGCGGGCGGGGGAGGGTGAGGACGACCTTGCCGACGTGCTTGGCCTGGCTCATGTGGCGGAAGGCGTCGGCGGCGCGGCGGATGTCCCACACCGTCAGGGGGTGGGGCCGCAGTACACCGCGTTCGAACAGGTCGACGATGTCGGTGAGCATCTCCCGCATGCGGTCGGGCCCGGCCTCGGGCATGTCGAAGGCGCGGTAGGAGACCCCCGGGTACCGGGCCGTCACGTCGTCGGCGCTCCGGATGTCCGTCTTGCCCATCTCCAGGAAGCGGCCGCCGTCGGCCAGGAGCCTCAGGGAGGCGTCGACGTACGGGCCCGTGAGGGAGTTCAGTACGACGTCGACCTTCCGGCCCGCGGAGCGCGGGATCTCCTCCTCGAACGCCAGGGTCCGCGAGGAGGCGAGACGTGAGGGGTCCAGGCCGAGTTCCGCCAGGGCGTCCCACTTGCCGGTGCCGGCGGTCCCGTAGACGTCGGCTCCGAGGTGCCGTCCGAGCTGCACGGCGGCCATGCCCACGCCGCCGGCGGCGGCGTGCACGAGGAGCGTCTCGCCGGGGCGGATCTTCGCGAGGTCCACGAGGGCGTAGTAGGCGGTCAGGTAGACGATGGGCACGGTGGCGGCCCGTGCGAAGGTCCAGTCGTCGGGGAAGCGCACCACCATCCGGTGGTCGGTGACGGCCAGGGGCGCGAAGGATCCCTTGAACACGCCCATGACCCGGTCGCCGGGTGCCAGCCCGGTGACGCCCGGTCCGACCTCCGTGACGACGCCCGCTCCCTCGCTGCCCATGACCTGCTGGTCCGGCACCATCCCGAGGGCGAGGAGCACGTCGCGGAAGTTCATTCCCGCTGCTCGCATCGAGACCCGCACCTGCCCGTCGGTGAGCGGTGCCGCGACATCGGGGCACGCCTGCGGGACGAGGCCGTCCAGGGTGCGCCCGGAGGGTTCAAGGCGCCACGGGATGCCGTCGGCGGGCAGCACCAGGTCGTCCGTGTGCGGCACCGCCTTCAGCGTCGGTACGTACGGTGTGCCGGCGCGCAGAGCGAGTTGTTCCTCGGCGGAGGCCCAGCGGGCGAGGGCGTCCGCCGAAGCCGTACTGTCGTCGATGTCGGCGAGGCCGAAGCGGCCGGGGTGTTCGGTCTGCGCGGAGCGGATCAGGCCCCACACGGCGGCCGCGGCCGGGTCGACGGCTGTGGCCACGGGACCGACCTGGACGGCGTGGCGGGTGAGAACGACCAGGCGGGAGGCCTCGCACCCTTCGGTGCCGAGCCATTCCTGGACGATGCCGAGGACGTGCCCGACGGTCCGCCGTACGTCGCCTGCTTCGCCGGTCGCGGACACGCAGCCGTCGCCGGTCGCCGGTACGGGGCACGGGACGAGGACCGTGCGGGGGACGGCCGCACCGGCCCGGACGGCGGCCGTCAGCGCGCCGAGGTCCGGATAGACGGTGTCCCGCGTGCCCGTCGTGGTGGGCCGGAGCGCCACGGGGCCGACGAAGGCGGTCTCCGGCCGGTCTCCGGAACCGTCCGGAGTGCGGGCGTCGGACCGCGCCTCCCACTGCGGCCGGTAGAGACCGTCGTCGCCGGACGTGCGTACCGCGCCCAGGCTGTCCGCCGGAACGGGCCGGGAGACGAGCGCGCCGACGGTGGCGACGTCGAGGCCGCGGGGGTCGTACAGGCGTATCGACACGCCCTCGCCCTCCGGGGCGGGGGTGACGTGCACCCTGAGGTCGGTGGCACCCACCGCGTGCAGGACGACTCCCCGCCACGAGAACGGCAGTGTGATCTCGCCGTCGTCCTCGCTGCGGCCGCCCGACTCCGCGGCGTGCAGGGCGGCGTCGAGCAGCGCCGGATGCAGCCCGTAGGCGCCCGCCGCCTCCCGCTCCGCCCCGCCGAGGGCGATCTCGGCGAAGGTCTCGTCGCCGCGGCGCCAGACCGCTCGCAGTCCCTGGAACGCCGGACCGTAGTGGTAGCCGCTCTCGGCGACCCGCTCGTAGAACCCCGTGAGGTCGACGGGCTGCGCGCCCTCCGGGGGCCACTCCTCCCGCTCCCGGTCCGGGGCGGCTGCCCCGGGGGAGAGCAGTCCGTACGCGTGACGGGTCCAGGCGTCCGCGGCGGACCCCGTCTCGGGCCGGGAGTAGACGCTCACCTCCCGCCGGTCGTCGTCGTCGGGGCCGCCGACGACCACCTGGACGTGGACACCGTCGTGCGCGGACAGCGCCAGGGGTGCGTGCAGGGTCAGTTCGTCCAGCGCCGGGCAGCCGACCTGATGGCCGGCCCGGACCGCGAGCTCGACGAAGGCCGTGCCGGGCAGCAGCGGGGTGTCCGCGACGGCGTGGTCGGCGAGCCAGGGGTGGCGGTCCAGGGAGATCCGCCCCGTGAACAGGTGGCCCCCGGAGCCGGGCAGGTCCGTCGAGGCGCTCAGCAGCGGGTGGTCGGCCGTGCGGAGCCCGGCGGCGGTCATGTCCGCCGTCCCGTGCTGCTCGTGCGCGGCGGCGTACGGGTAGCGCTTGTGCTGGAAGGCGTACGTCGGGAGGGGTACGCGGCGGGCCCCGGCGGGGAAGAGCCCCGGCCAGGCCACCGTGGCACCGGCGACGTGGGCCTCCGCCACCGAGGTGAGGAACCGGGCCGGGCCGCCGTGACCGCGGCGGAGCGTGCCGATGACCGAGGCGGACGGGGCCGCCGATTCCAGCGTCTCCTGGGCGCCGACGGCGAGGACCGGGTGGGCCGACACCTCCACGAACAGGCGTGTGCCGTGGGCCGCCACGGAACGCAGGGCCTTCTCGAACAGGACGGTCTGCCGGAGGTTCGCGTACCAGTACGCGGCGTCCATCGTCTCCGTGGCGATGGCGTCCCCGGTCACCGAGGAGTACAGGGGGATCGGAGCGGGCCGCGGGGCGATGCCCTCCAGCACGCCGACGACCTCGTCACGCAGCCGGGCCATCCCAGGGGAGTGCGAGGCGTAGTCGACGGCGATCCGGCGTACGCGCACGCCGTCGGCCTCGCACCGGGCCGTGAGGGCGTCCAGCGCGTCCGTCGCCCCCGAGACGACGGTGGAGAGCGGGCCGTTGACGGCCGCGACGGCGAGGCCGTCGTGCTCGGCGACGAGGTCGCGCGCCGTCGCCTCCGGGAGGGCCAGGGAGACCATCCCGCCTTCTCCGGCGACCTGCCGGAGCGCGCGGCTGCGGAGGCAGACGACGCGGGCGCCGTCCTCAAGGGAGAGCGCTCCGGCGACGACGGCCGCGGCGATCTCGCCCTGGCTGTGTCCCACCACGGCCGACGGCCGGATGCCGTGCGCCTGCCACAGAGCGGCCAGCGACACCATCATCGCGAAGCAGACGGGCTGGACCACGTCCACCCGGTCCCACAGGTCCCCGGCGTCGGATGCGCCGACGACGTCCCTCAGCGACCAGTCGACGTAGGGGGCGAAGGCCTTCTCGCACTCCTCCATGCGGCGCGCGAACACCGGCGAGGAGTCCAGCAGTTCCCGGCCCATGCCCGGCCATTGCGAGCCCTGGCCGGGGAAGACGAACACCGTGTCCCCGGTGCCGTGGGCGACGCCGGTGACCACGCCCGCGTCGGGGGCGCCGGCCGCCAGCGCGTCCAGTCCGGTCAGGAGTTCCTCCCAGCCGTCTCCGACGAGCACGGCCCGGTGCTCGAAGAGGGACCGGTGCGTCGCCAACGACACGCCCACATCGGCGGGGGTCAGCTCCGGGTTCGCCCTGACGTGGGCGGCGAGCCGTTCCGCCTGACCACGGAGCGCCTCGGCGCTGCGCGCGGACAACGGCAGCGCGACGGCGTGCCCCTGTGCGGACGCCTCGGGCTGTTCGAGGCGGTCGTGCTCCGGGTGGTGGTGTGCCGGGTCGGGGGTTTCGTGGTGTGCGGGGTCGGTGGATTCGTGGTGTGCGGGGGTTCCGTGGTGTGCGGGGGCTTCTTCGAGGACGAGGTGGGCGTTGGTGCCACCGATGCCGAAGGAGGAGACTCCGGCCCGGCGCGGGGTGGCGCTCTGC
>NZ_JBVHZJ010000102.1:0-17394 GCF_055574655.1 Streptomyces sp. NPDC029956 | reverse complement strand
CCCCCCCCCCCCCCCCCCCCCCCCCCCCCCCCCCCCCCCCCCCCCCCCCCCCCCCCCCCCCCCCCCCCCCCCCCCCCCCCCCCCCCCCCCCCGGGCCCCTGGAGATCACACGGGGTTCAGCCCTTCACAGGCGATCACAGCCGTTCCCGGCCGGTGATCAGGCGATGTCGAACCGGTCCAGGTCCATGACCTTGACCCATGCGGAGACGAAGTCGGTCACGAACTTCTCCTTCGCGTCGTCACTCGCGTAGACCTCGGCCAGCGCGCGCAGCTCCGAGTTCGAGCCGAAGACCAGGTCGGCGCGGGTGCCCGTCCACCTGACCTCGCCGGTGGCGGAGTCGCGGCCCTCGTACGTGGTGGCGTCCTCGGACGTCGCCGTCCACGCCGTCCCCATGTCGAGCAGGTTGACGAAGAAGTCGTTCGTCAGGGACCCCGGGGTCGTGGTGAGGACACCGTGCGCGGACTGCTGGTGGTTCGCGCCCAGGACACGGAGGCCGCCGACGAGGACCGTCAGCTCCGGCGCGCTCAGGGTCAGCAGGTTCGCGCGGTCGACCAGCAGGTACTCGGCCGGAAGGCGGTTGCCCTTGCCGAGGTAGTTGCGGAAGCCGTCGGCCTGCGGCTCGAGCGCGGCGAAGGACTCCACGTCCGTCTGGTCCTGCCCGGCGTCCACGCGGCCCGGGGTGAACGGCACCTCGACGTCGAAGCCGCCGTCCTTGGCCGCCTTCTCGACGGCCGCGGAGCCCGCGAGCACGACCAGGTCGGCGATCGAGACCTTCTTGGCGCCCGCGGCGTCGAAGGAGGCCTTGACGCCCTCGAGCGTACGCAGCACCTGCGCGAGCTCGTCCGGGTTGTTGACCTCCCAGTTGCGCTGCGGCTCCAGGCGGATGCGGCCGCCGTTGGCACCGCCTCGCTTGTCGCTGCCGCGGAACGAGGAGGCCGAGGCCCAGGCCGCGGAGACCAGCTGGGCGACCGTGAGGTCGGAACCGAGGATCTTCTCCTTGAGGGAGGCGACGTCCGCGGCGTCGAGCGTCTCGCCCTCGTGCGCCGGCAGCGGGTCCTGCCACAGGAGGACCTCGGAGGGGACCTCCGGGCCGAGGTAGCGGACGGCCGGACCCATGTCACGGTGCGTCAGCTTGTACCAGGCGCGGGCGAAGGCGTCCGCGAACTGCTCCGGGTTCTCGTAGAAGCGCCGCGAGATCTGCTCGTAGGCCGGGTCGAAGCGCAGCGAGAGGTCGGTGGTGAGCATCGTCGGGAGGTGCTTCTTCGACGCGTCGTGGGCGTCGGGGATGATCGCCTCGGCGTCCTTCGCCACCCACTGGTTCGCACCGGCCGGGCTCTGGGTGAGCTCGTACTCGTACTCGAAGAGGTGCTTGAAGAAGTCGTGGCCCCACTGCGCGGGCGTGGTGGTCCAGGTGACCTCCAGGCCGCTGGTGATCGCGTCGGCGCCCTTGCCGGTGCCGTACGAGTTCGCCCAGCCGAAGCCCTGCGCCTCCAGGGGAGCGGCCTCGGGGTCGTCGCCGACGTTCTCCGCGGGGCCGGCGCCGTGGGTCTTGCCGAAGGTGTGGCCACCGGCGATGAGGGCGACGGTCTCCTCGTCGTTCATCGCCATGCGGCGGAACGTCTCACGGATGTCGCGGGCCGCGGCGACCGGGTCCGGGTTGCCGTTGGGGCCCTCGGGGTTGACGTAGATGAGGCCCATCTGGACCGCGCCGAGCGGGTTCTCCAGCTCGCGGTCACCGGTGTAGCGCTCGTCGCCGAGCCAGGTGGTCTCGGGGCCCCAGTAGACGTCCTCGTCGGCCTCCCAGACGTCGGCGCGGCCACCGGCGAAGCCGAAGGTCTCGAAGCCCATCGTCTCGAGGGCGACGTTGCCCGTGAGGATCATGAGGTCGGCCCAGGAGATGCTCTGGCCGTACTTCTTCTTCACCGGCCACAGCAGACGGCGGGCCTTGTCCAGGTTGCCGTTGTCCGGCCAGCTGTTCAGCGGCGCGAAGCGCTGCTGACCGGCGCCGGCGCCACCGCGGCCGTCGCTGATGCGGTACGTGCCCGCGCTGTGCCAGGCCATGCGGATCATGAGCGGGCCGTAGTTGCCGAAGTCGGCCGGCCACCAGTCCTGCGAGGTGGTGAGCACCTCGGCGATGTCCTGCTTGACGGCCGCGAGGTCGAGGGCGTTGAAGGCCTCGGCGTAGTCGAACTCCGCACCGAGCGGGTTCCCCACGACGGGGTTCGTGGCGAGGATCTTGAGGTTGAGCCGCTCCGGCCACCACTGGCGGTTGCCGCCGCCCTGGGTCGGGTGCGCGGCACGGCCGTGCGCGACCGGGCAGCCGCCCGTGCCCTCGGGGGCGGGGTCGGTGACGATTGCGTCGTGGTTCTCGGACATGCAAATCCTTCCGGACGGGGCGGATCGTGGTGCTCGGCCGGGGCGGGCACCAGCGGGGGTGTCTTGTGCCCGACCGGAGCCGTGGTGTGCCTTGGCTATTGCCGGAACCGATCCTACGATGGACAGAGTCCAAGTCAAGAACCACGCCAATCATCCGAAGGGGTGAGCCGAATGAGTGACCTGTTGGAGCGGCTGCGTGCGCGAGGCTGGCGCATGACGTCCCAGCGGCGTGTCGTCGCGGAGGTCCTCGCCGGCGACCACGTCCACCTCACGGCCGACGAGGTGCACGCGCGCGCCGTGGCACGCCTTCCGGAGATCGCCCGGGCGACCGTCTACAACACCCTGGGCGAGCTGGTGGCCCTCGGCGAGGTCGTGGAGCTCTCCACGGACGGCCGGGCGAAGCGGTACGACCCGAACGCGCACCACGCGCACCAGCACCTGGTCTGCTCGAACTGCGGCCTCATTCGTGACGTCCACCCGACGGGGGACCCGCTGACGGTCCTCCCGCCCGAGGAGCGGTTCGGCTTCACGGTCTCGAAGGCCGACGTGACGTACCGCGGGCTCTGCCCCGCGTGCGCCTGACGGGGTCCGCTTCGGCGGTGCCGAAACGGCGGGAGCCCCTCCACCGTGGCGGTGGAGGGGCTCCCGTGCGTCGCCGTGAGGCGGCGGCGTTCCTACTTGAGGGCGGCGAGGGCGTCCTCGTAGCTGGGCTCCTCGGCGATCTCGCCGACGAGCTGCGCGTGCAGCACGGTGTCGTTCTCGTCGAGGACGACGACCGCGCGGGCGGTCAGGCCGGCCAGCGGGCCGTCCGCGATCTCCACGCCGTAGTTGGTGTGGAACTCGCGGCCGCGGAGGGTCGAGAGGTTCTTGACGTTCTCGAGGCCCTCGGCGCCGCAGAAGCGGGCCTGGGCGAAGGGGAGGTCGGCGGAGATGCAGAGCACCACCGTGTTCTCCAGCGCGCCGATCTTCTCGTTGAACGCGCGGACCGAGGACGCGCAGGTCGGCGTGTCGACGCTCGGGAAGATGTTGAGGACCTTGCGCTGACCGGCGTAGTCCTTCAGCGACTTGTCCGCCAGACCCTCGGCGACGAGCGTGAAGTCAGGAGCCTGGCTTCCCGGGGTCGGCAGGGTGCCGTTGACCTGTACAGGGCTGCCCTTCAGCGTGACCTGGGCCATGGGGGATCTCCTTCGGACGATGTAAGTGACAACGAGGGGAATCGTACGGCGTGGTGGCCGGACCGCCGGACACGTCCGTCAGGTCGGGGCCTGTGTGACCGATCATCGATTATTCATGAGTGTGAACACTCGATGGGTTCCGCGAGTTCTGCGAGTCGATCCCGTCGATCTGCGAACGAGCCGAAGGGTGCAGTGAACAAGCATCCAGTCATCTTGACGCCTTTGGTTCAGACCTTTAGGTTCCACCCTCGACAGCCCTCAATCGTTCACATATGTGAAGAAGGAGCAACCTCATGGCCATGGCTCTACGGCGCGACGCCTCCCGTGCGAAGCGCAGGGGGAGGAGGGTGCTGCTCACCGTCCCCCTGCTGGCCGCCGCCCTCCTCGCCACCCTCGTCGCGGGACCCGGGGGAGGCAGCGCCGAAGCTGCTCCCACCACCTTCGTGCACCCCGGCGTCCTGGTCTCCCGCGGTCAGCTCGACTTCACCCGTGAGCGGGTCAACGCCGGAGCGCAGCCCTGGAAGGGCGCCTACGACCGGATGGCGGCGAGCAAGTACGCCTCGCTGTCCCGGGTTCCGAAGCCCCGCTCCGTCGTCGAGTGCGGCTCGTACTCGAACCCGAACAACGGCTGCACCGACGAGCGCGAGGACGCCATCGCCGCGTACACGCTCTCCCTCGCCTGGTACGTCACACGGGACAGCCGGTACGCCCAGAAGGCCATCGAGATCATGGACGCCTGGTCCGGGGTGATCACCGACCACACCAACTCGAACGCGCCCCTGCAGACGGGCTGGGCCGGTTCCTCCTGGCCGCGGGCCGCCGAGATCATCCGCTACACCTACACCGGGTGGCCCCAGGCCCGTGTCGACCGGTTCAGGACCATGCTGCGCAACGTCTACCTCCCCGAGGTCGCCAACGGCTCCCACTCCAACGGCAACTGGGAGCTCAGCATGACCGAGGCGGCCATCGGCATCGCCGTCTTCCTGGAGGACCGCGCCGCGTACGACAAGGCCGTGGCCAAGTTCCGCGGCCGCGTCCCCGCGTACATCTACCTGGCGAGCGACGGCGCCCTGCCGAAGGCGGCGCCGGGCAGCGGCCTCGACACGCGCGACGAGATCGTCCGGTACTGGCAGGGGCAGACGACCTTCGTCGACGGACTCACCCAGGAGACCTGCCGCGACCTCACCCACACCGGCTACGGCCTGTCCGCCATCTCGCACATCGCCGAGACGAGCCGTATCCAGGGCCAGGACCTCTATCCCGAGGTCGCCGACCGACTGCGGCACGCGCTCGGCCTCCAGGCCAAGTACGAGCTCGGCGCGGCGGTCCCGGGCTGGCTCTGCGGCGGCACCCTCAAGGACCACCTCGGGCCGGTCACCGAGGTGGGCTTCAACGCGCTCCACCACCGGATGGGATACGGGATGACGAACACCCAGAACCTCACCGAGTCCCGGCGTCCCGCGGGCACCGACAACCTCTTCGTCGCCTGGGAGACCCTCACCCACGCCGGCAACCCCGACTGACCCGAACGCGCGGGGGAGTCCGCACCTCTTGACGCCCCCTTACTTCACTTCTTAAATCATGGAGGCGCCCAAGGCTCTCGTCATGTCATGGGCATGGCAAGAGCCTGCCTTTCCCCCACACCCGACGGAAGTGAGAGTCATGCCCTCCGCCCGCTCAGCACGGCGGCCGCTGTTCACCGCCGCGACAGCACTCGCCCTGGCCGTGGCCACCGCGGCGCTCGGTCCCACCGGCCTCGCCCGGACCACCGGCCCCGCCGAAGCGGCCGCCCCCCGGAGCGCCGCCCTCCAGCCGGCGGCCGAGGCCGCCGCCGTCACCTTCTCCGACACCTTCGACGGCGCCGCGGGGCTCCCCGTGGACGGCTCGCGGTGGCAGATCGAGACCGGCGACAACGTCAGCAACCACGAGCGGCAGTACTACACGGCCGGCAACCGCAACGCCGCCCTCGACGGCCAGGGCCACCTCGTGATCACCGCCCGCAAGGAGAACCCCGGCAACTACCAGTGCTGGTACGGCCGGTGCGAATACACCTCGGCCCGACTCAACACCAGCGGGAAGTTCACCGCGCAGTACGGCCACGTCGAGGCCCGGATGAAGGTGCCGCGCGGCCAGGGGATGTGGCCCGCGTTCTGGATGCTCGGCAACGACCTCGGACAGGTCGGCTGGCCCGCCTCCGGCGAGATCGACATCATGGAGAACGTCGGCTTCGAGCCGTCCACCGTGCACGGCACCCTGCACGGCCCCGGCTACTCGGGGTCCGGCGGCATCGGCGCCGGCTACACCCTGCCCGGCGGGCAGGCCTTCGCCGACGCCTTCCACACCTTCGCCGTGGACTGGTCGCCGGGGAAGATCACCTGGTCCGTGGACGGAACCGTCTACCAGACCCGCACGCCCGCCGACCTCGGCGGCCGCGCCTGGGTCTTCGACAAGCCGTTCTTCCTCATCCTCAACCTCGCGGTCGGCGGCTACTGGCCCGGCGACCCCGACGGCTCGACCGCCTTCCCGCAGCAGCTCGTCGTCGACCACGTCCGCGTCACCACCGCCGACAGCCCGACCACCGGGGGACCGATCACCGGCATCGCCGGCAAGTGCGTCGACGTGGCCGCGGCGAACAGCGCCAACGGCACCCCCGTGCAGCTCTACGACTGCAACGGCACCGCCGCCCAGCGGTGGACCGTGGGAGGCGACGGAACGATTCGGGCGCTCGGCAAGTGCCTCGACGTCACCTCCGCCGGTACGGCCGACGGGACCCCCGTCCAGCTGTGGGACTGCAACGGCACCGGCGCCCAGCAGTGGACCGCCAACGCAGCCCGGGACATCGTCAACCTCGGATCGGGCAAGTGTCTGGACGCCGCCGGCAACAGCTCCGCCAACGGCACCAGGCTGCAGATCTGGTCGTGCGGCGGCGGCGCGAACCAGAAGTGGACGGTGACGCGCTGACCCGCTGACGTGGCCGGGCGTGGCACGCGCTGCCCCGCCCGGCCTGCTGGGGCCGGTGACGCGTTGCCCCGCCGGTCCAGGCCGGGGGTGCCGCGCCGACCCGTTGACCCGCTGAGCCGTCCGAAGGCGACGCGGACCGGCCGCCTACGCTGGTACCCGTGCCGCCCACTCCCCGCCTCCACCGCGTCGCCGTCCTCGTACTCGAAGGGGCGAAACCGCTCGACGTCGGCATCCCCGCGCAGGTCTTCACGACCCGCGCGAGCATGCCGTACGAGGTGAGGGTGTGCGGCGCGGAACCCGGTCTGGTCACCGGGGGCGACGGCCTCTCGTACGCCGTCGCCCACGGCCTCGAGACGCTCGCCTGGGCCGACGTCGTCTTCGTCCCCGGCTACCGCTTCCCCGACCGCGAGGACCCGCCGCGCGGTGTGGTCGACGCGCTGATCGCGGCCCACGACCGGGGCGCCCGCCTCGCCGCCATCTCCACGGGCGCCTTCGCACTCGCCGCGACCGGTCTGCTCGACGGCAAGCGGGCCACCACCCACTGGCACTACACCCAGGCCCTCGCGGCCAAACGCCCCCTCGTCCACGTCGACGAGAACGTCCTCTTCGTCGACGAGGGGAGCGTCCTCACCTCCGCCGGCGCCGCCTCCGGCATCGACCTGTGCCTGCACATCCTGCGCGGCGACCTCGGCGTGGCCGCCGCGAACCACGCCGCCCGACGCCTGGTCGCGGCCCCCTACCGCAGCGGCGGTCAGGCGCAGTACGTGCCGCGCAGCCTGCCCGAGCCGCTCGGCGAGCGGTTCGCCGCCACCCGCGAATGGGCTCTGCACCGGCTCGGCGAGCCGCTCACCCTCGACGTCCTCGCCCACCACGCGGCGGTCTCGGCGCGCACCTTCTCCCGGCGCTTCGTCGAGGACACCGGGTACACGCCCATGCAGTGGGTGATGCGCGCCCGCGTCGACCTCGCGCGGGAACTCCTGGAGCGCTCGGAGCGGAGCGTCGAGCAGATCGCCGCCGACGTCGGCCTCGGCACCGGAGCGAATCTGCGACTGCACTTCCAGCGCATCCTCGGCACCACACCGAGCGACTACCGGCGCACCTTCACCAAGGGCGAGTAGACCCCGCCGGGCTCTTGGCGCGATCCTTGCGGACCGTGGCGATCTCGCCTCTGTCAGGACCGTTCCCGGCGAGCGAACCTGGTGGCGACGCAGAAGTTGAAGGGACACCATTCATGACTCGCATCGCCATCAACGGATTCGGCCGCATCGGACGCAACGTGCTCCGCGCCCTGCTCGAGCGCGACACCGACCTCGAGGTCGTGGCCGTGAACGACCTGACGGAGCCGAAGGCCCTCGCGCGACTGCTCGCCTTCGACTCGACCTCGGGCCGCCTCGGCCGTCCCGTGAGCGTCGACGGCGACACCCTCGTCGTCGACGGCCGCCGCATCAAGGTCCTCGCCGAGCGCGAGCCGGCACAGCTTCCCTGGGCCGAGCTCGGTGTCGAGATCGTCCTCGAGGCGACCGGCCGGTTCACCAACGCCAAGGCCGCCCGCGCCCACATCGACGCCGGTGCCAAGCGCGTCCTCGTCAGCGCGCCGGCCGACGGTGCCGACGTCACCCTCGCGTACGGCGTCAACACCGACGCGTACGACGCGGACCTGCACACGATCGTCTCGAACGCCTCGTGCACCACGAACGCGCTCGCGCCCCTCGCCAAGGTCCTCGACGACCTGGCCGGCATCGAGCACGGCTTCATGACGACGGTCCACGCCTACACGCAGGAGCAGAACCTGCAGGACGGCCCGCACCGCGACCCGCGTCGTGCCCGCGCCGCCGGCGTGAACATCGTTCCGACCTCGACGGGGGCCGCCAAGGCGATCGGCCACGTGCTGCCGAACCTGGACGGCAAGCTGTCGGGCGACTCGATCCGCGTTCCCGTCCCGGTCGGCTCGATCGTCGAGCTCAACACGACCGTCGCCCGCGACGTGACCCGCGAGGACGTCCTCGAGGCGTACCGCACCGCAGCGGCCGGCCCGCTCGCCGGTGTCCTCGAGTACTCGGAGGACGCCCTGGTCTCCTCCGACATCACGGGCAACCCGGCCTCGTCGATCTTCGACTCGGAGCTCACCCGCGTCGAGGGCCGCCACATCAAGGTCGTCGCCTGGTACGACAACGAGTGGGGCTTCTCGAACCGCGTGATCGACACGCTCCAGCTGCTGGCCCGCTGACCCCGGACGCCACCACCGGGCAACACCGCCGCACGTCGCCCTCGCCGAACCACGGATTCGGCGGGGGCGGTGTGCGTTCTGGGCAGCTGCACAGACGGGTGGCGCGAGGTCTGGGCTCCTGCGGACAGACACCCGCCCCGGTGAGCTCGATCATGGCCTGGTCACGCTTGCGAGGACGCGCAACGTGCCGGATCCGTAAAGGAGTTCGTATGCCAGGGAGAACGAGTCGGGTGTTCGGCGGCCTTCTGCTCGCCGCCGTGATGGCCGTGTGCACCGCGCCGGGTACGGCCGGCGCGGCCGTCGACGCCGGGACCGCGGGCACCATCCCCTCCGTCGGCACCGACTGGGGCCGGACGGGGCCGTACGAGGTGGCCGTCGACATCGAGGCGGTGCACACCTTCTACTACCCGAAGAACATGGGGCAGTCGGGCGAGCGCCATCCGGTCGTGATCTGGGGCAACGGCACGGGAGCCGTGCCCGGCATCTACAGTTCGCTGCTGCGGCACTGGGCGAGCCAGGGCTTCATCGTCGCCGCGGCGAACACCCCCACCTCGAACTTCGCGATCAGCATGCGCGCGGGGATCGACGTCCTGGAGCACCGGAACGCCGACAGCTCCAGCAGGTTCCACGGCAAGGTCGACCTCGATCACATCGCGTCCGCCGGCCACTCGCAGGGCGGGGCCGCCGCCGTCAACGCGGCCGTCGACCCGCGGGTCGACACCGCTGTCCCGATCCAGCCGGGGCCGCTGACCGACCCGGACCTCATGGACGAGCCCGTCTTCTACCTGGCCGGCCAGCGCGACCTGACGGTGTGGCCGGCCCTCGTGAAGGCCCTGTACCGGGACACCGACCACGCCCCCGCCGTGTACGGCGAGGTCCGCGGCGCCGGGCACCTCGGCTCCATCGGGGACGGCGGGGACTTCCGCGCCCCGACCACCGCCTGGCTGCGCTACTGGCTGATCGGCGACGAGAACGCGCGCGGCATGTTCTTCGGTCCCGGGTGTGGCTACTGCGTCGACGGCGACCTGTGGTCAGGCTGGGACCGGAACGCCGAGGCGCTCCGGATCCCCGGGCCCGCCGCCTGACGGCGTCGACTCCGCGCGGACGACCGGCTCCGGGACGGGACCTCGTCGAAGGGGCGTCCCGGAGCCGTGCCGCTCGCCGTGCGTCAGCGACGCACGGCGCGCAGCAGGAGGGCGGCGCCGAGCACCGGGACACCCAGCGAGAACACGAGGATCAGCAGGACCTCCATCGGTCCGATCCGGGACGCGCTCCCGAGCAGCGCGCCCAGGAAGACCGCGACGGGCACGGCCACGCCGGTGGCGGTCCCGATGAGCTTCTGTCGGTTCTCCCACTGGGGCGCGCCCCACAGCAGCACCAGGGCGGCGATCAGTGCGATCGCCCCGACGTACGGTTCGAGCAGGAGGAGCACCCCGGAGGCGCCGAGCAGGACCGCGGTCAGCTTGGTGCGGCCGGGCGTGGGGGCGGCCGCCGGTCCGGCCGGGGACTCCTCGGCGAGGGCGGAGGCGGCGACGGTACGGGGCTCGCCGAGGCCGGCGAGGACGGCGCGGACCTGGTCGTCGCCCTCCGCGCCGCTGACCTCGATGTGCTCGCGGAGGTCCGCGAGCAGCTCGGCCCGGCGCTCGGCGGGCAGCTCGGCCGTCTCCCGTGCGACGGCGTCGAGGTAGGCGGCGACGAGCGGCTGCCGGTCGGTGGCGTTCATGCGGAATCCCCCTGTGGGTCGGTGAGGAAGTGATCGACGGCGTCCCTGAACAGCGGCCACGCCTGGGCGAACTCGGCGAGGGAGGCCCGGCCGACGCGCGTGAGCGTGTAGTAGCGGCGCGGCGGTCCGCTGGGGGAGTCGCGCAGCTCGGTGTCGACGAGCCCTTCGCGGCGCAGTCGCGACAGCAGGGGGTAGATCGTGCCCTGGCTGGTGGTCATGACGCTGACCGCGGAGAGCTCGGCGACGAGCTCGACGCCGTACTTCGGCTCGTCCCTGAGCAGCGCGAGGACGCAGTACTCCAGCACCCCCTTGCGGAGCTGGCTGGGGACTCTGTCGCCCGCCTCGTTCATTGCGTTACCAGGAACCATGCAATGCAAGATAGCTCGGGGAGGTGACCGGCGACAAGCCCGACCCCCGGGGTGTCGCTCTCCCCCGGGGGTCGGGCCGTCTCCCTGCGCTCTCCGTCAGCCCGCGGCCCGGTACGCCTCCGTCAGCTTCCCGACCGCGCCCGCGAGATCACCCGTGAGCAGCAGATGGTCCGCGTCGGCGAACGGCTTCGCCGTCGCCTCGGTGATGTTCTGGCCGATCCTCTTCTGCGCGATCTGCCGCGCCACCGCGACGAGCTTCCGTCCCTCGGCGGAGTCGCCCCGGCCGATCGTCTGGAGCGCCGTGGCGGCGACCCGGAGCGCCCTCAGTGCGGGCTCCCCGCCGGACGGCGCCGGGGTGAGGGTGGTCAGCCCCCAGCCGTACGGGTACTGCGGGTCGTAGCTGCTGTCCCCCACGTTGAGGGGCAGCTGGGCCTCCGACTTCGGCCAGGTCACCGGAAGCTGCCCGGTGAACGGCCGCTTGCCGTAGAGCACGTCGGCGACGCCGTCGCCCTCCGTGCCCGGCAGCCAGGACGCGACCAGGGCGTCGACGGCCGGCAGCCGGTCGCCGATGAGCTGCGGCCGTCCCGACACGACCAGGACGGCGCACGGCATCGCCGCGCAGACCTTGTCGACCGCGGCCTTGTCGGCGGCCGTCAGCTCGAGGTCGTTGCCGTTGCCCACGTCACCGAAGCCCTCCGCGTACGGGGTCTCGCCGACCACCACCACGCCGACGTCGTAGCCGTCGGTCGGCGCGGAGGCGTCCTTCGACCAGCCGATCCCGGCCTCCGGCGCGGCCTTCCGCATCGCTTCGAGGATCGTCGTTCCGGTCGTGGTGCGACCGGACGAGCCCTGCCAGCTGATGGTCCAGCCCCCGGCCTGGTTGCCGAGGTCGTCGGCGTTCGACCCGGCCACGTACACCTTCTGCGAAGGCTTCAGCGGCAGGACGGAGCCCTCGTTCTTCAGGAGGACCTGCGACTTCGCCACGGCCTCCCGCGCCACCGCGCGGTGCTCGGCCGAGCCGATCGACGGCAGGTTCGTGGTGTCCGCGTACGGCTTCTCGAAGAGGCCGAGGCGGAACTTCTGCGTCAGGATGCGGGCCACCGCGTCGTCGACCCGCGCGGTGGAGATCCGCCCGGCCTCGACCTCGGAGGTGAGCGTCCGGGTGAACTCCTGGTAGTTCGTCGGCACCATGATCATGTCGAGACCGGCGTTGATCGAGGTGCGCACATCGCTGGGGTAGTCGCCGGGAATCTGGTCGATGGCCTGCCAGTCGCTGATGACGAAGCCCTCGAAGCCCATGCGGTCCTTGAGGACGCCGTTGATCATCTCGGCGTTGGCGTGCATCTTCACCGGACCCTGCTCGTCCCCGAGGATGTCGAGCGAGGAGTACGAGGGCATGACCGTGCCCGTACCGCGCTTCACCGCCTCCGCGAACGGTGCCAGGTGCACGGCCTCCAGCTCCGCGCGGCTGACCTTGGTGACACCCTGGTCGATCGTGTACGAACCGGTGGTCGACGAGCCGAAGGCGGTGCCGCCGTCACCGACGAAGTGCTTGGCGCTGGTGAGGACCTTGTCCTTGCGGTCGAGGTCCTTGCCGTTGCGCGCGCCCTGCATGCCGTTGATGACGGTCTCCATCGCGGTGACCAGCGCCGGGTCCTCGCCGAAGGCCTCGTAGGAACGGCCCCAGCGCTCGTCACGGGTCACGCAGAGGCACGGGGCGAAGTCCCAGGGCACGCCCGTCGCCCGCACCTCCTTCGCCGTGACGGCCCCGGTCCGCGCGGCGAGGTCCGGGTCACGGCCGGCGCCGATGCCGATGTTGTGCGGCATGATCGTCGCGCCGATGACGTTGTTGTGCCCGTGGACCGCGTCCACGCCGTAGATCAGCGGGATCTGGTGGCGGGTGGCCTGCGCGCGCAGCTGGTACGCGTCGACCATCGCCGCCCAGGCCTCGGGCGTGTTGGGGGTCGGGACGGAGCCGCCGCCGGAGAGCAGGGACCCGAGCGCGTATCCGGCGATGTCGCCCTGGGCCCGCAGCGCGTTGCGCTCGGCCTGCGTCATCTGGCCGACCTTCTCCGCCAGGGTCATCCGGGAGAGCAGATCGGCGACCCGCTTGCGTACCGGCAGCCTGGCGTCGAGGTACGGCAGGCCGTGCGCGTTCACCACGACCAGCGGGTTCTCGGCGGGCGCCTTGGCGCCGTCGACCGTGAGCCGCAGCGGAATCGTCTCCGCGGCCTCGGCCGAACCGTCCTTCAGGGTCTGCACGGTGATCGACCGGGTCGTACCGGAGGGCGTCCCCGCGGGGAACACCACGCTGCCCGTGACCGGCCGGTAGTCCTTCCCCGGCTCGGCCCCTCCCGGCTCGGTGCCGCCGCTCTCCGTCTCGTACGTCACCGTGACCGGCTCACCGATCGGCCCGGAGCCGGTGGTGGCGACCGAGACGTCGACCCGGGCGCTGCCGCCCTCGTCGACGGGGTGCACGACCGACTCCGTGACCACCTTGGTGTTCAGGGCGGGCTCCGCCGTGCCGTACAGCTCGACGCCGTCCAGGGCGAACGCCCCCGGCCCCCCGGTCGGGAGCGTGACCGCGTACCCCCACATCCGGTCGAGGCCGAGGACCTGGTCGATACCGCCGACGGGCTGGTAGTCGGTCCGGTACAGGAACTCCGAGAACGGGACCTCGACGAGGTGCCAGCCCTCCCAGTCGTCGGTGAAGGAGGTCGTCCACAGCTCGGACGCCTCGCCGTTCGCGCCGCCGTCCTTGAGCTCCAGGGCGATCCGCTTGCCCGAGCCGGGCGGCAGCGGTGCCGTGTTCTGGCCGTACCACCAGAACCGGATGCCCCTGTACGCCGTCCAGTCGTGCGCCGGCTGGTCGAAGGCGAAGTCGTGGGTGAAGCCGCCCCAGCCGCTGATGTCGTAGCGGCCTTCGAGGACCTTGCCGCCCTCGGGGGCGTCGGCGCGCTCCCTCAGTTCCAGCTTCGGGTGCGACTCGGTGGCGTTGCCCCAGGTGAACAGGCCCTCGGCGGGTGGTGACGCGAAGGGGACCTCACCTTCGAACCGGTCGACGGCTCGGGGCGCGGGTTCCTGGGCGGCGGCGCTCGGGAGGCCGCCGGTGAGCAGACCGGTGAGGACGGCTGTCGTGGCGACGACGGCCGCGCTCACCGTTCTGCGGGGACGTGCGGGTGGCATTCGGGCTCCTTGAAGGGCCTGTGCGGGGCCCCTGTGCGGGGGAGGGGACGGAAGGGGTGGGAGGCGGCGGATCAGGCCGCGTTGTGGGTCCACTTCTGGTTGGCCCCGCCGGTGCAGGTCCAGATCTGCGCCCGGGTCCCGTCGGCGGAGGAGTTGCCGGTGATGTCCAGGCACTTGTTCGCGCCCGTGTTGACCACGTCGCGCGTGGTGGCGTTGTACGTCCAGCGCTGAGCCGCGGTGCCGTTGCAGTTGTACAGCTGGACCTGGGCGCCGTCGGCCGTCGAACCGCCGGTGACGTCGAGGCACTTGCCGAGCGCACGGACGCTGCCGTCGGCGCCGAGCGTCCAGCGCTGCGCCTCGGTGCCGTTGCAGCCGTACAGCTGGACGGGCGTGCCGTCGGCGGTGGCGCCGCCGGCCACGTCGAGGCACTTGCCGGCCAGACCGGTGAGCGTGCCGGTGCCGCTCTCGCCGCCGCCGGTCGTCCCCGACCAGGTGAAGGTCGCGGTGGTGCGGGCGGGCAGGGAGTACGTGAAGGACTGGCTGCCCCAGTCGACCCGGACGGACTGGGCGGAGGTGCCGCCGTTGTGGGCGATCAGCGCCTTGGAACCGTCGGAGTTGCGCCAGGCCACGTTCTGGACCGTGCTGTTCGCGGTGGAGTCGATGCGGTACGCGCCGGGCCTCACGAACTTGGTGAGGTGGCCCGTCGTGTAGTACTCGACCGTGTAGTCGACCTGTCCGGCCCGGGCGCCGCCCTCCTGCACGGTGATGAGACCGGTGCAGGTGCCGCAGCCGCCGTTGTGCGGGCCCATGTTCTGGTTGAGCCCCAGGCTCCATTTGACCAGGCTGCCGCTCCAGTTGCGGGCGTAGTTGACGATGTCGCTCATGTCCTCGTTGTGCTGGTTCCCGATCCAGGTGCCGCCCGAGTGCTCGGTGCTGAACTGCTTCACCGAGGGGTACTGGTTGTGGACCTGGGTGCCCACGGCCGGGTCGCCGGCGTAGCCGTGCCAGGCGATGCCGCCGAACAGCGGATCGTTGCGCACGCCCGCGTCGTTCAGGATCCCGGCGCCGAAGTCGGCGTAGTCGCCGTAGTTCCAGTCGTGGACGAGGACCTTCGTGGTGATGCCCGCCGCCCGGAAGGCCGGGTAGACGTGGTTCTTGGTGAACTCGACGAGCCCGGCGGGGTTCCAGCTCATGCCGGGGTAGTTCATGGCGGTCGGGTTGCCGGCCTGACAGCAGTTCGGCTCGTTCTGCACGGAGAGGTAGTCGACCTTCACCCCGGCGGCCTGGTAGCTCTGGACGTACTTCACCAGGTACTGGGCGTACAGCGGGTAGTACTCCGCCTTCAGCCAGCCCATCTGGTCCATCCGGCCGTTGTCCTTCATCCAGCCCGGCGCGCTCCACGGTACGCCCTTGACGCGGAGGGCGGGGTTCAGCTGCTTGGCCTGCGCGGTCAGCAGCCGGACGTCGGTGTCGTAGCCGTTGGAGCCGAAGTCGGCGAGGGTGCAGCAGGTGTCGTCGAGGGAGACGTTCCCGGGCCGGGAGAGGTCGGAGGCGCCGATCGGGTTGCGGACGAAGGAGAGTCCGATGCCCTGGGTCGGCGAGAACAGCTTGCGCATCACGTCGTCACGGGTGGCGGCGCTGACGGCTCCGCCGCGCAGCAGATGGGCGGTGGTGTCGGTGATCGACGCGCCCCCGCCCTCGAACTGCTGGTAGGTGGTGTTCTCGTTGACGGTGATCGTGTGGTTCGCGGAGCCGCCGGCCGGGCCGAACGAGAGCGGTGCCTGCTGGGCGAGACCGCGTGTGACGGTACGGCCGCCGGAGTCGGAGGTGGTGGTGAGCCAGACGTCGACCCGCTCGCCGGCGGCCTGGGCGGTCCCGGGCCCGGTGAGGATCAGGCTGCCGGCGACGAGGGCGCCGGCGGTGAGCGCGGTGAGCGGCCGGAGGCGGCGGGTGCGGAGCCCGGCTGCCGCTCGTCGCTCTCGTCTCTCCACTCCCCGCCGGAGGAACGTGCGTACACGCATATGTGTGTTATGCACCTGACAACCCTTTCGCCGTCTCGCGCTCAACGGGCAACAGCAGCAAGCCTTTTATCAAGGCCTGAAGTTATGAGGCCCCCTTCGGCCCGTCAACCCTTCAAGCGTTGTCGGCTCTCATCGGTTGCGTTCGTTCACCGCAAGAGCTTGGCAACGACGCAACTCGCTTGCGAAGTTTGCGATACTCTTGCGTTCATGACGCGACGACTTGCTCAAGTGGCCAAGAAGGTGGGAGTCAGCGAGGCGACGGTCAGCCGTGTCCTCAACGGAAAGCCCGGTGTCTCCGAGGCGACACGGCAGTCCGTCCTCACCGCGCTCGACGTGCTCGGATACGAGCGGCCCACACAGCTGCGGGGCGAGCGCGCGCGCCTGGTCGGCCTCGTGCTGCCGGAGCTGCAGAACCCCATCTTCCCCGCGTTCGCGGAGGTGATCGGCGGCGCGCTCGCGCAGCAGGGACTGACCCCGGTCCTCTGCACCCAGACCAAGGGCGGCGTCTCCGAGGCGGACTACGTCGACCTCCTGCTCCAGCAGCAGGTGTCCGGAGTCGTCTTCGCCGGAGGACTGTTCGCGCAGGCCGACGCCCCGCACGACCACTACCACCAGCTCGCCGAGCGCAACATCCCGGTGGTCCTGATCAACGCCTCCATCAAGGGGCTCAACTTCCCCTGCGTCTCCTGCGACGACGCCGTCGCCGTCGAGCAGGCCTGGCGCCACCTGGCCTCCCTCGGGCACGAGAGGATCGGCCTCGTCCTCGGCCCCAGCGACCACGTCCCCTCGCGCCGCAAGCTCGAGGCGGCCCGGGCCGTGGCCGAGGCCGCCGGCGGAGAGCTGCCGGACGAGTACGTCGTACGGTCGATCTTCTCCCTCGAAGGCGGGCAGGCCGCCGCCACCCGCCTCCTGGAGCGGGGCGTCACCGGCATCGTGTGCGCAAGCGACCCGCTCGCCCTCGGCGCCATCAGGGCCGCCCGCCGCCGAGGCCTCTCGGTCCCCTCGCAGGTGTCCGTCGTCGGCTTCGACGACTCCGCCTTCATGAACTGCACCGAGCCGCCGCTCTCCACCGTGCGCCAGCCCATCGAGGCCATGGGGCGCGCCGCCGTCGAGCTGCTCTGCGCCCAGATCCAGGGCACGCAGACCGACCCCGGTGAGCTGCTGTTCGAGCCCGAACTCGTGGTGCGCGGCTCGACGGCGCCGCCGCCGACCGTCTGACCCCTTCGCTCACCGTTCCTCGGGGGGGGGGGGGGGGGGGGGGGGGGGGGGGGGGGGGGAGCGGGGGGGGGGGGGGGGGGGGGGGGGGGGGGGGGGGGGGGGGGGGGGAGGGGGGATGGGTGGGGGCGGGAGGGCGGA
>NZ_JBVHZJ010000101.1:0-18106 GCF_055574655.1 Streptomyces sp. NPDC029956 | reverse complement strand
GTTCCACCAACGACCAAACCCCCCCCCCCACCCCCCCCCCCTCCCCCCCCACCCCCCCCCCCCCCCCCCCCCCCCCCCCCCCCCCCCCCCCCCCCCCCCCCCCCCCCCCCCCCCCCCCCCACGGCCGCCCCCCAGGAGGAGACCCGCACATGACCCACCACCGGCGAACGCGGCTCTACTGCTTCGCGCACGCGGGAGCGGGGACCTCCTCGTTCCACGGCTGGGACGCCGTCCTCGGACCGGACGTCGACGTCGTCCCCCTCTCCCTGCCCGGCCGGGGCGACCGGCGCGGCGAACCGCGGATCACCGACCGCGAGGCCCTCCTCGCCGACCTGATGGAGCGGTTCACCGACGCCCCGTCAGGACCCTTCGCCCTGTACGGGCACAGCCTCGGCGCGATGGTCGCCTACACCGTGACCCGCGCACTGCACGAGGCGGGACTGCCCGGGCCCTCCCTCCTCGCCGTCGGAGCCTGCCCGCCGCCCGCCACCGCGTCCCCGCTCTCCGAAGCCCACCGGGCCCCGGACGCCGAACTGCTCCGGCTGCTGGACGCCCTGGGCGCCGTCCCGGAGGGCGCGCGGCCGGGCGGTCTCTGGTACCGCACCGTGCTCCCGGTGCTCCGCGACGATCTCGCCCTCGCCGACGCGCTGCGTGCCGCGGCCCTGCGCCCCCTCGCGCGCGGAGCCCTGTCCGTACCGCTGCTCGTGGTGACGGGCGAGGACGATCCGATGGCCGGACCTGCGGAGACGGCCGACTGGCACCGGTGGACCGACGGGCCGGTGACGCGGCGCACCGTGCCCGGTGACCACTACTTCACGGGGGGCCGGGAACTGCCCCGGCTGCTCGCCGCCGCGTGCCGTCCTCCGGGGCGCGGTACCGGCCGTGAGGACGCACCCCACTGCTGCTCCGCTCCGGCTCTAGCCGCGACCGACAAGGTCGAGGCGACAACGGACATCCTCGGAGGGGAACGGGGCTGCATTGGGCGCTCGCACCCGTCCGGCCGGCCGATATCTCCAGGGAGAGGCATGAGCCCCTACACGATCACAGCCGATGAGACGCGCGAAGCGACAGGTCAGGCGCCCGCGCGGGTCTCGTGGCACCTCACGCTGGCCACAGCGGCCGACGGCGGGGCCCTGGAGGCCGGCGTCACGGCGCTCACGGCTCCGCAGGGCACCCGCTCGGACGCCACGTCGGGCGTGGTGTCGAAGGTGGGCATCGGCGCCGCCGAAGGCGGCCATCGCGCCGCGGTCCTGACCGGTCCGGAGGGTGCGGCCGCGCTGGGCTCGGCGCAGCCGGGGACGCCGGCCCCGCCGACGGCCTTCATGTTCCCGGGCCTGGGCGACCACCACCTGAACATGGGGCGCGACCTCTACCGCGACTTCCCGGTGTTCCGGGTGGAGGTCGACCGCTGTGCCGAGGCACTCGCCCCCGAACTCGGCCTGGACATCCGCGAGATCATCTTCTCCGCCGCGCCGGCCGCGCAGGACGAGCCCGCCCGGGGCATGGACCTGCGCCGCATGCTGGGCCGTGACTCCGGTGCGCAGAGCGCCGACGAGCGTCGGCTGAACGCCACCCGGGTGGCGCAGCCGGCGCTGTTCGTCGTCGAGTACGCGCTGGCCTCGCTCTGGGCCTCGTGGGGTGTCCGGCCCTCGGTCATGATCGGCTACAGCCTCGGCGAGTACGTCGCCGCCACGCTCGCCGGTGTCCTGTCGCTCCCCGACGCGCTGACCCTGGTCGCCCGTCGTGCGGCGCTGATCGACACCCTCCCCGAGGGCGCGATGCTCGCGGTCACGGCGGACGAGGAGACGGTGCGCGGGCTGCTGGGCGAGAGCCTCTCGCTGTCCGCGGTCAACGGCCCGGACTTCTGCGTGGTGGCCGGACCGGTCGCGGACGTCGAGGCGCTGGAGTCGGCGCTGACGGAGCGGGGTGTCGTCAACCGCCGTGTCCAGACCACGCACGCCTTCCACTCCTCGATGATGGAGCCGATCGCGGACCGGGTCACCGAGCTCGCGCGGACGTTCACCCTGAACGCCCCCCGGATCCCGTACCTCTCCAACGTCACCGGTCTGCCCATCACCGACGAGCAGGCCACCGACCCCGCGTACTGGGCCCGTCACCTGGTCAGCACCGTCCGCTTCGCCGACGGTCTGCGCAGCCTCGGCGAGGGCAACCTGCTCCTGGAGGCGGGGCCGGGCCAGACGCTGAACAGCATGGCGACGGCGGTCCTCGGAGCCGGCGCGGGCCAGGGCATCGCCTCGATGCGGCACCCGCTGGAGCGCCACTCCGACACGTCAGTGGTGCTCAAGGCGCTGGGCCGGCTGTGGCTCGCCGGTCTGGAGGTCGGTGACGGCTTCCCCCGGACCACCCTGGACGTCGACGCCGCCGCCGGGCAGCCGGAGCGCGAGGACGCCGGCCACGAGCCCACCGAGACCGAGCGCTCGCTGCACGCGGTGTGGGCCCGACTGCTGAAGACCGAGGAGCTGCCCTACGACGTCAGCTTCTTCGAGCTCGGCGGCAACTCGCTGCTCGCCACCCGCATGGTCCTCAGGATCAGCCGTACCTTCGGTGTCGAGCTGTCGCTCCGCCAGGTGTACGAGTGGGCGACCCTCGTCCGCATGGCCGCCGCGATCGACACGCTGATCGCGGGCGGCGACCCCTCCGAGGCCGTCGCCGGCGCGGGCTCCTCGCACACGGGCAGTTCGCTCGCCCGCTTCGAGCTGCCCAACGGCCTGAAGATCTCGCACCAGAACGAGGCGGAGACCCGTCACTTCTACGAGGACATCTTCGACCACCGTACGTACGCGAAGAACGGCATCACCCTGCCGGACGGTGCCACCGTCGTGGACGTCGGCGGCAACATCGGCCTGTTCACGCTGTTCTCGCACTACGAGGCCAAGGACGTGCGGGTCTACACCTTCGAGCCGGCGCCGCCGCTGTTCGAGCTGCTGAGCCAGAACGTCGCCGAGCACGGGGTCGACGCGAAGCTGTTCAACATCGGCATCTCGGACGCCGAGACCGAGGCGACGTTCACCTTCTACCCGCGCAGCTCCGGCATGTCGTCCTTCCACCCGGACGAGGCGGAGGAGAAGCACAACCTGCGCACGATCATCGAGAACCAGCAGAAGGCCGGCGCCGACGAGGAGTTCGCGCAGATCGGCTCGTACGCCGAGGAGCTCATGGACGTCCGCTTCGAGGCGATCGAGTTCACCGCCCGGCTGCGGCCGCTGAGCGCGGTCATCCGCGAGCAGGGCATCGAGCGCATCGACCTCATCAAGGTCGACGTGCAGAAGAGCGAGCGCCAGGTCCTCGACGGGATCGCCGACGAGGACTGGCCGAAGATCCAGCAGATGGTGCTGGAGGCGCACGACGCCGACGGCGAGGTGGCCCGCATCGTGCGGCTGCTGGAGGGCCACGGCTTCCAGGTCAAGGCCGAGCAGGACGAGCTCTACGTCGGCACGGACATCCACAACATCTACGCCGTACGCGGCGCCGCACTGTAGACGGAGTCGGACCAGCGATGGAATTCAAGACAGTAGGCGTGGTCGGCGCCGGTGTGATGGGCGTCGGCGTCGCGCAGAACCTCGCGCAGACCGGTCACCAGGTCGTCCTGGTGGACGTCTCGGACGAGGTGCTCGACAACGCGCGGCAGGAGCTGCGCAACAGTCTGCGCGCGTTCGCGCTCTTCAACAGGAACTCGGGTGTCGACCCGAAGGCGGTCTTCGAGAAGATCGAGTTCACCACCGACTACGAGCGGCTCGGCGCGGCGGACTTCGTCGTCGAGAACGTCACCGAGGACTGGGGCATCAAGCAGAAGGTCTACGCGGACCTCGACCGCATCTGCCGCCCCGACGTGACGTTCGCGGTCAACACCTCGGCGATCTCGATCACCCGGGTCGGATCGGTCACGAAGCGGCCTGAGCAGATCGTCGGCATGCACTTCATGAACCCGGTGCCGATGAAGCCGATGGTCGAGGTGATCCGCGGTCACCACACGACGCCCGAGACGATCGACACCGCCCGCCGCTTCCTCGCGGAGATGGGCAAGGAGTGCATCGTCGTCGAGGACGTCCCGGGCTTCGTGTCCAACCGCGTCCTGATGCTCACCATCAACGAGGCCGCGTTCCTCGTACAGGACGGGGTGGCTCCCGCCGCCGACGTCGACCGCATCTTCAAGACGTGTTTCGACCACCGCATGGGCCCGCTGGAGACCGCGGACCTCATCGGGCTGGACACCATTCTGAAGTCCGTCGAGGTGCTCTACGAGAGCTTCAACGACAGCAAGTACAGGCCGGCGCCCCTGCTCAAGAAGATGGTGGCCGCGGGGCTCCTCGGGCGGAAGAGCGGCGAGGGCTTCCACAAGTACCGCTGAATTCCCGGCACCCCACCCCGACGGACCCAGACGACAGGACGGAAGAGAAATGACCACGGACAACAGGGCGAAGATCGCGGAGTACCTCTCCCGGTTCTTCCCGGTGCACGACCTGAAGGACGAGGACGACATCTTCGAGCTCGGCTTCGTCAGCTCGATGTTCGCCATGCAGCTCGTCTCCTTCGTCGAGCACGAGTTCGCCATCGAGATCGACAACGACGACCTGGAGTTCGACAACTTCCGTTCCGTCAAGGCGCTCGACGACTTCGTCGCCCGCAAGCTGTCCACCGCGGCGACGCGGTAGTACGAGAGAGCGGAGACGTCGTCCCATGAGTAGTGCGCTGACCCCGGCGCAGGCGCGGGCCCAGAAGGAGTTCCGGGCCTTCGCCGACCGTCACATCGTTCCGTACGCCGACGAGTACCACCGGGCCCAGCGCACGCCGCCGGAGGCCGTCGAGCAGCTTGCCACCGAGGGCCTGCTCGGCCTCTCGGTCCCCGAGGAGTACGGCGGGGGCGGCTGCGACGCGGTGACGCTCGGGCTGCTGGCCGGGGAGCTGGGCCGTGCCTGCTCCTCGCTGCGCAGCCTGCTGACCGTGCACACGATGGTGGCGCACGCGGTACTGCGCTGGGGCAGCCGCTCCCTCAAGGAGCACTGGCTGCCCCGGCTGGCCCGCGGCGAGAGCATCGGCGCGCTGGCGGTGTCCGAACCGGACGTCGGCAGCGACGCGGGGGGCGTGACCGCGCGCCTCACCCGGGACGGCGACGACTGGGTGCTGGACGGCCACAAGAAGTGGACGACGTACGGCGAGACCGCCGACGTGTTCCTCGTCGTCGCCCGTTCGGAGGAGGGCCCCACGGCCGTCCTCGTCGAGCGGGGCACCGAGGGGCTGCGCACCGAGCTGATCGAGGACCTGATCGGCATCAGGGCGTCGATGACGGCGAACGTGTACTTCGACGGGTGCCGGGTGCCGGGCGGGAACCTCCTCGCCCGGCCCGGTCTCGGCGTCTCCCATGTGGTCGGCGCCGCCCTCGACCTCGGCCGGTACACGGTCGGGTGGGGCTGCGTCGGCATTCTCGACGCGTGCGTGGAGGCGAGTGTCGACTACGCGGGCGCCCGGCACCAGTTCGGCTCGGCGATCAAGGACCACCAGCTGGTCAGGCGGCTCATCACCAACATGTACACGGACGCGCGTGCCGCCCGGCTGCTGTGTCTGGAGGCCGGCCGGCTGCGGGACCTGCGCGATCCGGGCGCCCTGGCGGGGACCTCGACGGCGAAGTACTTCGCCTCGTCGGCGGCCACCAGGGCCGCGGCCGACGCGGTGCAGATCCACGGCGCCAACGGGTGCGGTTCCGAGTACCCCGTCCAGCGCCTTCTCGGCGACTCCAGGGTGATGGAGATCATCGAGGGAAGTTCTCAGATCCATCAAGTAGGGCTCGCCGAGTACGCGTTCCAGGAGCGTGCGCTCGAACGCCGCGGTGCGACCGGTGCGAAGAACGGGAGTGAGTGACGCATGACGACCGTCAAGTGTGTGGTGTGGGACCTCGACAACACCGTCTGGGACGGGGTGCTGCTGGAGGACGGGGACGTGAAGCTGCGGCCCGGAGTCGTGGAGGTGATCCGCACCCTGGACGAGCGCGGCATCCTGCACTCGGTCGCCAGCCGCAACGACCACGACGCCGCCATGGCGAAGCTGGAGGAGTTCGGCATCGCCGAGTACTTCCTCTATCCGCAGATCAGCTGGGACAACAAGTCGGACTCCGTCCGGGTGATCGCCGAGACGATCAACATCGGGATCGACACGCTGGCCTTCGTCGACGACCAGCCCTTCGAACGCGACGAGGTCTCCTTCGCGCACCCGCAGGTGCTGTGCGTCGACGCCCTGGACGCCGAGCGCCTCCCGGAGCTGCCCCGGATGCAGCCGCGGTTCGTCACCGAGGACTCCCGCGAGCGCCGGCACCTCTACCGGGCCGACGCCCGGCGCAACCAGGCGGAGGAGACCCACCACGGAACCAACGAGGAGTTCCTGACCTCGCTGGGGATGCGCTTCGTCATCTCCCCGGCCAAGGAGCGCGACCTCCAGCGCGCCGAGGAGCTGACGGTCCGCACGAACCAGCTCAACGCCACCGGGTACACCTACTCGTACGACGAGCTGAACGAGTTCCGCCGGTCGCCCGATCACGACCTGCTGGTCGCCGGGCTCGAGGACACCTACGGAACGTACGGGAAGATCGGCCTGGCCCTCGTGGAGCGGGGGGACGACGTCTGGACGGTGAAGCTGCTGCTGATGTCCTGCCGCGTGATGTCCCGCGGCGTGGGCTCCGCGCTCCTCGTCCACCTCATCCGCCGGGCCGCGGAGGCCGGTGTGAAGCTGCGCGCCGAGTTCGTTCCGACCAGTCGCAACCGCACGATGTACGTCACGTACAAGTTCGCCGGGTTCCGTGAGCTGGAGAAGCACGGCGAGCTGTCCGTCCTGGAGCACGACGGCGCCCGCGTCCCCCGGTTCCCGCCGTACATGGAGGTCGTCCTCGAGGGCTGAGCGTCCGCCGAACGACCCGTCCCCGCCGGGGCCGACTCTTCCTGGACAGGGTTTTGAGTCGGCCTCCAGGGCTCTCCCCGATACTGGCCGTGCAGCCGACGGGGAGGAAGCAGATGGTGACGCAGACACGGTGCGAAGCGGCCGATTGCCGCCGGAACCGGCAGTCCGGGAGGCCCGAACCGCGAGTCGCGGCTCCGGGCCGGCGGCTCTGCACGGTCTGCCGGAGCAGGCTGAGGGAAGACCTCATCAGCCTGCCCGGACTGTACGACAGCTGTGAGGACGCGCTGACACCGACGATCCCGGTGCTCACGGAGCGGGTCACCTCCGGTCGTTCCCGTCAGGGAATCAGGCTCAACGAGGCCGCTCTTCAGGCGCGCGGCGACATGCTGCCGGTGCTCGCCTCGTGGGCCGGCGTGATCGTCTCCCAGCGTGGTGTGGCAGGGCCCCGGCAGCGTGAGGCACGGCCTCTGGCCGCCTTCCTCCGGCTCCATCTCGACTGGCTGGCCGCCCACTCGGCCGCGGCGGAGTTCGCGGCCGAGATCCGGCGGGTCGCCAACATCGCCCGCTCCGCCGTGAAGCCGATGCCGGTCGTGCAGCGCGACCTCGGCCCGTGCCCCGTGGACGACTGCGCGGAACACGTCCGGGTGTCCGTGCGGGACGACCCCGGCCTGACCCATACGGTGCGCTGCGCGGCCGGTCACGCCGTGCCGCCCAGTCAGTGGCTGATGCTGAGCGCTCTGGGCGCCCTGAGCGACTGAGCGACCGAGACCCGTTCCGAGGTGTCATCCGACCGAGCCCGGCGTCCACGGAGGCGACCATGACCGCAGTCAACAGCCCGCGCGCCCGTACGATCCCCACCCAGCTGGCCGCCATCGCCGCCGGTGTGCCCGAGGCCACGATCCGCAAGTGGGCCAGCCGGGGCAAGCTCACCCGGTACGGGCGCCCCGGCCGTGCGGAGTACTCCCTGCAGGAACTGACCGCGCTGCTGGAGCAGAGGGCCGCGCGTTCGGCCTGAGCGCGGCCGTCCCCGGGGACGGCCGTACCCGTGTCGGAGCAGGTCACCGCCGCTGCTTCCGGAAGACCCGTCTTCCGGAAGCAGCGGCGTTTCACCAGGTGACCGGAAGCCGGTGGACGCCGTAGATGCCCATGTCGCTGCGGAGCGGGACCTCGGACGCCGGGATCGCGAGGCGCAGGTCCGGGAACTCGCGCAGGAGGCCGTTGAAGGCGATCCGCATCTCGATGCGCGCGAGCTGCTGGCCCAGGCACTGGTGGATGCCGTGGCCGAAGGCCAGGTGTCCGCCGGCGTTGCGGGTGATGTCCAGGTCCTCGGCGTCGCCGAACTTCTTCGGGTCGCGGTTGGCGGCGGCCATCGACACGGTGACGGTCTCTCCCGCCCTGATCAGACGGCCGCCGACCTCGACGTCCTCCAGGGCGGCGCGGATCAGCCCGACGTGCATGATGCTGAGGTGGCGGAGCAGCTCCTCGACCGCTCCGTCGACGAGCTCCGGCTTCTCCCGCAGCAGCCGGAGCTGGTCCGGGTGGCGCAGCAGCGCGAACGTTCCCAGCGACAGCATGTTGGCCGTGGTCTCGTGGCCCGCGACCAGGAGCAGAAGGGCGATGCCGACCAGCTCCACGTCGGTCAGGTCGCTCTCGGCGGCCAGGCTCGAGAGCAGGTCGCCGGTCGGTTCGGCGCGCTTCCGCTGGAGGAGCTCGTTCAGGTAGACGTGCAGGGCCCCGAACGCCTGTCCGACCTCCTCCGGGTTCTGGGCGAGCTCGAAGATCGCCGAGGAGTTCTTCTGGAAGAAGTCGTGGTCCTCGTAGGGGACACCGAGCAGCTCACAGATCATCAGGGAGGGGATCGGCAGCGCGAAGTCGGCGACGAGGTCGGCCTCCGGGCCCTTCGCGCGCATGGCGGCGAGCTG
Organism: Streptomyces sp. NPDC029956; assembly: GCF_055574655.1. Lineage (NCBI taxonomy): Bacteria > Bacillati > Actinomycetota > Actinomycetes > Kitasatosporales > Streptomycetaceae > Streptomyces > Streptomyces sp. NPDC029956. Next base: position 9,278 of record NZ_JBVHZJ010000101.1, on the reverse strand, counting down.
CTGGTCGGTGATCTCCTGGACCCGCGCCTCCAGCTGCCGCATCCGCCGGACGGTGAACTGACCGGTGAGCAGCTTGCGGTAGCGGGTGTGGTCCGGCGGGTCCATGAAGATGAAGCCGCCGGGCATCGCCGCCTGCGGCTCCTGGTCGAGCACCGGCGAGTGCTGGAGCTCGCTGCGGGCGCTGAAGCGGGGGTCGGTCAGCACCTGCTTGGCGAGCGCGTGCTCGGTGACGAGCCAGCCCACCGTGCCGTCGGGATGGGCGAGCGGGCTGACGGGCTCCTGCTCGCGGAGGCGGGTGAGCTCGGCCGGCGGGGTGAAAGGACACGTGCGGGTCAGCGGCAGCGGCTGCGGCCGGTCCGCCGGGTCCGTGGCCCGAGCGTCTATCCGGGCGGCATCGATCGTCATTCCTGTCTCCGATTTCGGGGCGTGGCCGTTGCCGTGGTACGGAACGGTGGGAGAAACGCCGAGAGGACCGTCCGGAACGAAACTCGGACGGTCCTCTCGGCGAGAACACTTTTCACTGGGTTCGGCGATTCGGGCTGGACGTGGACACAGCGCTGCCGTACGAAAAGTGTGACAGGAACCGCCACATCCGGTCAAGGGTCCGGCTCAATCACTGGCCCATGTCAGGGCGCCCGCGGGGCAATTGGCGATCGCGTCGAGAACCGCCTCCTCCTGATCGGCCGGAACGCTCGACCGCAGCAACAGGACCTCCCCCGAATCCTCGCTCTGGTCGAAGACGGTTTCCGCGGTGAGGACGCACTGGCCCGATCCGACGCAGCGGTCGGGATCTACGGTGATCTGCATTTCGGGTTTCCTCCGTGACATCTGTGGGGCGATTCCCTGTTCGGTGAGGGCCTGTCCGGTGACGGCTCGTTCGGCGGGCGCTTCTTCAGCGGGCGCCGCGGGCGAGCGCCTCGACGAGGTCGGCGTGACCGGGCCCCGTGGCGGCGGCCGGACGCCATCCCGTGCTCCACAGGGACCGCAGCCGCTCCCGGTTCTCCGGGGTGTCCAGCTCTTCGAGCGGTGCCAGCAGGTTCGCGCAGCGCTGGGCCGCCACCCACAGGTCGTGGTCCCGCTCGCCCGCGTCCATCAGCGTGAACACGTTCACCGGGGGGACGCCCGCGGGCTGGGGGAGCGGCTGCCCGGCGAGCGCGGCCTGCCACACCCGGGTGCGGACGAGGTCCGACTGGACCGAGTCGTCGAAGTAGGGCCGGACCCAGGCGACCGCCTCGGCGTTGACCTGCGGAGCGAGGTCGGGCAGATGGTCCGGGGCCTCGGCGAACGCCGAGGCGAGCAGGACCGCCTGGTGCAGGGCCACCGAGGCGCCGCGTCCGAACGCCGGGTCCGTCGTGCACAGGGCGTCGCCGAGCAGGAAGTAGCCGGCGGGCGCGTCCCCGGCAGGGCGGCGGAGCGTGTTGCGGAGCCCCGCCATGGGCGCCACCTCGGTCAGCGCCTCGGCGGCCTCCGGCCGCAGCCACGGCTCGAACTCCTCGAAGAGCGCCGTGACCTGGTCGAAGCCCTCCGGTTCGCGCAGCGCCTTCAGTTCGTTGTCGTCCGGGAGCCTGCCGATGCCGATCGCGAACGTCCGGTTGTCGTGGTAGAAGAGCCCGGCGCCGAAGCCGTCCCCCGCCACCATGGTGGTCACGCCACGGGTGAGCGGCGGCCGTTCCGCTCCGTCGCGCAGCCGGAAGAACCGGGTGTTGTAGACGACGCCGCAGTCCACGTCCTGTTCCAGGACGGTGAAGTCGTCGCGGAACGGCGAGCGGCGGCCGGCCGCGTCGATGAGGACGTCCGCGTCGACGGCGCCGTCGCGCACGTGCACGCCGTGGACGCGGCCCTCACGGATCTCGGCACGGCGCACCGAGGTCCCGTAGCGGATGTCGACGGCGGGCTCCTTGCGCAGGGCGCGGTGCAGGGCCCACTCCACGACCGGCCGCCGGGCCGCCAGCACGGCGAGTTCCGGGTCGCCGCCGGCCGCTCCGGACGGCGTCGCGACGCTCACCTCCTCCACCCCGTGGGCCAGCAGGTCGTCGTACACGTCCGGCAGGTGGGTGCGCAGGTCCCTTCGGAACAGCCCCAGGAAGGTGTGGAGCTGCCGCGTCTGCGGTGCTCCCGGGCGGTGCCAGTCGACGATGCCGTCGAGGCCGGCGGGCGGGGCCTGGTCCCGTTCGAGCACGGTGACGCCGAAGCCCCGGCGGGCCAGCAGCAGCGCCACCGACAGGCCGGCGATCCCGCCGCCCATCACCACGATCCGAGCGCTCATGGTCTTCTCCTCATTCATGTGTCGGGCGGCCCGGTCAGGCGGCGATGTCGCCGAGGACGAGGTTCAGGGCCTGGTCGATCTCCGAGTCGCTCAGCTCACCGGCCATCCGCAGGACGTCGTCGGACTCGGTCGGCCGTGCCGCGGTCCCGCGCTGGGCCAGCTCGACGAGCTGGGCCAGCAGCCCGCTCTCGCGCAGCAACGCCGGATCGACCTTGTCGACGGCCCAGCGGGCCGCCGCGAGGGTGTCCTGCGGCGGGCTGTCCGGTTCGGCGTCACCGAACCGGAGCCTGCGCAGGAGGAACTCGGCGATGGCGCGGGGCGTCGGGTAGTCGAACGCCAGCGTGCTGGGCATCTCGGTGCCCGTCTGCGCGGCGATCCGGTTCTTCAGTTCGACGGACATCAGCGAGTCGAGGCCGAGTTCCTTCAGCGGCTTCTCCGTGGTGACGGCGTGCATGCCCGGCAGGCCGGCGGCGGCTGCCACCTCACCGCGGACGAAGTCGGTGAGGGCCTCGAAGCGTTCCGCGTCGCCCAGTGCGGCGAGCCGCTCCAGGAACTCCGATCCGCGTTCCGCGGCGGCTGCGGCCTGCCGCAGCTTCGGCCGGACCAGGGAGCGCATCAGCGGCGGCAGTTCCTCCTGCCGGTGCAGGGCCTCCAGGTCCAGCTTGACCGGGACGAGCCGCGTCTCCGGCCGGCGCAGAGCCTCGTCGAACAGGGCGAGTCCCTCCGCGACCTCGAGGGCGCGGGCGCCTCCGCGCCGCATCCGGGCGAGTTCGGCCTCGCCGAGGTGTGCGGTCATTCCCGCGCCGTCCTGGTTCCACAGGCCCCAGGCGAGGCTGAGCCCCGCGAGGCCCCGCTTGCGGCGGTGGGCGGCGAAGGCGTCGAGGAAGGCGTTCGCGGCCGCGTAGTTGCTCTGCCCGGGGGAGCCGAACGTGCCGGCCACCGAGGAGAACAGGACGAAGTCCGCCAGGTCCAGGCCCGCGGTCAGCGCGTGCAGGTGGTAGGCGCCGTCGACCTTGGGCGCCAGCACGGCGGCCATCCGCCGCTCGTCCTGGTTGCGGGCGATGCCGTCGTCGATCACGGCGGCCAGGTGGACGACCGACGTCAGGGGGTGCGTCGGGTCGACCGCGGCGAGCGCCGCGGCCACGTCCTCGCGGCGGCTGACGTCGCAGGCGACGAGCCGCACGCTCTGTGCGCCGGCCGCCTCCAGCTCGGCCACCAGGGCATCCGCGCCGGGAGCCGCGGCGCCGCTGCGCGAGGTCAGGACCAGGTGCCGCACACCGTGCTCCCGTACCATCCGCTCCGCGACGGCCCGGCCGAGCGCACCCGTGCCGCCGGTGATCAGCGCGGTCCCCTCGGGGTCCGGCGTCCGCGGCACGGTCAGCACCAGCTTGCCGACGTGACGGCCCTGCGCCATGAACCGGAAGGCGCTGGGCGCGTCCCGGAGGTCGTACGCCTGGAACGGCAGGGGTTCGATCGCCCCCGAGGCCAGCAGGTCCGAGATCTCCCGCAGGATGCCCTGGATGTGGTCGGGGCCGGAGTCCATGAGGTCGAACGCCCGGTAGGACACCCCGGGATGGGCGGCGGAGACGTCGTCCGCGTCGCGGATGTCGGTCTTGCCCATCTCCAGGAACCGGCCGCCGCCGGACAGCAGCCCCAGCGTCGCGTCCACGAACTCCCGGGCCAGCGAGTTCAGCACGACGTCGATGCCCCGATCGCGCCACGCGTCCGCGAACTCCGTGTCGCGGGACGAGGCGATGTGGTCGTCGTCGAGGCCCATGCGGTGCAGCACCGGCCACTTGCCGGCGCTCGCCGTGCCGTACACCTCGGCGCCGAAGTGCCGGGCGAGCTGTACGGCCGCCATGCCGACACCGCCGGCCGCGGCGTGGATCAGGACCTTCTCGCCGGGACGCAGCCCGCCGAGGTCGACCAGACCGTGGTAGGCGGTCAGGAAGGTCAGGGGTACGGTCGCGGCCTCGGCGAACGTCAGGAAGTCCGGGATGCGGGCCATGACCCGGGCATCGGCCCGCACCTCGGTACCGAAGGAGCCCACGGCGAGGCCCATCACCCGGTCGCCGACCCGCAGATGCGTCACGTCGGCCCCGGCCTCCAGGACCACCCCGGCGCACTCCAGGCCGAACTTCGGCGCGTGGACCATGTCCAGGGCGTTGAGGACGTCACGGAAGTTCAGCCCTGCGGCACGCACCTCGACGCGTACCTCGCCGGCGCCCAGGGGCTCGGCGGAGTCCAGGGGCACGACCGCGAAGGCGTCGAGGCGTCCCTTCTCGGGGACGTCCAGCGCCCACGGGCCGGCGTCCGGCCCCGGCACCCGTACGGCGTCGCCGGCCCCGGCCCGTACCAGCCGCGGGGCGAGCAGCACGTCGCCGCGGAGGACGAGTTCCGGCTCGTCCTGGGCGGTGATCGCCGCGGCCGCCAGTTCGGGGCTCTCGGAGTCCGCCGCGATGTCGACAAGACGCAGGCTCCGCTCCGGGTTCTCGGCACGGACCGAACGGACCAGGCCCCACAGGGGTGCCGTGCCCAGGGCGTCGACCACGTCGTCCGGCCGGGTGGCGACGGCGTCGCCCGTCACCCAGACGACCTCGGTGTCCGCCAGCGCCGGATCGGCCAGCAGCCGCTGTACGAGGGCCAGTTCGGTGACGGCGGTGTGCCGGGCCCACGCGGGCACCGTGACGTCGTCCGTCTCGGCCGGCCTGAGCGTACGGTCGACGACGATACGGCGCGGAGCCGGGTCCGCCGCCAGCAGGGCGTCCAGGTCCGGGTGGGCGAGGGCGCCGAGCGAACGCTCCACGATCCCGCCGGCGCCGAGGACCAGGGTCCCGGCCACGGCGGCCAGGGGCGCGCTGCCGTCCGTCTCCACGGGCTGGAACTCCACCCGGTACAGGTGGTCGGAGTCCGCCCGGCCCACTCCCCGGAGCTGCTCGGCGGTGGCCCGCTGCAACTCCAGGCCGCGGGCATGCGCCACCGGGGCGCCGGTCCCGTCGGCCAGCAGCACCGACGCCCGGGCAGGACCGTCGTCGGCGGACGGTTCCAGCTCGACCCGCACCCGCAGTTCGGTGCCGCCGGTCGCGTACAGCGCCACGTCCGTCCACGCGAACGGAAGGAGCACGGAGTCACCGCCGGTGTCCCCGTCCGGCGCGGAGGTCCCGGCCAGCGTGTGCAGGGCGGCATCGAACAGGGCCGGGTGCACGCCGAAGCCGGCGACGTCCAGCCCGCCGTCGGACGGCAGGACGATCCGGCCGTACGCGACGCGGCCACGGCGCGACAGCTCGGTGAGGCCCCGGAAGGCCGGGCCGTAGTGCACGCCCTTGTCGGCCATCCCCTCGTAGAAGCCGGTCAGGTCGACCCGTTCGGTGCCGGGCACCGGCCAGGTGCTCAGCTCGGCGTGCGGGGGAGCCGCCTCCGCGTCGCCGTCGGCCAGCACGCCTTCGGCGTGCAGGGTCCAGATCCGCTGGTCGGCGGCTTCCTCCGGCTGACTGTGGATCGCGATCGTGCGCCGGCCCTCGGCCGACGGAACACCGACGCGCACCTGGATCCGCACCCGGGCGTCGCCGGCGAGGACGAGCGGCCGCGCGAGGGTGAGATCCGCGACGCGGTCCGCTCCCACGGCCCGGGCGGCCGCCCAGGCCAGGTCCAGCAGACCGGTCCCGGGGAGCAGGACCGCGCCGAAGACCGCGTGGTCCACCAGCCAGGGGTGCTCGGACGGGGACAGGACGCCCGACAGCAGGTGCCCGTCGTCGCCGGCGAGCGTCGCCGTCGCGGTCAGCCAGGGGTGACCGCCGGGGAGGAGCCCGGAACCCCGTACGTCTCCGGAGGACCTGGACTCCTTCCAGTACCGCTCGTGCTGGAAGGCGTAGGTGGGCAGTGCTGGCCGGTGCCCGGAGGCGGCGGGCAGGACACGGCGCCAGTCCACGGGGTGACCGCCGGTGTGCAGCCGGGCCAGCCCGCCGAGCAGGACGACGGCCTCACCGACACCACCGGCATCGCCCGCGTCCGCGGCGTTCTTGCGCATGCTCGGCGTGAAGTGCGCCGTCGTCAGGGTCTGCGTGCCCATGTGGGTGAGGGCCGGGGCCGGCCCGCACTCCAGGAAGCGGCGGACACCGTGCTCGTCGAACGTGGCGAGGGCGTCGGTGAACCGGACGGCCTCCCGGACCTGGCGCACCCAGTGGTGCGGGCTGCGGACGCCCTGGCCGGGAGCCGTGTCCGCGGCGTGCCATCCGCCGGTGACGGTGTCGACGAGGGGAATCGTCGGGGCGTCGTAGCCGAGACTCTCGGCGATGTCCGCGTACGCGTCGAGCATGGCGTCCATGTGGGCGCTGTGGAACGCGTGGGAGACGGTGAGCCGGTGCGTGCGCCGGCCCAGGTCCGAGAAGTGCCGGGCCAGCGCCGCCAAGGGCTCGGCGTCGCCGCTGACGACGGTCTGGGTGGAGGTGTTGAGCGCGGCGACCGAGAGGCCCTCCCGCTCGCCGATGGCGTCGAGGACCTCGGCCTCGGTGGCCTCGACGGAGAGCATCGCGCCGTCGGACCGGCAGGCCTGCATGAGCCGGCCCCGGGCGACGACGAGCCGGGCGGCGTCTTCGAGGGAGAGCACCCCGGCGACGTGGGCCGCCGCCAGCTCGCCGACGGAGTGTCCGGCGACGGCGGTGGCGGTGACGCCCCACGACTCCCAGAGCCGGTAGAGGGCGACCTCCAGGGCGAACAGTGCGGGCTGGGTGAACTCCGTCGCGTCGATCTGCTTGTCGTCGCCGGCGTCGTCGGTGACGGTGGAGGTTGAGGTGGAGGTGGCGCTGTCCGTCGCGAGGACGATGTCGGCGAGGGGACGGCCGAGGTGCGGGTCGATGGCGGCGCAGAGGGCGTCGAAGGCGGTGCGGTAGGCGGCGAAGGTGTCGTAGAGCTGTCGTCCCATGCCGCGGTACTGACTGCCCTGCCCCGTGAACAGGACTCCGAGCCCGCCCTCGGTCCCGGGGGCGACCTGCCCGCGGACGAGCAGGGGATGCGATGCCCCCTCGGCGAGTGCCCGTAGGCCGGTGACGGCTTCTTCGGTGGTGGTGGCCAGGATTCCGGCGCGGACGTCGAAGTGGGTGCGGTGCATCGCGGCGGTGGTGGTGATCTCGGCGAGCGGGGTTTCGGGCCGGTCCTCGATCCAGTCCGCCCAGCGGGCGGCCTGTGCGCGTAGCGCGGCCTCGCTGCGACCGGAGACGAGGAGGGGGAGAGGGTGGTCCGAAGGGTTCTCCGGAGTCGACTCAGCCTCGGTCTTCGGGGCTTCTTCGAGGATGAGGTGGGCGTTGGTGCCGCTGAGGCCGAAGGAGGAGATGCCGGCTCGGCGGATGCGGTCGCCGCGCTTCCAGTCCTGGTTGTCCTGGAGGAGCTGGAGGCCGGTGTCGGTCCAGTCGATGTGGGGGCTGGGTTGGTCGGCGTGGAGGGTCTTGGGGAGCTGTTCGTGCTGGAGGGCGAGGACCATCTTGATGACGCCGGCGACGCCGGCCGCGGCCTGGGCGTGTCCGATGTTCGACTTCGACGAGCCGAGGTAGAGGGGCTGGTCGGTGTCGCGGGTCGGGCCGAACACCTCGGCGAGTGCGCCGGCCTCGATGGGGTCGCCGAGGGTGGTGCCGGTGCCGTGGGCCTCGACGGCGTCGATGTCGGCGGGGGTGAGACGGGCCGCCGCGAGTGCGTCTTGGACGACGCGCTGCTGGGAGGGGCCGTTGGGGGCGGTGAGGCCCTGGCTGCGGCCGTCCTGGTTGACGGCTGAGCCGCGGATGACGGCGAGGACCCGGTCGCCGTCGCGTTCGGCGTCGGAGAGGCGCTTGAGGAGGAGGATGCCGGCGCCTTCGGCCCAGCCGGCGCCGTCGGCATCGGCCGAGAAGCTCCTGCAGCGGCCGTCGGGGGAGAGTCCCCTGAGACGGCTGAACTCCACGAACGTCGCCGGCGTCGACATGACCGTGACGCCGCCGACGAGGGCGGTCTCGCACTCGCCGTTGCGCAGGGCGTTGACGCCCAGGTGGGTGGCGACCAGGGAGGAGGAGCAGGCGGTGTCGACGGTCAGTGCGGGGCCCTGAAGACCGAGGGAGTACGACACCCGGCCACTGATCACACTGTTCGCGTTGCCCGTGCTCACATAGCCGTCGAGAACGTCCAGGTCGTGGTTGTGGACGTTGTCGTAGTCGGAGCCCATCGTGCCCAGGTAGACGCCGGTGCGGCTCTCGCTGAGCGTCTCGGGGCGGATGCCGGCTCGTTCCAGGGCCTCCCAGGCGGTCTCCAGGACGATCCGCTGCTGCGGATCCATCCACTGCGCCTCGCGCGGCGAGATGCCGAAGAACTCCGCGTCGAAGCCTTCGACATCGGCGAGGAATCCGCCCTCACGGGCGTAGCTCTTGCCCACCGCCTCCGGGTCCGGGTCGTACAGGTTCTGTCCGCTCCACCGCGCGGGGAATCCGCTGATGGCGTCCCCGCCGGAGGACAGCAGGTCCCAGAAGGCTTCGGGGGTGTCGATGCCGCCGGGCAGTCGGCAGGCCATCGAGACCACGGCGATCGGTTCGTCGCCCGCTGTGCGGCGGGTGCGGCGGGTGGTGGCGGGCTTGGCGGATCCGGTCAGCGCGAGCTTGTCGAGGAGGAGTGTGGCGATGGCGGTCGGGGTGGGGTGGTCGAACGCCAGGGTCGCGGGCAGTGACACTCCCGTTTCCGCGGACAGGCGGCGGCGGAGTTCGACCGCCATGAGGGAGTCGATGCCCAGGTCCTTCAGCACCTGGTCCGGAGCGAGGGTGGTGGCGTCGGCGATGCCCAGGACGACCGCGGCCTCACCGCAGACCAGCCGGGCCAGCTCCTGACGGCGTTCGCCCTCCGGCAGCACCGCCAGACGCTCACGCAGGGAGCCGCCGTCGACGACGCCGGACGCACGGCGACGCCGGTTGCGGACGAGGGTGCGGAGGAGGGTGGGGAGGGTGTGGGTGTTGTCGTGTTCGCGTTGGAGGGTGCGGAGGTCGAGTTTGAGGGGGACGAG
>NZ_JBVHZJ010000100.1:0-19228 GCF_055574655.1 Streptomyces sp. NPDC029956 | reverse complement strand
TGCGGCCTATGGGGATCTTTGGGGTTGGCGTCTATCTACGCCTCCCCCCCCCCCCCCCCTCCCCCCCCCCCCTCCTTCCCTTCTTCCCCCACCCCCCCCCCCCCCTCCCCCCACCCCCCCCCCCCCCCCCCCCCCCCCCCCGCCCCCCCCCCCCCCCCCCCCCCCCCCCCCCCCACGCCGTCGTCCCACCGAGGACGGAGTCCACGCCCTGGACGACCTCCTCCGACACCAGGAGGCGGACCGGTGCGACGTAGAGGTTTACCGCAGGCGCACGGGGTGAGACGGCCCTCATGAGTGCTTCCGAGAAGAGTGGCGAGAACCCGATCCCCTGGACCGGGCCGTATGTCGTACCGGACTACCCCGACATGGCGGAGCGGTACGACCCTGCCGTATCGGAGGCCTACGACCCCGACACGGCGGAGACGTACGGCGCCGACGCGGCCGAGGTCTACGCGGACCTGGGGGAACCGCCTGCCCTGCCGGCCCCGTTCCCCGAGAAGGTTCGTACGGCGGCACAGGCGGCCCGCGGTGCCGGAGACACGCTGCGGACCGCCGTGCGCGCGCACAAGGCGGCCACGGCGGGTGCCGCCGCCGGCACGGCGGCCGCCATCACCCTCGCGTACGCGCTGGGGCGGCGGGCGCGGCGACGCGGCCTCGGACCGGTGGCCCTGCGCCTCGAACGCCGCTTCTGAGGGGGGCGGGGCCCCCGGCCCTTCCCGGCGGCGCGTACACCCCGTACCCGCCCATCCGTCTCCTTCGCTACCGTCCTTCCCGAGGTGGATGTGCATGGTCCCCCTGCTCCTCGTTCTCCTGCTCGTTCTGCTGCTCCTCGGCGCCGGCTTCGCGGCCAAGGCGCTCTGGTGGATCGCCGTGATCCTCCTTGCCCTGTGGCTGCTCGGCTTCGTGGCCCGGACCAAGGGCGGCACGAGCCGCTGGTACCGCTGGTAGGCGGCTCCGGGCGACGAGGGGAGTACCGCGCCATGACGGACGCGACGACCGGGCAGCCCGCGGCAAGGGATCCTCTGCTGTCCGCGAGTGTCGTCTACGACGGCGCATCCGGCGGCGCGATCGCCGCCGCCCGCGCCTTCACGGCCGACTTTCTCGCGGCGGCCCCGTCCGTGCGGCGTGAACCGGTGATCGACGAGCGTGTCGAGCTCGCGCAGTTGGTGGTCAGCGAGCTCGTGACCAATGCGGTCCGGCACACGGTCGGCCCCTGCCGACTGCTGCTGGAGCTGCGGCAGGACACCCTGGAGATCTCGGTGTTCGATCGTGCGTCCGCCGCTCCCGTACCCCGCGGACACGACCCCCGCCGGATCGGACAGCACGGCGTCGAGATCGTCGTCGCAGTCTGCGAGAGCCTGAGCGTGGAGCCGGAACCGGAGGGGAAGCGGGTCCGGGCGCGCCTCTCCCTCCTGCCGGGGTACGCCGACGCGGCGACCCCGGCGGCCCCGGCGGACCGGCGCCCGCGCTGACCACAGCGCGGCGTTCCCCGCGCGGGCCACGTCGTCGCGGGGCGTCGCGCCCCACGCGCGTACCCTCACCCGCGTACCCGCGGGCGTCGCGCCCCCACCCGCTTACCCTCACCCGCGTACCCGCCGCGGGACGTCGCCCCACCCGCGAACGCCCCCCCGCGTACCCCCACCTGCGTATACGCGCTCCGCTCCCGCAGCCTCGGACGGCTCGGGCGGCTCCGACGGGGCGATGCTCCCGCTGCCCTCCGGCAGCTTTGCTCCCGCGGCCTTCACGAAACCGCGACGCCATCGGCACATCCGTCTCGCGTGCACGAGGTGTAGCAGGGAGGGGACGGGTCAAGCGGACACCGCACCCGCTCGCCACGTCCCCTCGACCGGAGGACCTCATGCCCCAGCACCCTGTCGCGCCCCTTCCGTCGCCGCGCGTCCTCGCGCAGCCCATAACCATGGAGCTGTTGACCCCGGACGCGGCGGTTCCGATCGAGACCACCGTCGGCTACACCTCTCGCGACCCCCACGCGCTGAGCATCGACTTCCATCTCCTGGGCGATGCTCCCGTCGTGTGGCGCGTCGACCGCGAGATGGTCCTCGCCGGATCGCTGACCGCCACCGGTGCCGGGGACGTCCATCTGCGGCCCACCTCCGACGGCAGGCTTCTCCTGCGGCTCGGCGCGGCCGGCCACTGCGCCATGGTCAGGTGCGACCAGGACGAGCTGGCCCGCCTCGTACGGGACACGTTCGCCCTGGTGCCGCAGGGCACTGAGGAGAGCCACATCGACTGGCAGCCCCTGCTCGCCTCGCTCAGGCGCTGAGGTGAGGTTGTGCGGGTCGCCACAGGGCCAGCCGTACGGGGACGCGTGAAGCGCGCGTTCTCGTACGGGGGTGCTGTCCGCTCGCCCTTCGCACGCACCTGCCTCACTCCGGCCGGCCGTGTGCGGGCCGGCCGAAGCAGGCGGTGACGTCCTTGCCCCGCGGGCAGGAGCGGATCCGTACGTCGTCGGCGAGCGCGTCGATCAGGAGCAGGCCGCGCCCGCCCAGGGCATCGTCGTCGGGATGGCGTTGCTCGGGAACACGGGGCGACGCGTCGTGCGCGGTCACATGCAGGCACTCCTCGTCCCACGTGAGGATGAGCTGCGCGTCGCTGTGGGCGTGGACGTGGGCGTTGGTGACCAGCTCGGAGACGGCGAGTACCACCGAGTCCACCAAGTCCGGCGCGTCGCGCGCCCAGTCGAGCGCCGCCAGGTGCTCACGCGTCCAGTCGCGTGCCGTCTTCACGCTGCTGCCGAGGGGCAGCGATCGAGCCCAACCGACGGCTCTCAGTGCGGGATCCCGTGCCATGTCTCTCTCCTTCGAACGACCGACTGCACCTTCCTCCTACCCAGCGACCTGTGGAGGAAGAGGGCCTCCGCTGCCCGGGGTTCCCGACGTACGCCGCGGGGGAGGGCCACTGAGTGCCCCTCACATCCGGTACACACGAACCGACGAGGCACCCCGGGTTCCGCTCGTCGAGGAAGCTCTCGACAAATTCATGTGTGTGGACTGCGGAGCTCCGGGTAGGCGAGCTGGCACGGGGCCCATGAAACCGGGTCGGGAACACACGTGAAAGGGGAACGGCGTGACGCTCACCATGATGTCGGCCAAGGAGATCGAGGCCGGAACGGGAACGCTGCCGGTGATCCCGGACGCGTTGGCTGTCGCGCCCAAGGACGCGCGGGCCCTGTCGAAGGTCTTCTTCCAGGAGCTCACCGTGCTGGAGGAGGGAACGCACGAGTACCAGTACGCGCGCAACACCCTCATCGAGATGAACATGAGCCTGGTCCGCTACGCCGCCGGGCGGTTCCGTCATCGCGGCGACGAGATGGAGGACATCGTCCAGGTCGGCATGATCGGCCTGATCAAGGCGATCGACCGCTTCGAGCTCTCGCGGGAGGTCGAGTTCACCACGTTCGCCGTGCCCTACATCGTCGGCGAGATCAAGCGGTTCTTCCGGGACACCTCCTGGGCGGTGCACGTACCCCGTCGCCTGCAGGAGGCCCGCGTGGAACTGGCCAAGGCGACCGAGGAACTGAGCACGCGCCTGGGCCGGACACCGACGGTCAAGGAGCTCGCCGAGCTGATGAGCCTCACGGAGGAAGAGGTCACCGAGGCCCGGCTGGCCTCCAACGGCTACAACTCCTCGTCCCTCGACGCCGCGCTGAGCGGCGAGAACGAGGACAGCGAGGCCTCCCTGGCCGACTTCATCGGCAGCGAGGACCCCGCCATGGAACTGGTGGAGGACTTCCACGCCCTGGCCCCGCTCATCGCGGACCTCGAAGAACGCGATCGGCAGATCATCCACCTGCGGTTCGTCGAAGAACTCACCCAGTCCCAGATCGGGGAGCGCCTGGGCTGCTCCCAGATGCACGTCTCCCGGCTGCTCTCCCGCACCATGACGCGCCTGCGCGAAGGCCTGCTCGAAACCGGCTGATGCGTCGACGTTGGCCGGCGGGCGGCCCGCCCGCGCGTCGCCCCGTGGAAGCGGTGCGACGCGCGGGCATCGGCGACGCTGCCCGCCAAGGCAGGAGGCGGTTGAAGGCGCGGAGTCGATCCGGCCCAGGGCCCGCGGAGTCGATCCGGCACAGCGCCCGCGGAGTCGATCCGGCCCAGGGCCCGCGGAGTCGATCCGGCACAGCGCACACCGAGCTGCTTCGGCACAGCGCCCGCGGATCTTCGGCCTATTTGACCGCCTCAGACCGTGGGATCCCAGAGTCCGCCGGCTTCGTCGCGCGCGAGGTGCTCGGCGTAGACGCCTACCTTCCACGCGATGACGGACCGGCACTCCTCCAGTGCCTGGATCTGGGCGTCGACGCGCTGCCGATGGGCGTCGAGCAGTCGCAGGCGTTCCGCCTCGTTGCCCGGACCACGCCGTACCAGTTCGGCGAAGTTCTTGAGGTCGGCGAGCGGCATACCGGACTCGCGGAGCCTGACGCAGATCAGCAGCCAGTCGACATCCGGGGACGTGTAGCGCCGCCTGCCGCCCGACGTGCGCCGAACGGGCCCGACGAGCAGGCCCTCGCGCTCGTAGAAGCGCAGGGCGTGCACGCTCAGTTCCGTCCGTGCGGCCACTTCGCCGATGCTCAACGACTGCGCGTCCGCTTCGGTCGTCATCCTGCTCGCTCCTGGACTTGATCTAGACCTCGCTCTAGATCGTAGCGTCGGAGCCATGACGACTACTGACCAGCAGCCGCTGGGCACGCCCTTCTCCGCTGCCACCTCCGCCACGGAGATCGTGGCCGACTGCGACCTCTCCGGTACGACCGCTGTGGTGACCGGGGGCTACTCCGGGCTCGGTCTGGAGACCACCCTGGCCCTGACGGCCGCCGGGGCCCGGGTCATCGTTCCGGCCCGCCGCCCCCACGTCGCTCGTACCGCGCTCCAGGGAGTGAGGGGCTGCGAGGTCATCGCCATGGACCTGGCCGACCTCGTGGATGTCCGCTCAGCCGCCGCGCACATCCACGACATCGCCGACCGGGTCGACCTGCTGATGGCCGTCGCGGGAGTCATGGCCACCCCGGAGCGGCGCGTCGGGCCCGGCTGGGAAGGCCAGTTCACCGCGAATCACTTCGGGCACTTCACCCTCGCCTGTGAGTTGTACCCGCTCCTGAAGGCCGCCGGCGGCGCGCGTGTCATCGTCAACAGCTCTGCGGGGCACACCCTGACCGGGATCCGCCGGCACGACCCGCACTTCCGTACCGGCTACGACAAGTGGCTTGCCTACGGCCAGTCCAAGACCGCCAACGCCCTGTTCGCCGTGCACCTCGACGCCCTCGGGCGGGGAGACGGCGTCCGTGCGTTCGCCCTTCACCCAGGCAAGATCATCACCGGTCTCCAGCGCGAGATGGCCCTCCAGGAACAGATCGACCGTGGTTGGGTGGACGAGCACGGCAACGTGATCGGCGTCGGCTTCAAGACCCCTTCCCAGGGTGCCGCCACCGGCCTGTGGGCCGCCACGTCCCCGCTCCTCGACGGCCGCGGCGGGCTCTACCTGGAGGACTGCGACATCGCTCGTGTCTCCACCCCCGACCAGCCCATGGACGACGGCGGCGTCCGCGCGTACGCCATCGACCCCGACGAGGCCGCACGCCTCTGGGACCTCTCCGTCGCCGCGACCGGCGTGACCCCGATTCTCCGGTGAGTCCGGTGAGTCCGGTGAGTCCGGTGAGTCCGGTGAAGGGTCGCCGTGCCGGATGCCGTGGACCGCGTACCGGTTGGCGGCGAGGTCGGTCGGCATGATGATGCGGGCGAGGTCGATTCCTCGACGTTCACCCCTGATCAGGAACACGGTGGAGAGCGCGTCGAACAGCGCCAGGGGCGACCGGTGGAGGTTGAGCCGGCCCGGTGCCCGCCGTGGCATCGAGTCCTCCCCACGCCTCGGCAGCCATCGCCGGGTCGTGGAACGCACGGTGTCCCGGCTGACGGTCAGCCGCCGTGGAGGCCCCACTCGTCGAGGCCACCGTAGACATGAGCTTCAAGACATCCCGGGGCGTCCATTCCGACGGCCACTCCCCGATACAGGGCGATGAGCGAGTTCTTGTCCCGCCACCAGGTGTCGGTCATGCCCTGCACTTCAGGTACCGGCTCATATCCTTCAAGGTCCAGGGAGTCGACAGCCTCGCCGGTGATCCTCGTGACGGTTCTGGCCCAGCGCCTCGCGTGGCTGGCCAGGGCCAACGACTCCACCCAGCCTTCCGTACTGGCATGCAGCGGTGCCCAGTGGTAGCCGTCGATCCCGAACTCGCCATCGGGGCCGATCATGAATCCGTAGGCCATGGAGTATCGGCAGTCCCCGGCCGGGATCCGCCAGCCCTCAGCGGCCGAGCCTTCGGGAACGTCCGCGCCGAGGACGCGCGGGCCGCTCTCGTAGAACGGCGCCGGTGGCAGGGCGAGACCGCCCCAACGGTCCTCGAAGGCCACCGCGCGATCGATCTCCGCAGCCGGGACACCGTGCTCGATCCAGGCGTCGCGGTGACGCCCGATGTCCTGCCGGGCAACACGGATGCCTTCCGACTCGACGAACGACGTGGCCCTGCGGGACAAACCGGCCGGCGCGGGCGATACGGGAGTGGTGACCGTCATGGCGCCTGATTCTACTGGCGAGGTCTGGTACCGCCCCGGGCGGAAGCACGCCCGTTTCGGCCCGATTGCAGCGAGATCAGGGCGCGAAGTACCAGCAGTACAGGTCGAGGTGCTTCTCCCTGCGACTGCCGGCCAGGGCTGACACCCGTTCGACGAGGTGTACCGCGTAGTCCGGCGAGATCTCATCATCCGGTTCGGAGACAGCCTCGGCCCAGGCAAGAGCTGCAGCTTCGAGCCGGTCCCCGTCCTCAGTGGCCAGAGCCACGCACAGCTGCTCCGGGACGGCGAAGACGGTGAACCCGTCATTCGCCAGGGGCACCACGGCTCGAAGTGCGCTCTCGGCGCCCGTCAGCTGTGCTTCCCACCTCATCACCGCCTCATCCGGGTAGATGCCGTCGCACGGGACAGCCGGGAAGTCATGACTCCTGCGGGGGCCCACCCGCAGCGCGGACTCATCGTCCCCTGCAAGAAAGAACTCACCTACGAGTACCATCCGCCGATCTTCGCATCCTCGCGGCGGCTCGCGGTGGGGGCGGTCGTGGGCGTGCGACGTGTGGTTCCCAGGTGTCAGATGAGGGCCAGACCGCTGATGGCTGCCCCGACGAGGGTGGTGGCGAGGGTTCGGGGTGGTGAGGGGGTCAGGGCCAGGGTGAGGTGGTGAGGCCGACGGCGATGCCGACGGCTCACAGGCCGATCCCGGCGACGACCCAGAGGGTGATGTGCCGCCGTCCAGGGTCGCTCCCGACTGGTGCGCCTGCGCCGCGACGACCTGGACACGCTGTTCCCGGGCTTGCTCGAATCCGTACGGAACGGACCCCGTCACACGCACGAAGCCTCATGAGATCATCGAGTCCGCCACCCTGGCGCCTGCTCCGCCGCCGCTGTAGGCCGCGGGCGGGCCGAGACGCGCGTTCCACGGTGAGGACGCGAACATCGACGGGAGCGGAGAGACCGGCACATGGGGGAGTGGTCATGGAGAACAGAGGCGCCTCGGACGTTCCTGTGGGAACGACGCGAGCCGAGCGGCTGACCGTCGTGCTGACCGTCGTCATCGCGTCGGGCCTCGCGTTCGTCCTGCTGGCCGGCCCGGTGCTGGTCTTCGGCGCGGCCGCCGCGAATCTGCTGACCGATTCCGGCACCACCTCGTTCAGCCGAGTCGTGGTACCGGTGATCCTCCTGGTGCTGGTGGCGTTGCCGTTCGTCCTGGCCCGGTTGGCGTTTCGCTCCGGTCGGCGCAGAGGCAGGGAGCGCTTGACGGCGGCGGCCCCGGCAGCCCTGGCACTGCTCGCGGGGTCCGTCGTGCCGCTCGCCGCCCTGTGGCTGATCTTCGCGTACGCGTACTGACCCGCCCGGATTCCCCGCCTGCGAAACGAAATTCCACACCGCGCCTCGCCCACGCCGTCGCTCAGCGCAGCTGTTCGGCCAGTCCGACGATGATGCCCTCCGGGCCGCGGACGTAACAGAGCAGGTAGCTGTCCTCGAACCGTGCGATGTCGCCGACGAGTGTGCCGCCGTGAGGGCGCAGGCGGGCAACGGTGTCCTCGACGTCGTCGACGGCGAACATGACGCGATGCGTGCCCAGCACGTTGTGCGGCCGGTTGCGCGGACCGTCGTCGATCACCTCGGGACTGCGGTACTTCGCCAGCTCGAGTCGGCTGTGACCGTCAGGGGTACGGAGCATCGCGATGTCACAGTGGACGCCGTCGAGCCCGGTGCACTGGTCTGCGAAGCGGCCCTCGACCTCCCCGCTGCCCTCCAGTTCCATACCGAGTTCCACGAAGAACGCGATGGCGGCATCCATGTCGTCGACGACGATGCCGACGTTGTCCATCCGTTGAATCGCCATGCCGGTCTCTCCTTCTGTCTTCCTCGTGCGGCTGCCGGCAGCCGCTGACGTCCCTGGGACGGAGCCGGTCGCACGTTCTCGACATCCGGAGACCGCCGTACTCCGAGAAATCCGGATCGCGCCTCGGCACCGCTCCGACACACCCGCGAGCCACGCGCCGCCACCGGGGACGCGCGGGCGCCGGTGGCCGTCTCCATGAGACCACCGGCCGCAGTGACGGCGGGAACAACGCCCGACAGTGCCCGCTCCGTGTCGGGCCTCTCCCCGTTCCCGGCCACCAGGCGCATGATCCGATGATCGATGGGGCGCGTACGCGAGGTTCGCCAGGTTCACGGGGATCCTCGGATCACCCGGTTCACCGGCTTCGCCCCTTCGGTGGGGTCAGTGCGTGTGGGTCAGTGCGTGGTTCCCTGTTCCACCAGTGCCATCAGTGCGCGGGCCGCCGGGCTGGTGGCCTGTGGCGGTGGGAGCAGGGCCACCGTTTCGTAGACGGCCTCGCTGGCGTCGGTGAGAGGGATGGCGTGCAGGGACCGGCGCTTGTGGCGGAAATGCCGGGGTACGGCAGCCACACCGAGGTCCTCCTCCACCAGGTCGAGGAGACTGTGTACGTCGTTCACCTCCAGGCTCACGGTTCGCGGGACGCCCGCGGACGCGAAGGTCGCGTCGGTGGCCCGTCGCGGTCCCCAGCCGGGGTGGAAGTCGACGAAGACCTCCTCGGCGAGGTCTCCGAGGGCGAGGACCGGCCGGGCCGCGGCGAGTGGGTGCTCGGGGTGGCACAGGAGCGTCATCGGCTCGGCTGCCAGGGGCACCGAGCGCAGCTGGTCGGAGTCCGCCCGGGTGCGGTAGGCGAAGGCCAGATCGAGGCGTCCGTCGGCGACGTCCTCGGTCAGCGCGAGCCCACCCTCCTGCCGGAGCCGTATCTCCACCTCGGGGTGCCGCCGCCTGAACGCGGCCAGCAGTCCCGCCACGTGCACTCCGGCGACGCACTGCTCGGCCCCGAGGGAGAGCGTGCCTCGCACCACGCCCTGCACGGCCGCGACCGCCTCCTGAGCGGCCCGTACCTGCGCCAGGATGCGCTCCGCCTCGACCAGCAGCGCCCGCCCGGCCTCTGTCAGCGTCACCCGGCGGGTGCTCCGTACGAACAGGGTCGCCCTCAGGTCCCGCTCCAGGGCCCGAATCGATGCCGAGAGCCCGGACTGGGAGACCGTGAGCCGCTCCGCGGCCCGGGTGAAGTGCCGGTCCTCGGCGACGGCGACGAAGTGCTGGAGATGGCGCAGTTCCATGATTCAGAAGCCTAAGCGCTGAATCCCATCGGATTCTCCTGTTGGATTCATGCCCACGGGACAGTGGAGATTGGTCACAGCACGAACACCCTCCCCGCACCACCCGATGACCGGGTGCTGCCCCACACCATGGAGTCGCGTTGTACACCGCTCGTTCCGATCGCTATGCCGACATGCCCTACCGGCGCTCCGGGCGCAGCGGTCTGAAGCTCCCCGCCCTCTCCCTCGGGCTGTGGCACAACTTCGGTCCGGACCGTCCGGCGGAGACCCAGCGCGCCATCCTGCGCCGTGCCTTCGACCTCGGGATCACCCACTTCGACCTGGCCAACAACTACGGCCCCCCGCCCGGTTCGGCGGAGTCCGCCCTCGGCGACTTCCTGCGGACGGACTTCGCGCCCTACCGCGACGAACTGGTCGTCTCCACCAAGGCCGGATACCTGATGTGGCCCGGCCCGTACGGCGAGTGGGGCTCCCGCAAGTCCCTGCTGTCGTCGCTCGACCAGAGCCTGCGCCGGCTCGGCCTCGACCACGTCGACATCTTCTACTCCCACCGCTTCGACCCGGAGACGCCCCTGGAGGAGACCATGGGCGCCCTGCACTCCGCGGTCCAGCAGGGCAAGGCGCTGTACGTCGGCGTCTCCAACTACTCCGCCGAGCAGACCCGCGAGGCCGCCCGCATCCTCGCCGAGCTCGGCACGCCGCTCACGCTTCACCAGCCCCGCTACTCGATGCTCGACCGACGCCCGGAGGACGAGGGGCTGCTCGACGCCCTCGACGACCTGCGGGTCGGTTCCATCGCCTACTCCCCGCTGGAGCAGGGCCTGCTCACCGGACGCTATCTGAACGGCATCCCCGAAGACTCCCGGGCCGCTAGTGACAGCCCCTTCCTGAACCGGGACGCCGTCACCGAGGACCTGGTGACCCGGTTGCGCGCCCTGAACGACATGGCCGCGTCCCGTGGCCAGACCCTGGCCCAGCTCGCCCTCGCCTGGGTGCTGCGCGGCGGCCGCGTCACCTCCGCCCTCGTGGGAGCGAGCAGCGCACGGCAGCTAGAGGACAGTGTGGCCGCTCTCCGCAACCTCGACTTCGACAACGAGGAGCTGGACTCCATCGACGCGCTGACGCGTCCCTGAGTCGCGCGGCCGACCGGCCGGTGGTGCCCCCCAGCCCTCCGGCCTGCCCCTGCCCGCGATGCCACGGGGGCTCCCCAACCGCGCACCCTGGACGTGAGGCGTCAGGGCCGTCCGGTCATCAGGGGACGTCGCCTCGTCAGCCGAGCGGGAGGCCCTGCATCTGCGCGAACGTGCGGGCACCCGAGCCGTGGAGCAGAGTGCCGTCACAGGCGGGCAGCTTGCCCTGTACCTTCTCCAACCGCCTGGCATCCACATACCCCACGGCGATGTCGCCCTTGTCGGTGAAGTCGTGGGTGTAGCGGCGGTCGTTCTCCGTCCCCATGGCCAGCAGACGCTTGCTGTCGAGGAGCACGCCGTAGTAGAGCCTGTCGGAGTTCAGCTTGTCCACGGCGGAACAGATGACGGGGACTTCCTCGCCGCGCCGCGGGTGGCAGTTCGGCTTCGCCTGATTGCAGAGTTCGGAGTCACCCACCTTGATCACTTTGCAGGTGTCCTCGGACGTGCCCGTGCAGGAGACCGGCATGATGTTGAGGGGCGGGCTCACGGTGGGTCTGTCGTAGACGCTGGTCCAGGCCGCGCTGACAGCTGGCCGGTGCACTTCGGGACGCGCACACAGGTCGATCTCCGCCGTTCCTCCGAATTTGTCGTCCTCCACGGTCGCCGCGTGCTTCTCGGGGCAGTCCCGCGCCGCGCCCTGGTCGGTCGCGCCCCCGTCGGTCACACTGCCCGCGGCGGTCGCGCCCGGGACGGCCGGGTCCTCGTCCGCCGCGGATCCGCAGGCGGCGAGGGACAGCGTCAGGACGACTCCGAGGAGGGTGGAAACCAGAACGCGGTGTGACACGAAAGCACCTCTTGCTCGACGGGGGAAAGCAGCCGCGTGCCGGCGGCGGCGGGCACGCGGCTGCCGCGGCACGAGGCCCGATGCTCGCAGGATCCGCTTCCGGCGGCGTCGGTGGAACCACGTACTTCGCTACGTAGTCGCAGACCGGCCGCCCCCACGCACCACCCTGGATTACGTAGCGCATGTCAGGGAAACCACGGACTCGCGGCCGTGCAACCGGTGGGAGGGTCGTCGTCGGTTCGGTGAGCCGTACACAGCACAGGTGGTTCGCGTGACGGCCGCCTTCCAGGAGGGCGGGCCGTGTGGCGCGAACGGCGGGGGCTTGGGCGCGAAGAGTGGGCCTGACCGGAGCGGTGGTCAGTCTCGCGGTCGGCGGGTGGCTGATCTGGCTGCTCCCGGGACCCCACCTGGCGGCCGTTCTGGGGTTCGGCCCCGTGGACGGCGTCATGACGATCTCCTCGTGCTACGAGGCCACCGACGCGGAGGGGTACGCGGACGGGACCGACTGCAGCGGCATGTACACGCCGCGTGCGGCGGGCGAGCCCTCACGGCGGGTCATCCTGGACAAGGCCGCCACGCCGCACAAGCCGGGCAGCACCGTGGAGGTGCGGATGGCGAGAGGCAGGGCCCACGAGCTGTCGGGCTACGCCCTGGGCACGTGGATCACCGTCACCGGGTTCATCCTCGGACCGTTCCTGGCCCTGTCGCTGTCGTTCAGTGCCAGCGCGCGGGAGGCCACGTTCAGCCACAACGGCGACTACCTGCTGCTCGTCATCGCCTTCGAGGTCGGTGCCATCGTCATCGGACTCCTGGTGGGCATCGTCGTCTCGATCGCCATTGCCGTGTTCAGCCTGTTCGGCTGAGGATGCGGCGGGCCGCGCCGCCCGGTTCCCCGGCGGAGGTGCCGGAGGCGGTGTGCACGTAAGTCTCGAACGGCTGTCCGTTCGGCGTGATAGACAATGCCGTGGAGTTCGGTAGAGAGATCGCTTACGTCGGACCATCGGAAGGCGCGGTCACACATCACGACGGCGGGAGCCCCCTCGTCGGCCGCACCGCCGAACTGGCGCTGCTCGACACGGTGATCGACCGGTTGGGCCACGGGACCCCGTCCTTCGTCGACATCACCGGCGCGGCAGGGATCGGCAAGAGCCGGCTGATGTCCGAGTTCTGCCTCCACGCACGGCGACGAGGGCTGACGGTGTTGCGCGGCCGCGCCGCGGAGTACGAGCGCCACCTCCCGTTCCACCCGTTCGCCGACGCGTTCGCCGATCTGGACCACCGCCCGCCGCATGCCCCCGACCTGCTGGACGCGGTCTCCGGCATACTCGGCGGCCGTGGCGCCGGGCCGGCACCCGCGCCGGCGCCCGCCACCGCCGACCGCTTCGGCCTCCACCGGTCGGTAGCACGGCTCATGGCCCAACTCGGCCGGTCCGAAGGCCTGGTGGTGGCGCTGGACGACGTGCACTGGGCGGACCCGGCCTCCCTGGAACTCCTGGACCATCTCGTACGGCATCCCGTCCCCGGCCCGGTCCTCCTCGTCGTCGCCCGCCGCGACCGGCAGACGCCGACCGCGCTCACCGCGGCGCTCACCCGCGAGGCCGACACCGGAGCGGTCCTCCGGATCGCTCTGGCACCGCTCGCGGAACAGGACTGCGTCGAAGGACTCGCCCCCGATCTGCCACGCGACCGGGCCGCGCACCTCTATGCGGCGGGGGAGGGCAACCCGCTCTACTTCCTCTCCCTCCTGCACGCGTACCGGGAGGACGCCGCTGACCGCCGTACGTCCTCCTCGACCTCCACCGAGATCAGCCGCGGCGAACTGCCCACCGGACTCGGAGCGCTGCTGCTGAACGAACTCACCCCGCTGACCCCGTCGCAGCACCGGACCCTGGAGGTCATCGCCGTGCTCGGCGATCACGCCGTGCCCCCGGTGATCCGCAGAGTGGCCGGCCGTACCGACGCCGAGCTCGACGACGACCTGGACACGCTGGTACGACGGGACCTCGTGCGACCGGGCCCGGGCGGCCGGATGGCGCTGCGCCATCCGGTGATCCGTACCCTGGTCCACGAGTCCACCACGGTTCCGCGGCGCGTCGAGATCCATCGCGCCGCCGCCGCCGAACTGGCCCGCACCGGCGCACCCGCCGTCGAGCAGGCCCGGCACATCGAACAGTCGGTGACCACGTGGGACCCGCACGCGTACACCGTACTGAGGCAGGCGGCCGAGCAGACCGCCGCGACGGCTCCGACGAGCTGCGCACACTGGCTCCGGGCCGCACTCCGACTGCTGCCCGACACGGCCGAACACGGTCCCGAACGACGCGATCTGACACTGCGGCGGGCACGGGCACTCGGGGTCTCCGGCGGACTGCGGGAGAGCCGGGACCTGCTGCACCAGGTGATCAGCACGGTCGGTCCCGACGAGACCGGCGTCCGGACGTCGGCGGTCGTCCTGTGCGCCCTGACGGAACGGCACCTCGGTCGGTATCCCGAGGCGATCGCACTGCTCCGTCGTGAGGTGCGCAGGCAGCCGGAACCGTCACCGTCCGACCGTGTGTCGATCGGCCTCGAACTGAGCTCGTCCGCACCGCACAACGCCTCCTATCCGCAGATGCGGGGCGAAGTCGCACGGACCCTCGCGGACGCCCGGGCCCTCGGTAACGAACGCGGCGAGGCGGGGGCACTGGCCGTCGCCGCGTTCGGCGAGGCCTACGAAGGCGACGTGGCGGCGGCGAGCACGTACGCGGCGCAGGCAGCCTCCCTGCTGGACGGTCTGCCCGACGACGACCTCACGGCACTGTGCGAACCGCTGGGCAGACTGGGATGGGCGGAGGCCTTCCTCGGCCGCTTCACCGACGCGGAACGCCATGCCGACCGAGGCCTCGGCATCGCCCGGCGCAGCGGGCAGGTCTACCTCCTGCCGCTCCTGCTGCTGTGCAAGGCACACGTACGGATCCAGACCTGCCGCCTGCAGGCGGCCCGGGAACTCGCCGACGAGGCCGAGGACATCGCCCGCGGGATCGGCAGCGGTGAACTGCTCGCCTTCGTCCTAGCCAACAAGGCCCAGGTGAGGGTCGCGGCGTCCACGCCCGGCGATCCCGAGGCACTGGCGGCTGCGGAGGAGGCCGTCGCGGCCATGGGACCGAGCGACAACTGGCGGGCCTCCATGGCCTGGTGCATGCTCGGCTACGCGGCGCTCACCGGCGGCGATCCGCACCGCGCCCGGGACGCCCTCCTCAGGGCCGGGGGAGACGACCTGCGTGGTCTGCAGCCCTCGATGCGCCCCCTCCTGACGGAACTCCTCGTCACGGCGGCCCTCTTCACGGGGGACGTACCGTCCGCGTCCGCGTGGTCCGAGCAAGCCGGCAGGGAAGCGGAGCAGCTCGGCCTACCCGTGCAACGTGCCTCCGCGATGCGGAGCGCGGCACAGCTCGCACTGCACCACGGCGACGCCGGCAGGGCGGCAACGCTGCTCTCCGAGGCTGCGGCGGAGTGCGCACGGGCCGGTGCGGTGTTCTGGGAGGCGCGGTCACTGCTGCTCGCGGCCCCGGCGATGACGGCCGCCGGGTTCGGAGCGCGTGGTGAGGCCATGTGGAAGCAGGGGCACCGGCTGGCCACCGCGGGAGGCGCCGGCCTGCTGGTCGGCCTGGCGGAGATGACACGGCCGCCCGCACCCCGCACGTCCGCCACCACCCCTTCGTGGTTGGCGTCGTTGACGGCACGCGAACGGGAGATCGCCGACCTGGTGGCCGAGGGCCTCACGAACCAGGCGATCGCCACCAGGCTCTACCTCAGTCCGCGGACCGTCGAGACCCACCTCTCGCGTGTGTTCCGCAAGACCGACGTCACCACACGGGCGGGACTCGCCGCCTTGATGGCCCGCTCCTGACACCGGGAGGACGTCCCGGCCGTACCCACTTCCACACGGGACGGCCCTGCCGCAGCACCTCCGCCACGGCCCGCCGGTCACGGAGTGCCGAACACGGCGTCGACGTGCACGCGGTGCCGACTGCGTGCACCGCCGTGCGAAATATGGGTGTCAGACCCGATAGCGGGTGACTGATGCTGCGGGTGATGGTGGAGTGACGGAACACCCCCACGGCTCCATCCGGCCGCTGGTATGAGGAGTGTCGCGTCGGGCTGGTGGCTGGTGTTCACGGCCACGGCACGAACGGAGTCCGCGCCGATGACTACCCCACCAGCTCCCGAGCGATCCCCCTCCTCATCACCACCCCCATCACCACCCACATCCACATCCACATCCACATCCATCTCCGTCTCCATCTCCGTCTCTGTCTCCGCCGTGCCGGATGAGCCGAGCGGGGTGCTTCCGCCGTGAGCATGACGTCATGGCTGACGATCGCGGTGTTCGCCACCGTCTACGTCCTGATCGCAACGGAGCGAGTGCATCGGGTCACCGCGGCGCTCGGGGGCGCGGTGGTGATGCTGGTGCTCGGAGCGACGAGCCCCGAGCACGCCTTCTTCTCCGACGAGACGGGCATCGACTGGAATGTCATCTTCCTGCTGCTGGGAATGATGCTGATCGTCTCCGTCCTCAAGCGGACAGGGCTGTTCGAGTTCGTGGCGATCTGGGCGGCCAAGAGGGCTCGCGGTCGCCCCTACCGCCTGATGGTGCTGCTCATCCTCACCACGGCGTTCCTCTCCGCCTGGTTCGACAACGTCACGACCGTGCTCCTGATCGTGCCGGTCACCATCGCCGTATGCCGCGACCTGGGGCTGCCGGTCGTGCCGTATCTGATCGCCGAGGTGATGGCCTGCAACATCGGCGGCGCGGCCACCCTCATCGGGGACCCGCCCAACATCATGATCGGCTCCCGGGCGGGCCTGTCGTTCAACGACTTCCTGCTCCACATGGCTCCCATCTCGGCGCTGCTGATCGTCGTGCTCGCCGTCATGTGCCGGTGGATGTTCCGCTCCGCCTTCTCCTACGACCCCGAGCGCGCGGCCACGATCATGGCGATGCGCGAGCGGGACGCCATCACCGACGGCAGGACACTGGCCGTCAGCGGTGTCGTGGTCGCGGTCGTGATGACCGGCTTCGTCCTGCACACCACCCTGCACCTCGAGCCCTCGGTCGTGGCGATCGCCGGGGGCCTGGTACTCCTCGCCGTCTCCCGGCTGAACACCAGGGAGGTGGTGGCCGACGTCGAGTGGGAGACGCTGGCGTTCTTCACCGGTCTGTTCGTCATGGTCGGCGCGATGGTGCAGACCGGGGTCATCACCGACATCGGCGAGGCCGCCGCCCGGGCCACCGAGGGCCGGCTGTTCGGCGCCTCGATGGCCCTTCTGTTCGGCTCCGTCGTCCCCTCCGCCGTCATCGACAACATCCCGTTCGTCGCCTCGGTCAGCCCGATCGTGTCCGAGATCGTCGCCACGTCCGGCGGAACGGAGGAGGCGGGCGTGCTCTGGTGGTCGTTCGCCCTGGGAGCGGACCTCGGCGGCAACGCGACGATCATCGCCTCCTCGGCCAACGTCGTCGTCGTGGGAATCGCCGACCGCAGCGGACACCACATCTCCTTCTGGCAGTTCAGCCGCTACGGGGTCCCCGTCACCGCCGTCACGATCACCGTCGCGGGCCTGTACGTCTGGCTCCGCTACTTCGCGCTCGCCTGAGCACCGAAGGGAGATGACCGCCATGGGCGAATCCGACGACGAGAAGATCGCCGACCTCGAAGCGCTGCTGTGGCAGAACGATTCCCGCTTCGCGCGCGGCCCGGGCACGGGCCGTCCCCGGCGACCCCGGGAATACCGCCGCGGGCGGGCGTGGCTGGCCATGGCCCTCGCGCTGGCCGCCATCGTCGCCGGAGTGCTGGCTCCGCACGGACTGACGCTGGCGGGCGGCCTGGTCATGGCCGCGGTGGCGGTGAACCGCCTCGACACCCGATGGCGTCGCCTGCACCGACGCCGGCATTAGTCGACAGGACGCCCCCAGGGGACCCGCCGTGACCTTGCAGCAGCTGTACATGGTTCTGCTCGTGGCCGGCTGCGTGCCGTAGGCCGCCGCGGGAAGCTCGCCCGCCGGCTCGGCGAGCACGGCAGGGCCGGACCCGACGAAGCCGTCGCCGACGCATCCGCGTGACTGGGGGCAGGGGCAGGGGCGGAGCCACGACCAGGCCTAGGTCCTGTCCGATGGGTCAGGTGACCTGTCCATCCGGAGAATCGTTCGGACAGGTGTGGGGCGGGGTGATCTGTCGGATCAGGAGTGGGCTCGGTTAGAGCCGCATCTACCGACGAACGTGGGGCGGGGCGGGCGCTGGAAGAGTCACCGCAGGGTGATCAACGGAATTCTCTTCCGTCAGCGAACCGGGATTCCATGGCGTGATCTTCCAGCACGGTTCGGGAAATGGAAGACGGTGCACGACAGGCATCGGCGATGGTCAGGGGATGGAACATGGGAGAAGATCCTGCGGGCCGTTCAGGCCGATGCCGATGCGGCCGGACGGATCGACTGGAGCATGGTCAGCGTGGACTCGACCTCCTGCCGTGCCCACCAGCACGCCGCCGGTGCCCGTGCCGAAGTGCCGCGCATCCCGGGTCGAGCTGGCCAGCCTGTTGAGCATCGTGCCGATGAGGCTTTGGGTCGCTCTCGAGGCGGGTTGACCTGCAAGATCCACCTAGCGGGAGAGGGCGGCCGCAGGCCACTCGCCTTCCTGATAACGCCAGGCCAGTGGGGCGATGCTCCACAGATGATCCCGACCCTTGAACGCATCCGTGTCCCACGCACCAGCGGCGGCCGCCCACGAACACGCCCTGATCACGTCGGCGGCGACAAGGCGTACTCATCCCGCCAGAACCGCCGCTATCTGCGGCGGCGGCAGATCAAGCACACCATTCCCGAGCGCATGGACCAGCGAGCCAACCGCCAGCGCCGTGGCAGCGCCGGCGGTCGGCCCACTGGCTTTGACAAGGCGATCTATAAACGCCGCAACGAAGTAGAGCGGACGTTCAATGCGCTCAAATGCTTCCGGGCCGTAGCCACCCGTTTCGACAAGCGCGCCTATGTCTTCCATGGAACGGTGACCGTTGCATCGCTCCGGCTATGGCTCCGCTCGTAACCCGTCAGCAGCTTTGTCAGGGGACGTCCTGGCCGATCGCCCGGATCACGTCGGCAAGCCACACCAAGTGGTGACCCACGGCCTGGTCCTGGCGAGCAAGCAGATCCTCAAGATGCTGCCATGACTCCGAAAGCTGTCCGATCGTAAGGTCCTGGGGTTCGCTGGCGACGTCGTAGAGCTCGTCGACCGGGACAGACCAGAAGAGGTCTTCCTTGAGCGTCACGGTGGGCCCGGCCGACGCTTCGATGTGCTGTAGCGCCACGTCCAAAGCGCGACGGAGTTGATCGATCGGGATCTGCACGGGTTCGCTGGCCATGGGCACCATCTTTGCTCAGTCACGGCCCTGACCCATCGGACAGGCCCTAGGTGTATTGACCCGCAGCGTTGTTGACGCGGCTGATCGGCGGGTGTCCTCCGAGTGCGGTGTGGCAGCGGTGGTGGTTGTAGGTGTGGAGGAAGTCT
>NZ_JBVHZJ010000099.1:0-21145 GCF_055574655.1 Streptomyces sp. NPDC029956 | reverse complement strand
TGGAGGTGGTGGGTCAAGGGTGGCCGAAGGCCATCGCGCAGCGACGCGACCGCAGGGAGCGCCCTTGACGCACCACCGGAAGGAGCGACTCTCGGGGAGAGGGCGGTCCCACCAGAAACCCACACGGCACGCCCACCCCAAGGAGCCCGCAGCCCGCAGCCCGCAGCCGCTCTACCCGGCGGTCGCACCTGTGCCGGTGGCCGGAGGTGTCGTTCCTGTCGCCGGGGCGAGGAAGGAGTGGACTCGGGAGGTGAGAGCGGGCGCGATGATGACGTCCCCCAGGGCGACGGGTGAAGGAATGAAGCCGAGACGGGGCGAAATCGAGAACTGGTCATCGAAGTCGCCCCTCGGGGGCTGGTGTTGCCACAACACGCCGCCGACGTGCCGGTCCACGGCGATGACGGTTCCGTCCTCGGCGGTGAAGTAGATGCGGTCGCCCGCCACCGCCGGGGCGGAGAAGCCCTCGTGGAGTGTGGTGGGGGACCACAGCCGCCGTCCCGTCGCGATGTCGTAGGCGCTGATGACGCCCCCACGGTGGCTGTACGAGACGTTACCGACGATGCCCAAGAGCTCTTCTGCGGCTGCCAGTTCAACGGACTTCTCGGCGCCGGTCCTGCGGTCGATCCTGGTGACCCTTGTCATCTCGTGCCACTTGGGCGAAGCGAGGTACACGAAGCCCTCTTGGGACACGGTGACGAGGTCGGCGCCCTTGGGAGTGTCGCGGTGCCAGAGACGCGTGCCGTCGCCCTGGGTGATCTCTCCGACCTCCGTCGTGCGCCCTTCGTTGTCTCGCTTCACGACGTAGACGCGGTCCGACGGAGAATCCTTCGGTTGTCGATGCAGGTTCCAGCCCTGCGCGGCGGTCCACATGCGCGTCATGTTCATCGGTTCCCACGCGGAGATCCCTCCGTCGTGGTCGCAGAAGAGGGTCTCCTGGACGACTGTGCACGTCTCCGCCCCCGGGATCACCCGCTCGATCTCCGGCTGCCCCGACTGCGCGTCGAACGTCCGTATCTTGTAGGAGTGGTTCAGTCCGTCGCCCTGATAGGACGCGGCGATCACCAGCCGGCGCGTCACGCCCAGGACGGCTGGAGAGCCCCTCTCAGGGGCTTTCCTTTCCCAGAGGACCTTGCCGCTGAGAGGGTCCAGGCGTGCCGCCAGCAGCTCCCCACCCGTGCACCACAGTGCCGAGTGCTTGTAGCTGCAGTCGACCATCTCGTCCGGACGAGAATGTCCGCCGGTCTTCAGCTGTCTGCTCCACGGCTTCCAGCCCGGCATCCGTACCGGTGTCGGTGTCGCACGGGGAGTGATCGCCGAGGCGGGTGGAGTGCGGGGAGTCGCTCTGTCGTCGTCCGCGTCCGGCCACCACGTCCACACCCCCACCACCAGCGCCGCGCACGCCATGGCCGCCAGGGCGAGCGCCCCGTGACGCAACCGGGCTCGGCGTGCGCGGGTCAGTTCCGCCTCGTGGGCCGAGACGCGCTGGGTACGGCGTTCTCGGCGAGAGGAGAGGAGGGCCAGGAGTGCTTCCGGGTCGGGGCGTTCGGAGGGTTCCTTGCGCAGGCAGGGTCCCACCACGGGGTGAAGGGAGTCGGGGAGGCCGGCGAGGTCCGGGTCCTCGTGGACGGCGTTCCAGGCGATCGCGTACGGAGTGTCGGCGTCGAACGGGCCGTGGCCTGTCGCCGCGTACACGAGGACCGAGCCGAGGGCGAAGACGTCGGCGGCGGGGCCCGCGTCGCGGGGGGTTCGGAACTGTTCGGGTGCCATGAAGAGGGGTGTTCCGAGGATCTGGCCGCTCTCGGTGAGGGCGGTCGCGTCCACGATCCGTGAGATGCCGAAGTCGATGACCCGTGGCCCGTCCTCGGCCAGCAGGATGTTCCCGGGCTTGAGGTCCCGGTGGACCAGGCCCGCGCGGTGGATGTCGCGCAGTGCCTCGCAGAGCCCCGACGCCAGCCGCCAGACCTCGTCGGCCGGCAGGGGGCCCCGGTCGTTCACCACGTCGGCGAGCGTCGGGCCGTCGACGTACTGGGTGGCCATCCACGGGGTGAGGCCCTCCGTGTCCGCGTCGAGCACCGGTGCTGTGAACGCGCCGCTCACCTGCCGGGCCGCCTGGACCTCGCGGGTGAATCTCTCGCGGAAGCCGGGTTTCGCCGCCAGTTCCTCGCGGACCACCTTCACGGCGACCGCCCGCCCGGACGGTGAGTGGGCGAGGTAGACCTCGCCCATTCCGCCGGCTCCCAGCAGCTCGGACACTTGGTAGTGCCCGAGCATGGTGAGCCGCTTCTCCCCCGATGCCATCCCCACCCCAACCCGACGATCATGCGTGATCGACCGGCCACCCTAGCGGTGGTGTCCCCGCGTTGGGGAGCTTCGTTCAGGCCGGGAACCTCCGGTCCACCCAGCGCCATGCGAGTTCGAGGAGCAGGCCACCCGCCGCTGCGATCGCCACCGCCGCCCAGGGCAGTGTCGTGCCCACGAGTTTCAGGGCGAAGAAGTCCTGGAGCCAGGGCACGACCAGGACCAGGAGGAACGCGCCGCCCATCGTGGCGACGAGGGCGAGGCGCCACCATGTGTACGGGCGGGCGATGATCGCCAGGACCCACATCGAGACCAGGAAGAGCGTCAGGGTGGCCGCGCTCGTCTCGGCCTCCAGGGCGCCTTCGCCGCTGTAGTGGTGGCGGGCGAGGAGGTACGTCGTGAACGTGGCCGCCGCCGCGATGACGCCGCCCGGGATCGCGTACCTCATCACCCGCCGTACGAAGTTCGGCTTGGCTCGTTCCTTGTTCGGTGCGAGGGCCAGGAAGAAGGCCGGGACGCCGATCGTCAGTGTGGAGAGGAGCGTCAGGTGGCGGGGGAGGAAGGGGTACTCCACCTGCGAGCAGACCACCAGGACCGCCAGGAGGACGGAGTACACCGTCTTCGTCAGGAAGAGGGTGGCCACTCGGGTGATGTTGCCGATGACCCTGCGGCCCTCCGCCACCACCGACGGGAGTGTCGCGAAGCTGTTGTTCAGGAGCACGATCTGGGCCACGGCCCGTGTCGCCTCCGACCCCGAGCCCATCGACACGCCGATGTCCGCGTCCTTCAGGGCGAGGACGTCGTTCACGCCGTCGCCCGTCATCGCGACCGTGTGTCCGTGGGACTGCAGCGCCGCCACCATGTCCCGCTTCTGTTGTGGCGTGACCCGGCCGAAGACGGCGTTCTCGTCGAGGACCTTCGCCATCTCCTCCCGGTCGGTGGGCAGGTGCCGCGCGTCGACGGTGTGCTCGGCGCCCGGCATGTCGAGCTTTCCGGCCACCGCGCCGACCGAGACGGCGTTGTCGCCGGAGATGACCTTCGTGGCGACGTTCTGGTCGGCGAAGTACGCGAGCGTGTCCGCCGCGTCCGGCCGCAGTCGCTGTTCCAGGACGACCAGGGCCGTCGGGTGGGCGCCGGCCGCGACGTCTGGGGAGTCGAGTTCGTTCGCCGTCCGCGCCAGGAGCAGGACCCGCAGGCCCTGTTCGTTGAGGTGGTCGATCTCGGTGAGCGTCGGGTCCCCGGCGGGCAGGAGGACGTCCGGGGCGCCCAGCACCCAGGTCGAGTTCTCGCCGTTGCCCTCGC
The DNA here is from genome assembly GCF_055574655.1 of Streptomyces sp. NPDC029956. Taxonomy (NCBI): domain Bacteria; kingdom Bacillati; phylum Actinomycetota; class Actinomycetes; order Kitasatosporales; family Streptomycetaceae; genus Streptomyces; species Streptomyces sp. NPDC029956. The sequence goes on along the minus strand of NZ_JBVHZJ010000099.1, from coordinate 17,545 downwards.
TGAACGCCGCCCCGCTGTACTTCCGCGCCGACGAGAACGGCAGCGCCTCCGTGCACCGCCACTCCACCGTGTCCGGGTAGGCGTCGATGATGGCCTGGAGGGAGGCGTTGGGGCGCGGGTCGGACTCGCCGAGGGCGCCGAGGACCTTGCGTACGTACGTCTCGTCGCCGCCGTTGAGGGGACGGAGCTCCGTGACGTCCATGCCGCCCTCGGTCAGCGTGCCCGTCTTGTCCAGGCACACGACGTCCACGCGGGCGAGGCCCTCGATCGCCGGCAGTTCCTGGACGAGGCACTGTTTGCGCCCGAGTCGTACGACTCCGATCGCGAAGGCGACCGAGGTGAGCAGGACGAGTCCCTCGGGGATCATCGGGACGATGCCGCCGACCGTTCGGGCGACCGCGTCCTTGAAGTTGTTGTCCTTGACGACGAGCTGGCTGATGACGAGCCCGATCGCGGTGGGGATCATCATCCACGTCACGTACTTGAGGATCGTGGAGATGCCGGTACGCAGTTCGGAGTGGACGAGCGTGAAGCGGGAGGCCTCTTCGGCGAGCTGCGCGGCGTAGGCCTCGCGGCCGACCTTGGTGGCGGTGAACGCGCCGCCGCCGGCGACGACGAACGAGCCCGACATCATCCGGTCGCCGGGTTTCTTGACGACCGGGTCGGCCTCGCCGGTGAGCAGTGATTCGTCGATCTCCAGGCTGTCGGCCTCCGCGACCTCGCCGTCGACGACGACCTTGTCGCCGGGGCCGAGTTCGATGAGGTCGCCGAGGACGATCTCGGAGGTGGAGAGTTCGGCGGCGACGCCGTCGCGCCGGACGGTGGGTTTCGCCTCGCCGATGACGGCGAGGCCGTCGAGGGTCTTCTTGGCGCGGAGTTCCTGGATGATGCCGATGCCGGTGTTCGCGATGATCACGAAGCCGAAGAGGCTGTCCTGGATCGGCGCGACGAAGAGCATGATCACCCAGAGCACGCCGATGATCGCGTTGAACCGGGTGAAGACGTTGGCGCGGACGATGTCCGTGGTCGAGCGGGAGCTCCGTACGGGGACGTCGTTGACCTCGCCGCGGGCGACGCGTTCGGCGACCTCGGCGGAGGTGAGTCCGGCGGGACGGTGGACGACGGGCGGACCCACCGCCTCGGCCTTGCTGTCGTCCGTGTCGATCTTCGCCCGCTGAGTCATGTTTTCGACGGTACGACCGGAATCGACCGTTCACCTGCCGAGAAGGGCGAATCTCAGACCGGGGGAGGAGGGGAATCGTCCCTGGGTGCCATGCCTGCGGGATGGGCTCGGGACCCTGGGGCGACGCCGTCCCCGCAGGGGTTCAGGCAGTGGTCCCGGCAGGGTTCAGGCGGAGGGTCGGTCGGAGGTCCCGGCGGACGGCCCGGTCGACGGTCCGGTGGTGGTCTCCGCCGCCTGTGCCGCCTCGTGCCGCTTGATCGCCGCGTCCCGCTTCCGGACGTACCAGATGCCGATCAGGCCGAGGCCCGCGCCGGCGAGGCAGGTCCACACCCACCAGGTCAGGTCCCGGTCGTCGAACCAGCCGTAGAACGGGACCTGGACGAGGAAGAGGACGAACCACAGGATCGTTCCGCCGGTGATGGTGGCGACGACGGGCCCTTCGAGGGGCTCGGGTGCCTCGTGCTTCGGTGTCCACTTCGCCATGAGGGTCAGTCTAGGTGGCGGGAAATCGTATCTACGCGCGGAGATAGACGCTCGCTCGTTCATGTGTTCATACTGAAACGGTTTGCCTCTGGCGGGTTTCCTTCGTACGAACCGCCAAACGGACGTCTCCCGAAGAGGAACCCCACCCCATGAGCACCACGGCCACCGCCAAGGCCATGCCCCCCGAGCCTTCCGCTCCCCAGGAGCCGACCTCGGGCCTCGACCGCTACTTCAAGATCTCGGAGCGCGGCTCGACCGTCGGCCGCGAGATCCGCGGCGGTTTCGCCACCTTCTTCGCGATGGCCTACATCATCGTGCTGAACCCGATCATCCTCGGCAGTGCCAAGGACATGTACGGGCACCAGCTCGACGGCGGCCAGCTCGTCACCGCCACCGTCCTCACGGCGGCGTTCTCGACGCTCCTCATGGGCGTCATCGGCAACGTCCCGATCGCCCTCGCCGCCGGCCTCGGCGTCAACACGGTCGTGGCGCTCCAGCTCGCGCCGAAGATGTCCTGGCCGGACGCCATGGGCATGGTCGTCCTCGCCGGTGTCGTCGTGATGCTGCTCGTCGCGACCGGTCTGCGCGAGCGTGTGATGAACGCGGTCCCGGTCGGCCTGCGCAAGGGCATCGCGATCGGTATCGGCCTCTTCATCATGCTGATCGGTCTCGTCGACTCGGGCTTCGTCTCCCGCATCCCCGACGCCGCGCACACCACCGTCCCGCTCCAGCTCGGCGGCGACGGTCACCTCACCGGCTGGCCGGTGCTCGTCTTCATCCTGGGCACCCTCCTCACCCTCGCGCTGATCATCCGCAAGGTGCCGGGCGCGATCCTCATCTCGATCGTCGTCATGACGATCGTGGCGATGGTGATCAACGCGGTCGCGACCGTCCCGTCCTGGGGTCTGACCACCCCGGAGTGGCCGGGCAACCCCGTCGCCTCGCCCGACTTCGGTCTGGTCGGCGAGGTCAGCCTCTTCGGCGGCTTCGAGAAGGTCGGCTACCTGACCGGTGTCCTGTTCGTCTTCACGGTGCTGCTGTCCTGCTTCTTCGACGCGATGGGCACGATCCTCGGCGTCGGCGACGAGGCCAAGCTGATCGACAAGGACGGCAACTTCCCCGGCATCAACAAGGTCCTGCTGGTGGACGGCCTGGCCGTCGCCTCGGGCGGCGCGACCTCCTCCTCGGCCACCACCTGCTTCGTGGAGTCCACGGCGGGCGTCGGCGAGGGCGCGCGTACGGGTCTCGCCTCGGTCGTGACCGGCGGTCTGTTCTCGGTGGCGCTGTTCCTCACGCCGCTGGCCACGATGGTTCCGTCCCAGGCGGCCACGCCCGCGCTGCTCGCGGTCGGCTTCCTGATCCTGGCCGGTTCGATCAAGGACATCGACTGGAGCGACTACACCATCGCGGTGCCGGCGTTCCTGGCCATGGTGATGATGCCGTTCACGTACTCGATCACGAACGGCATCGGCATCGGCTTCATCGCGTTCAGCGCGCTGCGGCTCGCGGCCGGCCGGGGCCGTGAGGTCCCGGTGGCCATGTACATCGTGTCGGCGGTCTTCGTCTTCTACTACGCGATGCCGGCGCTCGGCCTCACGTGATCGCGGGGGGTGTCGGTGGCCGTGTCGGCCACCGGTTCCCCGTCCGCCTCTCCGTAGAACTTCTCCGTCTCGTCGACGGCGGTCTTGAACCGCTCGTCGAAATCCTCGCGAATGAGCGTCCGGACGACATAGTCCTGGACGCTCATTCCTCTTTTCGCGGCGTGACTTCTGAGCCGGTCGAGCAGCTCACCGTCGATGCGCAGGCTGAGCACTGTCGATCCCATGTCGTTCAGGGTCGGGGCAGCCGGGGCTCCTTTGCGTCACTTTCTGGATCCGACTCACTCGTTTGGGTGATACATGGATGCGGAAGCGTGATCTGCGTGCGTGCGGTTCACGCGGTGCGCGCGTGCGGTTCGGTGCGATGCGTGGGTGCGGTTCGCACGGGGGTAGGGGTAAACGGGTGTGATCCGTGTGACGTCAGCGCGCCCCCGTTGGTATTTAGGCAGAGTAATGAGTTAGGCTAACAAACATGCCTGACCTGTCCCACGGCACAGCCGACGACGCCGCGGCCGTGAACGCGCTCCGCTCCTCCGTCATGCGACTGGGCCGACGCCTCAAGCACCAGCGCGTCGACGAGTCGCTGAGCCCCACCGAGATGTCGGTGCTCGGCACCCTCGCGCTCTGCGGCTCCGCCACGCCCGGCGAGCTGGCCCGCAAGGAGCACGTCCAGCCGCCGTCGATGACCCGCATCGTCGCGCTGCTCGAAGCCAAGGGACTGGTCCGGCTGGAGCCGCACCCCGACGACCGCCGGCAGAAGGTGGTCAGCCAGACCGAGCAGGCCGAAGCCATGCTCGAAGAGTCCCGCCGCAAGCGGAACGCCTGGCTGGCCTCGCTCGCCGAGGGCCTGGACGAGGACGAATGGGCCAAGCTGCGCGCCGCCGCCCCGGTCCTGGAGAAGCTCGCCCACCTGTAGTCCACGCGCCAAGGAGGCGACGCACTTTGAGTACGGGACCCGGAGCAGACTCCGCACCCGTCCACAAACCCACCCTCGACACCCGCGGGCGGGGGGAAACCTTCTCCTCGCTCAGGATCCGTAACTACCGGCTGTTCTTCACCGGCGCGATCGTCTCCAACACCGGTACGTGGATGGCCCGCATCACCCAGGACTGGCTGGTCCTGAGCCTCACCGGCTCGGCCGCCGCCGTCGGCATCACCACGGCCCTGCAGTTCCTGCCGATGCTGCTCTTCGGCCTCTACGGCGGAGTCATCGCCGACCGCTACCCGAAGCGGCGCCTGCTGCTCGTCAGCCAGGCAGCCCTCGGCCTCTGCGGCATCGCGCTCGCCGTCCTCACCCTCTCCGGCAACATCCAGGTCTGGCACGTCTACCTGATCGCCTTCCTCCTCGGCATGGTGACCGTCGTCGACAACCCGGCCCGGCAGGCCTTCGTCTCCGAGATGGTCGGCCCCGACCAGCTGCGCAACGCCGTCTCCCTGAACTCGGCGAACTTCCAGTCCGCGCGGCTCGTCGGCCCCGCCGTCGCCGGCGTCCTCATCGCCGGAGTCGGCAGCGGCTGGGCCTTCCTCCTCAACGGCCTGTCCTTCCTCGCGCCCCTCGCGAGCCTCCTGCTCATGCGGACGAGCGAACTCCACAAGGTGGAGCGCGCCCCGCGCGGCAAGGGCCAGCTGCGCGAGGGCCTGCGCTACGTGGCCGCGCGACCGGACCTGATCTGGCCGATCGTCCTCGTCGGGTTCATCGGCACCTTCGGATTCAACTTCCCGATCTGGCTCACCGCCTTCTCCGGCGACGTCTTCCACGTCGGCGCCGGAGCGTACGGCTTCCTCAACACCCTCATGGCGGCCGGCTCGCTCGTGGGCGCCCTCGCGGCGGCCCGGCGCGGCTCGACACGGCTGCGGATGCTGGTGATCGCGGCGGCGGTCTTCGGCGTCCTGGAGATCGCGGCGGCCCTGTCGCCGGCGTTCTGGCTGTTCGCCCTGCTGCTCGTACCGATCGGCATGATCGGCCTCACGGTCAACATCACCGCGAACTCGGCCGTGCAGATGGCGACGGACCCGGCCATGCGGGGCCGGGTGATGAGCCTCTACATGATGGTCTTCGCCGGCGGTACGCCGATCGGCGCGCCGCTCCTCGGCTGGGTCACCGACACGTACGGCGCTCGCGTCGGCTTCGTGACGGGCGGCGTGATCTCCCTGACGGCCGCGATCGTCGTGGGCCTGGTCCTGGCCAGGGTGGGCGGCCTCAAGGTCGCCTGGGCCTGGCGCCACGGGCACCCACAGGTGCGGTTCGTGGCGCGCGAACGGCTGGCGACGGCGGCCTGACGTCACGGGACGGGGGCGGGGGCGGGCGCATCCGCCCGGGTCCGCCCCTTCCCCGCCCTGCGGCAGCCCCTTGTCCAGCTGACCGCGTGGCCACCGGAACGGCGGGTCCTCAGACCCGCCGCTCCAGGACCTGTCCCGCCCAGTCGCCGACGAGGAACGTGTCCGTCGGGGTGAAGCCCCGGCCCTCGTAGTACGCGACCAGCCGGCCCTCGCTGCCCGCGAAGCAGTCCACCCGCAGCAGCGACACCCCCTGCCGCCGCGTCTCCTCCGCCGCGTGGGCGAGCAGCGCCGCGCCCACTCCGTGGCCGTGGAACCGGGCGTCGGTCGCCAGGAGCCGTACGTACACCTCCGGCTCGTCCGCCGGCTCGATGTGCTGCCCGGGGAACGGCGTCAGCGTCATCGTCCCCGCCGGTACGCCGTCGATCTCGGCGATCCACGGATCACCCGCGGCCATCGTGTCCTCGACCTGCTTCACCGCCCTGGGACGCCCGGAGAACGACTCGGTGCCCCACTGCGCGGTGATCCCCTTGCCGTTCAGCCACACCACCGCGCTGTCGAGGACGCCGAGTATCGCGGGGAGGTCCTCCACCCCGCCCTTCCTGATCGAGATCTTCATGCCGCAGAGGCTAACCGCTGCCACACTCGCCTCATGAGGCTCTTCGCCGCCGTCCTGCCGCCGCCCGAGCACCTGGACGAACTCGGACACGTCGTCGACCGGCTCCACCGGCTGCCCGGGGCCGACGGGCTCCGCTGGACCTCGCGGCCCGGCTGGCACCTCACCCTCGCGTTCATGGGCGAGGTCGACGAGGAGCTGCTGCCCGAGCTGCGCGTCCGGCTCGCCCGGGCCGCACACCGCACCCCGCCCTTCCCGCTGCGGCTCCACGGCGGCGGGCACTTCGGGCGGCGCGCGCTGTGGGCCGGGATCGCCGGGGACCTCGACGAGCTGCGGCTGCTCGCCGAGCGCGCCGACGCCGCCGCGCGCAGGGCCGGGGTCCCGATGGACGAGCGCCGCCGCTACCAGGCGCATCTCACGGTCGCCCGCGCGCGGGGCGACGGCGCGGACCTCCACCCGTTCCTCGACGAGCTCGGCACCTTCGAGGGCGCCCGCTGGGAGGTGGGTGAGCTGGCCCTGGTGCGCTCGAACCTGCCGGTGAGCGGGGTGCGGGGTGAGCAGCCCCGGTACGAGACGGTGGGCGGCTGGCCGCTGGAGGGGGCGGGGTGACGGGGCGGAGTGACGCGGCCACGCGGCGGGGGTGGAGGGGGCGGGGGTGAGGGCCGGGGGGAACGGCCGGGTAACCTCGAAGCGTGGATCCGAAAACCCGTAACCGCATCATGGCCGGCGTGCTCGTACTGATGTTCGCGATCATCGCGGTGGCATCGGTGTCGGGCCAGTAGCCGGAGCCTCGCCCGGCCGCTCCCCTCGCCGCGACGCGCCCGCGTCTGCCACCCCGTGGGAACCCTCTTGCTTCGAGCGCACTCCAAGCAGTTGGCTTGACGCCCATGGAGTACACGCAGCTCGGACGCACCGGACTCAAGGTCAGCCGACTCGTCCTCGGGACGATGAACTTCGGACCCCAGACGGACGAAGCCACCAGCCACGCCATCATGGACACGGCGCTGGACACGGGGCTCAACTTCTTCGACACCGCCAACGTCTACGGCTGGGGTGAGAACAAGGGCCGGACCGAGGAGATCCTCGGTTCCTGGTTCGCGAAGGGCGACGGCCGCCGCGACCGTACCGTCCTCGCCACCAAGGTCTACGGGAACATGGGCGCCGACGGCGAGGCCTGGCCCAACCACGACAAGCTCTCGGCGCTGAACATCCGCCGCGCCGTGGAGGCCAGCCTCAAGCGCCTCGGCACCGACTACATCGACGTCTACCAGTTCCATCACATCGACCGGGCGACCCCCTTCGAGGAGATCTGGCAGGCGGTCGACGTCCTCGTCCAGCAGGGCAAGATCCTCTACGCCGGCTCCTCCAACTTCCCCGGCTACAAGATCGCCCAGGCCAACGAGACCGCCGCCCGGCGCGGCTCGGTCGGCCTCGTCAGCGAGCAGTGCCTCTACAACCTCTTCGAGCGGCGCGCGGAGATGGAGGTCATCCCGGCCGCGCAGGAGTACGGCCTCGGGGTCATCCCCTGGTCGCCGCTGCACGGCGGTCTGCTCGGCGGCGTGCTGAAGAAGGAGGCCGAGGGCAAGCGGCGTACGGAGGGCCGCGCGGCGGCCACCCTCGCCGACCCGGCCTCCCGCGCGCAGCTCCAGGCCTACGAGGACCTGCTCGACAAGCACGGCCTCGAGCCGGGCGAGACCGCCCTCGCGTGGCTGCTCACCCGGCCGGGCGTGACCGGCCCGATCGTCGGTCCGCGTACGCCCGAGCAGCTGACGAGCGCGCTGCGCGCCCTGGAACTGGAGCTGAGCGAGGAGGTCCTGGCGGGTCTCGACGAGATCTTCCCGGGCCCGGGGCCTTCGCCGGAGGCCTTCGCCTGGTAGGCGTCTCTGCGGAGGGCCGGTCGGCAGACGTCTCCAGGCAGACGTCCCGGCAGGCGTCTTTCGGCAGGTGTCGCGGCGGGCGTCTCCCGGCAGGCGTGCCTACGGCGCGCCCAGCCAGCTTGTGGCGTCCAGGCGGAACGCCGTCTCCGCGGGGACGACGTTCCGCAGGGCCGCCTCCAGGTCCCTGACGCGGTCCGCGCCGAGGGTCGCCGCCCACTCCGCCCGTAGCTCGTCGAAGATCGCGGCGGAGCGGGCGAGGGCCGCGTACCCCCGTGGGGTGAGGTGGACGAGCTTGCGGCGGGCGTCGGCGGGGTCGTCGGCGCGCTCGGCGTAGCCCAGGGTGAGGAGTCGGTCGACGGTCTTGCCCGCGGCCTGCTTGGAGACGCCGAGGCGGCGTCCGATCTCGCTGGCGGTGGCGCCGCGCGCCCCGATGGCCTGCATGGCGAAGCCGTGGGCGGGGCGCAGGTCGGGGTGGCCCTCGGTGGCGAGGCGGGCGTGGAGGCGGTCGATGAGGGTGCGGAAGCCGCCGAAGAGGAGCAGGGGAAGTTCGTAGCCCCGGCCCCCGTCCCGGCCCCCGTCCCCGTTCCCGTTCCTGTTCCCGCGCTCGCCCCCGTGCTCGCCGTCTCCCGCGCTTTCTCCCTTGCCCATATCGACAACCTGGTTTACGTTTTCCTTCGGCGCATGGTCAACCATGTTGTCGATTCTACTCGTTCTGCCCGCCCGAGCCTGGAGACTCCTTGTCCGTGGACATGTCCGCCCGTACCGCCCGTGCCGTCGCCCTCCTCAAGGAGTCGCCCGAGACCCTGGAGGGCTTCCTGAGGCTCAGTCAGACCTTCGAGTCCACCACCCTCGACCCGCACTCCCGCGAGACGGTCGTCCTGACCGTCGCCGAACGCAATCAGTGCCACCTCTGCGTCGACATACACGAGGCCAAGATGGCCGCCCTCGGACCCGCGCCCGACGCCGAACGCCTCGCCGCCGTCCGCCTGTTCACCCTCCGGGTCCTCGCCTCCGCGGGCGCGGTGAGCGACGAGGAACTGGCCGCCTTCGAGGCCGCGGGGTACACCCGCCGCAACGCCCTGGAGGTCGTCCTCGGCATCGGCGCGTACACGCTCTCGACGTTCGCCAATCGCTTCACGCGGGCCGCCTGAGGTTCACCCAAAACCCTTTCATGACAAAGGAGTTGAGCTCTAACCTGATCTCCGGTCGTACGGGGGACACAGGGGGGACCATGGAAGCGAAGCGCGTACTGCCGCGTGAGTACCGGATCAGACCCGGCCGGTTGGCCGGTGTCTACATCTCCGTGGGCATCGGTCTGCCCGTCGCGGGGCTGCCGGTCTGGACCGAGGAGGGCATCCCCGGCTGGGTGAGGAGCCTCATCACCCTGCTGCTGGTCGCCCTTCTCGGCTGGCTCGTCCTCGCCGCCCGGAGCTGCGCCACCTCCGCCGACCTCAAGGGCATCCGGGTCCGCGGCATGGTCAAGAACCGCCGGCTCGACTGGAAGGACATCCACGACATCCGGGCCGTGCCCAACCCCGGCGCCGGCATGGGCCAGGGGCAGCCGCGGACCATCTCGTTCATGTACCGGCGTGACGGGAGCCGGGTCCAGCTCATGTACGTGGACGAAAACAACGTCGCCGTCGCCCGGGAGATCGCCGTTCTCCGGGCCGCCTGGGAGGAGCTGCGCGGAGCCCACTGGACCCCGGGCGCCGGGGCCGACCGACGGATCGCCCGGCGGTCCACCCGCGAGGGCTCCCTCGCCACCGCGACGACCTGGGCCCTCTGCTCGGTCCTCGCCGCCACCCTCCTCTTCGTCGCCCTGCTGTTCACCGAAGACTCCGCCATGAACCCCGAGTGGATCCTGATCACCCCCGTGGCGACCTTCGTCGTCGTCTGGATCGGCTCGCTCCTCCGCAACCGGAGCCGCTGAGCGGGGAGACCGTGAGCGGGTGAGCGGGTGGCGGTGTGTCAGGGGCGGTACGGGCCGCCCAGGCCCCACGCCTGGTGCATCGCGTCGGCGAAGGCGGCCGCCAGCTTGTGCTCGCCCGAGGGGCCCGGGTGGGTGCCGTCGTAGGTGTCCGCGTCGAGGTCGTACGACTCGGATATCGCCGCCAGGAGGAGCGGCGAGGCCGCCGTGTCCAGGTCCGCGACCGCCTTCGCGAGCAGCTCGTTGAAGCGGGCGCATTCGAGGGCGAACGGCGCGTCGTATCCGGCGCGCACGTTGGGGATGACCGGCAGGAGGACGGCCCGGACGCGCGGGTTCGCGGCGCGGGCCGCGGCGACGAACGCCCGGACGTTCTCCTCGGTCTGCTCGCTGTTGGTGTAGAAGCCGAGGTCGATCAGGCCGAGCGAGATCAGCAGCACGTCGGCTCCCGTCGCGGCGACCGTGTCGCCGATCACGGGTGCCATGTGCAGCCAGCCCTCGCCCCAGCCGGCCAGATGGCGCCGGGCGGGGGCGGGGAAGGCCGGGTCGGCGTACGTATCCGAGGCCGGGGAGTCGGCGGCGGGGTCGTACAGCGTGGTGCGGGGACCGACGATCGCGTACCAGCCGGGCAGCGTGGACTCCAGATGCCGCCACATGCGGTACCGCCAGGTCCAGTCGCCGGCGCGTCCGATGGTCATGCTGTCGCCGACGAACAGAAAACGCATGGTCATATCATCGCGGACGGCGTCCCGGACCTGCGACGTGATCCGGGACACGGGCCCACCGGGGCGAGCCACCCAGCGCAGGAAGCCGCCCACCGCAGGAGCCCCTCTCCAGGCGCCGGCCACCGCGGAAGCCCCTGCCCCGGTTACCGCAGGAAGTCGCCGACCGTCCCCGTGAACCGCTCCGCGTCGTCGTGCCAGGGGAAGTGCCCCGCCCCGTCCAGGACGACGAAGGCCGCCTTCGGGAACAGCTCCGCGTACGCGGACGCCGTCGGGACCGGGGTGTTCACGTCGCCCTCCCCGGCCACCACGAGCACCGGCCCCGCGAACTCCGCGAACACCGCACGCGTCACCTCCGGGTCGAAGGCCCCCTCGCTCGCGAAGACACCCGCGCCCTCGCCGTTCCGCTGCCCCTCCGCGGCGGCGTGCCGCTCGCGCGCGGCCTCGTCCCAGGTCCCGTGGAAGAACGGCGCCACGGCCTGGAAGCTCGCGCCGGTCCCGCGCCCCGCCGTGACCTCTTCGAGCGCCGCGTACGCCGGACCGAACCACGGTTCGTCCCGCCGCAGCCGCGCCGCCGCGAGCCGCTCCTCCGGCGGTGTGTCGAGCCCGACGGCAGCCGTGCCCGGGGTGACGAGCACGAGCCGGCCGACCCGCTCGGCGTACCGGGTCACGTACAGGGCGGCGAGGTTCGCGCCCGCCGAGTGCCCGAGGACGTCGACGGTGTCGAGCCCGAGGTGCGCGCGCAGCGCCTCCACGTCGCCGACGAGCCGGTCGCACCGGTACGAGGAGGAGTCGCCCGGCACGGCCGACGCCCCCGTCCCCCGGAGATCGAGCCGGATCAGCTGTCGGTGCACGGTCAGCCCGCCGAGGTCGCCGAGATAGGCGGAGTCCTGGAGCGGACCGCCGGGGAGGCAGAGGAGCGGGGCACCGGTTCCGGACACATGGAAGGCGAGTGTCGTGCCGTCGGGCGCGGAGAAGGTCTGAGGGGTGGGCATGATCGCGACCATCGCAGCGGTCGAGGTACCGGTCAAGCGGGATTCGCCGCGGCGCGAGCGGAGCTCTCCCGGCGACAGACGATCTTCCCGCCCGATGTCGGCGCCCGCGTCGTGGCAGGCTGGGGGACATGCGATCTGCTCTGTGCGCCCTCGGCGCGGCGGCGGCCCTGGTGCTGCTCCCGGCCGGTCCTGCCCGTGCCGAAGGGCAGGAGCCGGACCGGGACTTCACCATCGAGGACTCCCGCATCACCGAGTCCAGCGGCCTGGCCGCCAGCCGGGCCCACCCCGGGATTTACTGGACGCACAACGACCAGGACGCCCCCCTGATCTACGGCATCGACTCCCGCACGGGGAAGACGGTCGCGACCCTGACCATGCAGGGCGTCGGCACCCCCCGTGACATGGAGGCGATCGCGGTCGGCCCGGACGGCGACATCTACGTCGGCGACATCGGCGACAACCTCGACGGCTCCTGGGACCACGTCTGGGTCTACCGCTTCCCGGAGCCGGAGGTCCTGAAGGACCAGAAGGTGGCGGCGAAGCAGTACGTCGTGAAGTACGCCGACGGCGCGCGCAACGCCGAGGCGCTGATGGTCCACCCGAAGACGGGCCGGGTGTACATCGCGAGCAAGAACGAGGACGGCGGCGGCCTGTACGCGGGCCCCGAGCGGCTCTCCTCGTCCGGGACGAACGTCTTCCGGCGCGTCGGCGAGGTCCCGTGGGTCACCGACGGCGCGTTCTCGCCGGACGGCGACCGCCTGGTCCTGCGCGGCTACCTCATGGCGCGCGAGTACGCGTGGAAGGACGGCCGGCTCGCCGACGAGGGCACCTCGATCGGAGCCCCGTTCCAGGGGCAGGCGGAATCGGTGACGTACACGACGGACGGCTCGGCGTTCATGCTCGGCTCCGAGGGACAGCAGAGCCGGGTGGTGAGGCTGGAACGGCAGGACGCCGGACGCTCCCCGGAGAAGCCCGGCGGAAGCCCGGACACCCCGGGCGCGCCTCAGGCGCCGCAGTCCCCGGCTGCCGACGGCGAGAAGGGGAACGTCACGGTCGGCTTCCTGGTCCTCGCGGGCGCGTTCGTCCTCGTCTTCGGCGTCAAGCGTCTGCTGCGACGGAGCTGACCTGCGACGTCGTCCCCGCCTCGACCTGGTGCCACAGGGGGTCGAGACTGGAAGGGGACCGACGGAGGAGGCGTGGCGGAATCATGACGGGATTCACTCGCGAAGGCACTCCGGTCGCCATGGAAGGCGGCGGCCTGGACTTCCGTAAGCAGGAGGCAGGCGGCGATATGACCGTCGCGTTCATCCACCTTCCGCAGGGCACCGACATGGCGCCCGCGCTGAAGGGGTTGGAGGACGACCTGTGCCAGTGCCCCCACTGGGGCTATCTGCTCAAGGGCCGGATCAGGATGCGTACGTCCACGGGCGAGGAGATCTACGAGGCCGGACAGGCCTACTACTGGGGGCCGGGACACGCCCCCGAGGCCCTGGAGGACGTCGACGTCGTGGAGTTCTCGCCGACGGCCGAGTTCGACGCCGTCATCGACCATGTGAAGGCCCAGTCGGGCTGACCGGCGAGGGCCCTGTATCGGGCACGGGCCGGACGGCGGAGGCCCGGCATCGGGCACGGCCGGACGGCGAAGGCCCGGCATCGGGCACATCCGATGCCGGGCCTTCATGCCGCAGGGCGTTACAGGGTGTTACAGGGTCTCAGAGCTTCTCGATGACGTAGTCGATGCAGGCCGTCAGGGCGCGCACGTCCGCCGGGTCGATCGCCGGGAACATCGCGACGCGCAGCTGGTTGCGGCCCAGCTTGCGGTACGGCTCCGTGTCGACGATGCCGTTCGCGCGCAGCGCCTTCGCGACCGCCGCCGCGTCGATCTCGTCCGCGAAGTCGATCGTGCCGATGACCTGCGAGCGCTTCGCCGCGTCCGTCACGAACGGCGTCGCGTACTTGGACTCCTCGGCCCAGCCGTACAGCGCGTCCGAGGACTCCTTCGTCCGGGCCACGGCCCAGTCCAGACCACCCTGGCCGTTGATCCACTTCAGCTGCTCGTTGAGCAGGAAGAGGGTCGACAGCGCCGGGGTGTTGTACGTCTGGTTCTTCAGCGAGTTGTCGATCGCCGTCGGCAGCGAGAAGAACTCCGGGATGTGCCGGCCGGAGGCGTGGATCCTCTGCGCCCGCTCCAGGGCGGCCGGGGAGAAGGCCGCCAGCCACAGGCCGCCCTCGGCGGCGAAGGACTTCTGCGGGGCGAAGTAGTAGACGTCCGTCTCGGTGATGTCGACCGGGAGACCGCCCGCGCCGGAGGTCGCGTCGACCAGGACCAGCGCGCCCTCGTCGGCGCCCGCGACCCGCTTCAACGGGGCGGCGACACCGGTGGAGGTCTCGTTGTGCGTGTACGCGTAGACGTCCACGCCCGCCTCGGCCACCGGCTCCGGGTGGGTGCCCGGGTCGGAGGAGACCACGGTCGGCTCGGCCAGCCACGGGGCCAGCTTCGCGGCCTTCGCGAACTTGGAGGAGAACTCGCCGAAGGTGAGGTGCTGCGACTTGTTCTCGATGAGACCGTGGGTCGCGACGTCCCAGAAGGCGGTGGAGCCGCCGTTGCCCAGGATCACCTCGTAGCCCTCGGGGAGCGAGAAGAGGTCACGGATGCCGGTGCGTACCTCGCCGACCAGGTTCTTGACCGGAGCCTGGCGGTGGGAGGTGCCGAGGAGAGAGGTGCCGGTGGCGGCCAGGGCGTCCAGCGCCTCCGTACGCACCTTGGAGGGGCCCGCGCCGAAACGGCCGTCGGCGGGCTTGATGTCAGCGGGAATCTGGATATCAGCCACGAGGCGGAGAGTATCGGGTCGGGAAGGGCCCGGTCGCCGGATGTCCGCCCGATGAGACGAGCTCTGAGACATCCTGGGTTTGTGGGAACACACGAGCAACACGCGTCCGGCCTGGCCGCCGACCTGCGCGCCGCGGTCGCCGGAGAGGTCGACTTCTCCGTCACCGCCAGGGCACTGACCACCATGGACGCCTCCAACTACCGCCGGATTCCGGCGGGTACGGTCGCGCCGCGCGACGCCGACGACGTTGCGGCCGTCCTCGAGGTGTGCCGGGCGCACGGCGCCACCCCGGTCGTCGCACGGGGCGCCGGGACCTCGATCGGCGGCCAGGCGACGGGCACCGGCGTCGTGCTCGACCTCACACGGCACATGGGCGGGATCGTCTCCCTGGACCCGGAGGCGCGGACGGCCGTGGTCCGGCCGGGGCTCGTCCTCGACCGACTGCGGGAGGCGGCACGCCCGTACGGCCTGACCTTCGGCCCCGATCCGTCCACGCACAGCCGCTGCACCCTCGGCGGCATGATCGGCAACAACGCGTGCGGGGCGCACTCGGTCGCCTGGGGGACCACGGCGGACAACGTGCGCTCGCTGGACGTGATGACGTACGGAGGCGCGGCGTTGACGCTCGGGCCGGGAGGGCGGGGCGCCCCCGCCGGACTCCTCGACCTCGTCGACCGCCATCTCGCCCTCCTGCGGACCGGCTACCCGGCCGGTCTGCCGCGCCGCATCTCCGGGTACGCGCTGGACGCCCTGCTCCCGGAGCGGGGCGTGGACGTGGCCCGGTCGTTCTGCGGGAGCGAGGGGACGCTGGGCGTGGTGACGGAGGCGACGGTACGACTCGTCCCGCTGCCGGCGGAACCGGTGCTCGTGGTGCTCGGGTACGCGGACGAGAGCGCGGCGGCGGACGCGGCGGCGGGGCTCCTGCCGTCCGGACCGCTGACCGTGGAGGGGATGGCGGCCGATCTCGTACGGGGCGCCGCCGGGCTGCCTCGCGGTGCGGCGTGGCTGTTCTGCGAGGTCGACGGGGAGGGCGCCGCCCGGGCGCTGGTCCGGGCGGCCGACGCGATCGACTCCACGGTGGTGAGGGACCCGGCCGGACAGCGGGCGCTGTGGCGGATCAGGGAGGACGCGGCGGGCACGGCGACACGGGGCCCTGGGGGCGCCTCCCGGACGGGGCCCGGGGGAGGCGGGGAGGCGTGGCCGGGATGGGAGGACTGCGCGGTGCCGCCGACACGGCTCGGCGCGTACCTCCGCGAGTTCCGGGCGCTGCTCGCTGACTTCGGCCTCCGGGGAGTTCCGTACGGGCACTTCGGCGACGGCTGTGTCCACGTCCGGATCGACTTCGACCTGTGGACGGGGAAGGGAGTACGGGAGTTCCGCCGGTTCTCGGAGGCGGTGGCCGACCTGGTGGTCGCCCACGGCGGCTCGCTCTCCGGGGAGCACGGCGACGGGCAGGCGCGGGCCGAACTGCTGCCGAGGATGTACGGGGAGGAACTCGTCGGCCTGTTCGGCGCGGTCAAGGACGTGTGGGACCCGGCCGGCGGCCTCAACCCGGGGATGCTGGTCCGCCCGCGCCCGCTCGATGAGGGCCTGCGGTTCACGGGGCTGCCGCTGGTGGGCCTCGGCAGGGAGGCGGCCCGGTGTGTGGGGGTGGCCAAGTGCAGGGTGGAAGGACCGAGTTCGGGCCCGGGGGTGATGTGTCCCTCGTACCGGGCGACGGGGGAGGAGAAGCACTCGACGCGCGGGCGGGCGCGGCTGCTCCACGAGATGGCGCTCGGCGAGGTGATCACGGACGGCTGGCGCTCGGAGGAGGTCCGGGAGGCGCTGGACCTGTGTCTGTCGTGCAAGGGGTGCCGCAGCGACTGCCCTGTGGGCGTCGACATGGCCGCGTACAAGGCGGAGTTCCTCGACCGGCACTACGCGGGACCGCTGGGCTTCCTGCGCCGGCCGCGCTCGCACTGGACGATGGGCAGGCTGCCGCACTGGCTGGACCTGTTCGGGCGGGGCCTGAACGCAGGGATGCGGCTGCCGTTCGCGGCGCGCCTCGCGGGGGTGGCGCCGGAGCGGACGATGCCGAGGGTGGCGGAGGGGACGTTCACGGCGTGGTTCGCCGAACGCGCCTCGCCCCGCCCGCCGGCGGTGACGCTGTGGCCGGACACGTTCACGGACCACCTGGAGCCGGAGGTGGGCAGGGCGGCGGTCCGGGTCCTGGAGGCGGCTGGGCTGGGGGTCGCGCTGCCGCAGGGGAGGGTGTGCTGTGGGCTGACGTATGTGTCGACGGGGCAGCTGGGGGCGGCGCGGAGGGTGATGCGGCGGACGCTGGACGTGATGGAGGGGGATGGGGTGGGGCCCCCGAGGCCCGGGGGGCCGGTGGTGGTCCTTGAGCCGTCGTGTGCGGCGACGCTCCGGACCGACCTGCCCGAACTGCTGCCGGACGACCCGAGGGCGGCCCGCCTGGCGGCGTCGGTACGGACGTTCGCGGAGGCGCTGGAGACGCTGGCGCCGGACTGGGAGCCGCCGCGCCTGGACCGCCGGGTGACGGGCCAGACGCACTGCCACCAGCACGCGGTGCTGGGTGACGAGGCGGATCGCCGCCTGCGGGAACGTGCGGGCCTGGCAGGGGACTTGGCGGGAGGCTGTTGTGGACTGGCGGGCAACTTCGGCTTCGAGCCGGGTCATTACGAGGTCTCGGTGGCGTGCGCGGAGGACCAACTGCTGCCGGCACTGAGGGACGCGCCCTCGGGTGCGGCCGTCCTGGCGGACGGCTTCTCGTGCAGGACGCAGATGACGGACCTGGCGGGGGTACGGGGCCGGCACCTGGCGGAGGTACTGGCGGAGGGGTTGGACGAGGCGGAGGCGGGGGCGGGGGCGGGGGCTTGAGGCCCTCAGGGTGATCCGGCTTTGTGGGCTTCTGGTGCGGCCGCCCTCTTTCCGAGTGTGGCGTCCTCCACCACCGCGTCAAGGGCGCCTTCGGCGTCGCTGCGCGATGGGCTGCGCCCACCCTTGACCCGGCGGCGGAGGCCGCCTTTTCACACTCGG
>NZ_JBVHZJ010000098.1:0-21176 GCF_055574655.1 Streptomyces sp. NPDC029956 | reverse complement strand
CCCGCGGAGCGGGATATGCCCCGGCAAGCCGGGGCATAGAGCGCGAATTGCGCAAGCGCAATTCGGATTCCGGCGCAAGCGCCGGAATGGAATTCCGCAAGCGGAATTCAAAAGGCAAGATAATTCGCGCAAGCGCGAATTATCGGCACCCGCGCAAGCGCGCGTTTCCTTCGTTCCGGACTTTGGGTGAATCCGGATCTGCGGGCCGTGCCCTTCCCTATGAAGCCCTGGGCCGCTCGTGTGGGGAAGGGCACGGGGTCAGTCGCGGTGCCGGCTGGGCTTGGCAGCTTTGCCGTTCGGCTCGCGGTGGATCTCGTGTGCTACCTGACTCAGTTCGTCCGCGCCGTAGGCCGTGCGGATTCCGGAGGGGGTCATGCCGCTGGCTTCGGCGAGTGCTTCCAGGCGATAGGGGCGGGTGCCGTGGAACTCCCTTCCGTAGGCCAAGAGTCGACGGATCTCCGCATCGGCTGCGGACTTGCGGGCGCGCGCTTCTTCGAGGGCCAGGAGGAGCGGATCGATGTCGAGGCCGTCGCCAGCGGCCTCGAGGTGGTGTGCGTCGTCGATCCTGTGACGTTCTACGGCGGCACAGGCATCTGGGTAGAGGTCAGCTGGAGTGACAGCGTCCGGGGTGGGCATGGGGTTGCGAATGGCAGAGAGATCGGCAACGAGATCCATGGTTGTGATGGTCGCATTAATTTGCGTTGATCGCAAATTCTAGTTTGGGGGACTACAGCTCCGGCCACACATGGGCTCCGTGTAGGCGTGCCATCCCAGGAAGAACCAGTCCGCGAGGTCCGACAGCCTCTCGATGCAAGCGTCGTAGTACTCATGCGGCTCCGGCCGTGGAAGGGTCGGGTGACTCGTCCAGGCCGGTACCTCAGTGGCCAGATGGTAGAAGCCCTGCGCCAGCCACCTGGGGAGCGCATCAGCGTCTTGCAGACGCTCGCAGACCGTACGCGCGGCTGTCTCCAGACGTGAAAAGGCTTCGTGGTCCCAGGCAAGATCGCACCGTAGCTGCAAAAGAAAACTTCCCGGCTCGCTGCGGAACTCATGCTCCAGGGTCTTCAGCTCTTCGTCCATGACCCAGCATGCTCCCAGGCGCCGCCGGCAGTCACCGATGCCGGCGAGGTGCCCCCACGTCACCTGCGGGGTGTGTACCAGGGCACGAGGCGCAGGAGGAGGTCAAGGGTGCGGGTTGCAGCTTGGCGAGTGGCGTTGGTGGGGGCGAAGGCTGCCGCGAGAGCGAGAGTGGCGGTGATCGCGCCGAGGGTGGCGGCGAGGGCGAGCAGGAGGCGTGTGAGGTGGGCGGAGTGGAGGGCGGTGGTGATGAGGAGGCCGAAGCCGATGGTCGTGAGGACGGCTGCGGCTCGGGTACGGACGCGTGTGCGGTGGTGGGGGTTCATGGCTGTCTCCTGGTCGTCGTCGGTGCCCCGCGGTAGTGGGTGCCGACCACCAGTGAGCCAGAGGCGGATTTCCGTCCGGGCAGGTACCTCTCGGGGTTGTAATGATCGGTGTGGTACGAGGAGCGCCGAGTCCGGCTGATCAGCAGGTGGTACGTGAACTCGCGTCCCGGGGCGTGGTGGTGACGCCTAGCCGGCTGGAGAGCTGGAGGCGTGCCGGGTTACTGTCGCGTCATCGGCGACGGGGCCTCGGCCGGGGCCAAGGGTCGGTGGTGGAGGCAGTCGATCCGGTCGTGGTCGAGACCGCGGCGGCGCTTGCCCGGCATCTGCGGCAGGGACGGAACCGACGGCTGGCCGTGCTGGACTGGTTCGCCGAGGCCGGCATGCCCGTGCCCCCAGACACGGCGGTAGTGCCCGAGCCGCCGGCAGGGACGGTGCGTGAGGCGCTGGCGTGGGTGCTGGAAGGGGCGATGTCGCAGCGGCTGCTCAAGGTCGCACGGAGCGCAGCGGGGGCGGGTGACGAGGGGCAGGATGCGCTGTATGCGGTGGCGGGCCGGATGCTCGCGGCGCGGCCCTACAGTCGGCCGGTGCATCCTGCGGTGATGCGGGCGGCGTTGTTGGCAGGTGAGGATCCGCCGGATGAGCCTGGCTCCAGCGGTGTGGTGCATCTGTTCGCAGCGCTCGGGCTGGGGCCGCAGGAGGTCGGGGCAGAAGCGCTTGCCGAGGGGTTCGCCGCGGTCGGCATGTTCGATCTCACGGCCGGCGAGTGGGCGCAGATGCTGGGCGCGGCCGAGCGCGGTGAAGCGCCGCCGGTGCCGTGGGAGCTGCTCGGAGAGGTGGACAGCCTGGAGCAGGTACGTAGGGCGAGTGACGAGGAGCTGGTACGGGCTCGGGCGGTGCTGCTCGGGCTGCGGCCGTTCTACGCGATGTACATGCTGCACGGCCTGTTCATGCCCGACACCCCCGGGCTGGCCGCGCTGCGGGCACTCATCGACGGACGCGGCATGGGATTCATGCTGCGCCACCTCGCCTCGATCAGTCCGACGCCCCGTCAGTTCGCAGAAGGTCTGGTGGCATGCCTGGACCCCGTGTGGGGGGAGCTGTACGAGGCGCTGATGGAACAGCTCGCCATCGACCCGAACCTCTTCCGCCTTCCCGGCGACGACACCGGCGCCGGCGGGTTCGTGGACACCTGGACTCGCACTCTGGACGAGCAGATCAGGGCTGTCACTGCTGAGGGAGCTTGACCGCCTGCCGAATGCGAGGGTCGGCGGTCCGTTCCTCAGCGAGATGGCGGAAGTGGCTGGCCGAGTCGGGGTGCTGGCGCAGGATGCCGGCGACAGCGGCTGCGGCGTTGCCCTGGAGGCCGGCGAGCCAGGGACGGATCTTGTCCTGGGCGTTCCACTGGTCCCAGGCGCCGTCCCAGGTACACATGGTCTGCGTGGATTCCTCAAGGAGGTCCCAATGCTGCCAGGTGGCTGCCTGCGCGGCGATCTGCCAGAGCCACTCCGCAACGAGGTTGGCCTGCCCGAACTGCACGATGTGTGTGTCGTCGCCGTCCACGTGGCTGGCGAGGGCGCTCAGGACACTCCGGGCACGGCCAGGGTCTTGTGTCAGGGCCGAGTAGGCCTGCTGGGTGGGAAGCTGGGTGAGGACGTCGACGTAGAGCTCGTAGTCGCCTGGGTGGTCGGTGAGTAGCGTGAGGAGTGCTGCTGCTGCGCCTGTGACGTTGATGGTGGCCTGCTGGAGGAGGCTCGTCGCTTTCGTGTGGGGGTCCTCGGGGATCGCTGCGAGCTCGCGTTCGATCAGGGCAATGAGTTCGCTGATGCTCTGGGGCCTGCGAGAGGGGTCCTCCCGTGTGGCCTCTCTGACGATGTTGCGCCAGGGGCCAGGGGTGGGTGGGAGCAGCTCGACGTTGGCGCGGGGCTCCAGGCCGGTGAGGGCCCAGGCGATGATTCGGCCCACGCTGTAGATGTCGCTCGTGACTTCAGGCTGGTTTGCCGTGAAGATTTCAGGCGCGGTGAAGCCTTCGGTGCCGATGCCGAGGCGGGTGCGGCCGGCCTTGGTGGTCTGGCCGGGCGGGCGGCGGACGGCCCCCCAGTCGGCGAGCACCCATCGGCCGTCCAGGAAGAGGATGTTTGAGGGCTTGATGTCCCGGTGGATCCATGGGTTAGGCGGCTGGTGGGCGGCGGCCAGCACCGAAGTGAGGGCATCGATAAGGACCCTCAGGTGCTTGGGGTTCTGGAGGTGAGCTTGATGCTCCTGGGCGGTGCCGTCTGCCCACGGCATGACGAACCAGGTGAAGTTGGTGCCGTGGTCCAGGACTGGCATGGTGTGCGGGTGGCCGTCGAGCCAGCGCCCAATCTCGATCTCCCGCCTCATACGGGCTACCAGGTCGCTGTGCGGGTTCTGTCCGTGCAGCTGCTTCACCGCCACACGGGTGCCGGTCGCCTTGTGGATGGCATCGAAAACGTCGGCCATGTTGCTGCCGGGAAGGCGGAACTGGGCACGGCGGTAGTCGTCCCGGCCGCCGTTGGCCAGTGCGCGGACTGCGGCGTAGCGATCCGGTGTGCCGGGTGTGGTGGCGGGCGGGCTGGAGAGAGTCAGCGCGGAGGATGTCGGCGCCACAGCCTGCGCTGTGGAGCGGGAGACGGTCTGGCGCGCTTCGTACGTCGGGTAGCCGCTGACGATCGAGGCCGGCGTGAGTTGGTAGCCATCGGGGGCGAGGGCGTCATTGATCAGCGCCAGCAGGTATTCCACCTCGGTCGCGTCTGTCCTGACAGCGGGGTGGATCATCTCTGCCAGGAAGCGGAGCAGTATCTTGTCCGGGCCGTCGGAGAGTGCGAAGCGGGTGTCGGTGAAGACCCAGTCGTCTTCCCAGTCCTCCGGGTTGTTGAAGCGGTGCTGGACGATGTCGCCTTCAGCTGTCGCGAAGCGGGTGTCGAAACTCGGCAGCTGGTTCAGGGCATAGAGCCTGCGCAAGAAGGAGATCTCGTCCAGGCTGCCGGACCAGGTGAACGGTGCTGCCCGGAGGGCATCGAACAGACGGCGGCGCGTGACCTCCGTGATGGCTTGTGTCGCTGGGGAGATCATTCCCCTCCCCCAGCGCTGTGCGAGGGCGGCCTTGTCCGACAGGGTGCGGAGCAGGGATGTTTGCATCACCGGCTCATCATGGGCGCGGGAGTATAGGTCCTGGTCGGCAGAGGCGTCTCTCAGGGCGTGCAGGACCATGCTCTGGACGTCGGCGCCCAGATCCCAGAGTTTGTCGTAGTAGGCGTCGGACTGGCCAAGTGAGAAGAAGGATCCGTCCAGGGCGTCGAAGCGCTGTGGTACCGGTGTCCGGCTTGGTGCTGTCATGCCGAACCGGCCGATCTTAACGAGGCCGATGCTGTGGAAACCGCTGCCGTTCGCCTGAGGGTAGAACAGGTCGAAGCTCGTCTTGAAGCGGTAGTCGTCCCAGTCGTCTGTCACGAGGCACACCTCGCCTGGGCGTGGTACGGGCAGCGTGCGGGCGGGCAGGACGGTGAACTGCACGGTTCCTCCGGGATGGGCCGCGGGCCAGCGGACGGGATGTCACAGCATGACGAAACGCGGAGCCGGAACGTATCTCGGCTCAGTGGGGGTCAGATGCGCCAGGTGCGGATACGGTCGGCAGCCTGGTAGACGCTGGCCTTGCCGGCCTGGACGTCGCGGACGAGGTCGGCCATGGCTCCGTACGGGGGGTCGATGCCCTCGCCGGAAGCGTGCATGTAGGCGGCGGTGACCTGGCAGGCGAACAGGCTGTTGCGGTACGGCAGCGGCTGCAGCCGAATCAGGGTGTGCAGGAGCGCCGCGGCGCGCCAGGCCGGATCGGGGTCGGCCATGATGGGGCGCGGGATGCGGGTCTTGTGGCGGGCGACGGCGGCGACGAGAGCGGAGTAGTCGGCAACGCTGACATCCTCCGGGACGGCCTGTTCCTGGACGTCCAGGAGCCAGGGGACGTCGATGTGGAGGATCATCAGGCGGCGTCCGCCCCACGCTCCCGGGTGGCGGGCGGAACCTCGTCGGGGAAGGCCTCGTCGAACTCGGCCCGGTGCGTCTCGCCCCAGGAGGCGGCATAGCGGACGAACTGGCGGCGCTGGCGCTCACGCAGCGGCAGGTCGTGGACGTACTGCTTGAGGGACTTGCCTTCGGCGGCCGCGGCTGCACGAACCTCCTCCAGCTCCTCGTCAGTGAAGGTGACGTTCAAGGACGGCATAACCCTGATGGTACCTAGTAGGTACCTACGCGGCCAGGGGCTAGAAGGAGTGGCATCTCCACAGGTCAGAGGCCTGGTATCCGGACCTCCAGCAGGTGGCGGGCAAGGCCGACGAGCTCCTCGCCAGCCTCATCCAGGGCCGCCCAACAGCGCGCTGGCCTGAGGGAGAGATGCGCCCGGTGAGCCGCTGCCGCCCGGCGGGACCAGCTGCGCACGCACACAGCACCTTTGCCGTCTGTGCCCGGACAAGAACCAGCCGGCCCGGTACACCGTGAGCACGGTCCGAGGACGGATGGGCTGGTGTCGGTGCGCCGAATGCATGGAGCGGCGGAACAGTACATTCTTGGCGCATGACCTTCCGCTCACGTCGCCTGGAAGAGCTGTTCGGCGGGACGCTGGACGCCATCACCTACGCCGACATCGCCGCGCTTGTGGGGAACCCAGATGCGGCCGAGGCAGAGGACTTGGACTACAAGCAAGCGCACTATACGAGTGAGGCCAAGAGTCGTGAGGAGCTGGCCAAGGACGTCGCCGCATTCGCCAACCACGTCGGCGGGCTGATCATCATCGGCATGGCCGAGAACCGCGGGGTCCCCTCGAAGGTATTCGACGTGGCAGTCGACGATTCTCATCTGCGTGACCTCCAGCAGCGCATCGCGTCCTCGACCGCTCCCCCGGTCCGCTGGCACCATGTGGCCAAGGCCAACCCGGACAACCCTGGGAACGGGTTCCTGCTCATCGCTGTGCCGCGCAGTCCGCAGGCGCCCCACGCCATCACTGTGCCGCCGGTGAAGGCGGCTACTACCACGCTGAGGTATCCCCGCCGCGGGGGCAGCACGACCGAATGGCTGACAGAAACGTACGTGGCCACTGCCTACCATCAGCGTTTCGCTGACCTGTCTGGGCGTCAGGACAGGATGAAGGAGATCCAGCAAGACCTGATCGCTCAGGAGGCAGGCCGCAACGCCCCGCACCTCATCGTCACCCTGGTACCGGACGTTCCCGGTGGCTTGCTCATCAACCAGGAGTCGTTCGAGCGATACCGATGCGAGCTGCTCGAGACGCGGCCTCTCCTAGGCCAGGACACCCAGGCGTTCAGGGCAGTGCATGTCCAAGCCCGACGGCTGATGCTCCACAATCCCGACTCGCGGACGCCCAGCGACCTGGCATACGTGTTCACCGACGGATCGGGTATCTGGGCGCAGCCCCTGCCCAAGTCGTTCGAGGAAGACGAGGATCCAGAAGAACGAGTGCTGACTACGCCAGCGGATCTCGTCGTGCATCGGCTCATGTCTGCACTGGCATTCCTCGGCGCGCACGCGCGGGACAGATGCGGTTCCACCGGCACCTGCCGCATGGAAGTCGACTTGGTCGATCGCATGTACTCACACGGCTACGCTCCTCCAGAGCCCATGGTTCGGCCCGGTCGGCAGCAGCCGTCGCACCTGTATCCCTTGCATCTGGAGCAACGCCGGCCCTATCCGGATGGCGAGTTCGTGTGCCGAGTTGCTTCAGCAGAGGGCACCGGCTTCCTCGACAGCCTCGCGGATGCCGGCTCGGGCCTCATCGAGGCTGCGTCGCTGCTGGCCGATCAGCTCTTCCACTCGTTCGGAATCGCCGAGGCGTCCCCCCTCACCTCAGACGGTGCCCTCCGTCCTGAGGCCTGGAACATTCCGCTAAGGGCGGCGATCACCCAGTGGGCGGACAGACAGAGCGTGCGGCGGACAGGTCTGTAAAGGGCCACTGTCATCGGCACCAGCGGGAAAGCACTGTGTCTCTGCTCTACGGCTTGCGCCGTGAGGAGGCGCCACGCCCAAACGATCACAAGAAGGCTGGTACAGGTTCTTCACCAGTCCAGTCGTCTTCGAAGAGCACCGCGACGAGGCGCGCGTGTTCGGCATCCAGCTGACCTGTGCGCATCTTGGAGCGGGTCTTGGCGAACCAGGGGCCGATCTTGACGGTGTCGCCGTCGACGGTGATCGTCTCGCGTGCTGCGGGGCCGCGGCGTTCGCGGTGGAGGAAGAGTTCGAGGATCTGGACGGTCTGGGCGAAGGTGCGCCGCGTTGTGGGGCGGGGCGTGAGATCGCTGGTGGCGGGGGTGAGGTTCAGCGCGGCCAGGAGGCGGTGCTGACCGGGATCGAGGGTGCTCCAGGCGGTGAGCTGGCGGGCGGCCCAGCTGCCGAGGTTGATGGTGCCGGCGTGAGTGTCAGGGGTGAGGGGCTGGCCGGCCTCCACGTGGCGGCGCACCAGGTGGTATTTGCGGTGCCAGTCCGGGCCGTACGGGAGCTGCCAGTCGGCATCGATGGCCGCTAGGTCGGCGGCGCGGGCGGTCTCGAGGCGGCCGTGTGTGGCGAGGGATCGTTGTTCGGCAAGCCAGCCGCCGAGGGCGGTGGTGGCGGGGGCGGCCAGGTGGCCGTGCGCGTGGAGGTAGTCCGCGGCGGCCGTCAGGCGGGCGCGCCAGGCGGCGGCGTGTTTGTCCCAGATCATGCCGAGGGCGTCGAGTTCGGCGGTCCAGTTGGGTTCGAGGCGGCCGGCGGTTGCGGCGTCGCGCATGGTGGTGATGAAGCGGCCGAGTTCGAAGCCGGCTGGGTCGGTGAGGTCGGCGGGGACGTCGAGGTGACCGTAGGTGTCGTGGAACGCTTGGGCGGAGGCGAGGCCTTCTCGCCGGGTGCGGGTGAGGACGCCGCGGGGGTTGAACGCGATGAGGTCCATCGCTTGGGCGATGCGTTCGGGGTGGATCGTGTAGTCGAAGTGCCAGCGGTGCTGGATGAGGCGGCTGGTCTCGGTGGTGAGGCGGTTGGCCTTGTTGGGGAGGCGTTCGATGATGCGGTGGTCGTGGCTGGCGAGGGCGGTGGTGATGGCCCAGACGGGTTCGTAGGGGGTGCCGAGGATGTTGTGGGGGTCGTCGGCTGGCGGGATGTAGACGGGGACGATGAGGCTGGCGGTCTTGCCGGAGACGTCCAGGCGCAGGGCGCGGCCGAGGCCTTGGACGCAGCGGGTGATGCTGCTGGTGGGGTCGGCGAAGACGACGGCGTCGACGCTGGGGATGTCGATGCCTTCGGCGATCACTTTGGCGTTGGTGAGGATCGCACGGGGTGAGGCGGCGAAGCGGGCAAAAATGTCGGTGCGCTGGTCGGCGGTGTGGTCGCCGTGGACGTGGAAGACGTCGGGTTCGAGGCCGGGGAAGCAGTCGGGGTCGGCTGTGCGGAGGCGGCGCAGGGTGTGGGGCAGTTCGCGGGTGAAGCGGATGGAGTCTTCGACGAGGTGGAAGAAGACCAGGACCCGGCACATGGAGTGCTTGGTCATGGCGTTCAGGACGGCGAGGTGGAGGGCGGTGGTGCGCAGCGCGTCCTCGGGGCCTGTGCCAGGGGTGGTTGTGCCGGGGGCCGGGAGGTTGAGGCGGGCGCGGAGGTCGGTGTCGGTGACGGTGGGGACCACGATGCGGTAGTCCGCGGCCACCCCATCGGCGATGGCCTGTGCGAGGGGGTACTCGAAGATCTTCTTTCCGTAGACGGTCTCGTTGTCCATGCTGTTCGCCGCCGCGTCCGCGTCCGGCATGGGTGTGGTGCGAGGTTGGCGGCGGGCGGTGCTGGCGGACTCGGTGAGGTCGGGAGCGGCGAAGCTGCGTGGGGTGGCGGTCATGTAGAGGCGGCGCTCCGTATGGATCCGTGCCGCGTTGTTGATGACGGCCCACTTCTTGTCCGCCCGGCCGGCGATGCGGTGTGCCTCGTCCATGATCGCGAGATCGAACGGTGGCACGGTGTAGCGGGTGTGCTGGGTCGCTTCGATCTTGTCGAGTGAGTCGTAGGTGGAGATCACCGTCAGGGCAGGAAGCTGGTCGTCCCTCTCCCCCACGACCGACATGAGCGCAGCCAGGGCCTGGGGGCTGCTGGTAGAGCCGACCCTGCGGGCGGCGAGCGCATCGTGTGCCGTGGTGTCCATCGACGACACGATCACCATGTGCTCCAGGTGGCCGTCGCGGCGCCATGCGAGTGCGGTCTGCGCGGCCAGGTCCAGCGTCGGGACGACGGCCAAAACCAGGCGGGCGCCGAGCTCGTCCGCGGCCCGGATCGACACCAGCGTCTTACCTGTCCCCGTCGCCGCCACGTACAGCGCACGCGAACCGGGGCGACGCAGATGCTTCACCACCGCCCTCAGTCCCCGTACCTGATCCGGACGCAGCTCAGGGCGGCCAGGACGGCTGGACATGGGGTGCTCGACCGAGGTGACCATGCCGGACATCATCCCGCACTGTCCCCGGTCAGTAGGAGCGTGTGCCGTGCAACGAGGTGGCCTGTCCAGGCGCCGGAATTCGGACAGGCTTGGCCGTTCCGCACCGAAGATGGAGCGTCATCGAAAGACTGATAGGTCTGTCAGTCTGCCGCTAATAGGGGGATGTGCTGTGGCACAGCAGCGCAAGGGGTACTACCGGGCACGGCACTACGTGCAGCCGTCGTCGGCTTCTGCCAGCCGGTGGAAGAAACCGTCCACCGGCGTCATCCTGATAGCCGGTCTTCTGGCGATCGCCGGGTGGAACACGCTGTTCGGAAGCGACTCCGGCGACACGGGGCAGAGCCCTCAGCCCCGTCCCTCCGGAGCCTCTGCCCCGGCTGACCCCGGTCGGTGACGGCGGCCCCGCCATAGGGCGGAGAGCCTCCGCTGTGTCTTCCAGTGCTCAGCAGTGCCGCCCTGGGGCGTGGCGACGGGCGCGTGGTGTGTCTCGGTGGCCTTGTGACGCAGTTCCTGCCAGGTTCCGTGCCATTGCTGGATCTGGTCGTCGGGGACACTGCATGCGGCCAGGTAGACGGCTGTGGTGTTCCAGGCGGCGGGGAGTGTGTCGCGGTTGGTCAGTCTGCTGATGGCGCCTGTGGAGATACGTCCGGCGGAGCGGCGACTGACCTCCTGCTGGGTCAGTCCGCTGACTTCCCGGACCGCCGCAAGGTTCGTGAGGAAGCCGGTGATCGTGCGGATCGAGGTCGGGTCGGGCCACAGTCGGTGCTCCGGCCCTAGGTCGGCTTCGGCGGTGACGGGTGTGGTGGGAAGGTCTGCGTGGTTGCGTCCCAGTGCCACTCGGGCTCCGGTGTTGCGGTTCCTGGCCTGGGGAACAGGATGCGCCCGGGCTTCCAGGGTCAGGCGCAGGTGCCGGTAGATGGTCTCCAGGTCGAGCAGGGGCGGCCCGCCGGGGATGCCGTGGCGCAGCGTTTCAAGAAGGGCTCCGGTGAACGCTGTGTGAGCGTCGCCGACCGGGGCCAGAGCGCGACGCGTCTCGGCTGAGGCGGCGAGGAGGAAGGTGCCTTCCACTGCGGCCTGGTCGGCGAGGCCCTGGGATGCGCTCATCCGGCCGAGGGCGAGGCCGCTGTAGCAGCAGTCGAGGAGGACGATGTGCCGTTGCGCTCGGGAGTCCAGGAGGATCTGGCGCAGCCAGTCGTAGGTGAGGCTGGTCTCGACCCGGCCGGGCTGTGTGTGCGGCAGGGCCAGGGCAAGGGCGTCGTGTGGGTCGATGAGGCCGTGGCCGGCGTAGTAGACGATCAGCGTGTCGGTGGCTTCTGCTGCTGCCTGGCGCAGTGGATCCATCACGGTGGCCGGGGCGGGCGGATTCTCGACGACGGTCACGTGCTGGGCGGGCATGCGCAGGGACAGCGGACCGCGTAAGAGGTCGGCTAGGGCGGTCAGGTTGTTCGAGACGGCTGGCAGCTGTTCGAGGTGGTCGTAGCGGCTCGTACCGATGAGTACCGCCCGTGAGGCCCCGGGGTCGGGTAGGACGCTCACGTGTCGCGTTCCTCGTCTCCGGCGGCGTCCAGCGCTCTGGTTGCTCGCTCGATCTCATCGGCTGTGCAGTCGGTGAGGATGATGACCGTGTCGCCGCGGTGGATCTCTACCCGCGGTCGCTGCGGCCGGGTCTGCCGCCACGCCACCAAAGCCAGCACGAACGACGCCGCACTCCACCCGTTGCCCGTTACCAACTGCAGCACGTCAAGCGCGGAGCCCATCTCCCCCGGCCGAGGAGCGCTCCCCTGTACCTCGGTCACAGCCGTCCTGCGCACGTCCGGGTCCGAACGAAGCCAGCCCTGCAACGAACGCAGTTCCTTCGCATCCGACTGCACCCGCACCTCTAACCGCACCCAAGCCTCCTGTGTCGGAATTGCACGCCGCCTTGCTGACGACCCGGCCTCCATCGTCGTGCACCGGACCGTGCCTCGCGTCGAAATCCGCAAGATCGTCACCGGCACCGTCTGAAGAGCGGGAGGTCGGAATCCTGCCCGGAGTGGCTGATAGCAGGCGGAGAGGATGCGTAGGTGACATTGTCGGTGGTTGCTGGCTGAAGTTCCTCTGTCCATGGCGTAGTGACGGGTGGTAGGAACATCGGGGTTGGGGTTCCGTTTCATGTACGACCGGGGGGTCGATGAGCACGTCGGGGTGGTCGTCCGCGTTCCACGCTGAGCCTCTGTTTTCCGAGGTGCCGAAGCCGTCTCAGACCCCAGTGACAGTGGTCTCCCCCATGATGGCCATGCCACCCACGCTGACGCCCAAGCAGATCCTGGTGCATCACTCGGCCGATGACTGGGAGGAGTTCATCTATGAGTGGGTGATCGCGCTCAAGGAGGCCGAGTACGTGGACGTGGTACGCATGGGGGGATCCAATGACCGTGGCGCGGACATCGCTGCCTTCCTGACCCAGAAGAAGACCGACGGCCCCTGGCACTGCTTCCAGTGCAAGCACTACGACAAGGCGATCGGCGCTGCTACCGCGTACCCGGAGATCCTCAAGATTCACTCCGCGGTCGCCGAGAAGCAGTACCGGGTGCTGCCTGATCGGTACGTCTTCGTCGCCCCGAAGGTCGGCGCCTCGTTCATCCAGCTTCTGGCGAAGCCGTCGACTCTCCGCTCGGGCTTCTTCGAGTGGGCAGAGAAGAACGCGGCAAAACTCACTCAGGAATACCGCGAGGGCCCTCTGGAGCGGGCTCTGGACCTGGCCCGTCAGTCGGACTTCTCGCGCTTCGAGGCCGGCAACCTCGACAAGATCCTCGAGCAGCATGCCACGACCCCCCACCACGTCAGACGGTTCGGTTCCCCTCTGCCTGACAGGCCGGCCCGCCTCCCGGCACCCGCCGAGCATGCACCCGAGGAAGCCCGCTATATCCAGCAGCTCCTCGACGTCTACTACGAGAAGTGGGGATGTCCTCCTTCTTCACCGGACGCGGCACATGCGCACCCGAAGGCGGGCCGGAACCTTCAGAGACAACGAGAGGCCTTCTACCGCGCCGAGCAGCTGCGCATCCTCGCTCGTGACAGCGTCCCTCCCGGCACGTTCGAGTCCTTGCAGAACTCCGTGTACAGCGGTGTCGCGGAAGTCGAAGAGGACGACTTCGACACCGGGTATGACCGGCTCAAAGCTGTGCTCGCTGCCGCCAGGACCATGCAGCTGGGCACCAACGTGCTGCTGCAGGTGGTGGATCCGGACGACCGCAAGGGCATCTGCCACCAGCTCGCCAACGACGACCGGCTCACGTGGGTCCAGGAGGAGCTGTGAATCCCCTGAACAGTCCTCTCGAGGTCGGCATGCGCACGCTGGTCCTGCTCACGGCGGCGTTTCCCGAGCCGTTGGACGTGGCCCGGCTGGTGTATCTGGATCACGTCATGCTGCACAGCGGGGAGCTGGACGGTCCGCCCAGCCTCCATCCCTCGCTGCCGGCCGGACCGGGTGAGCTGGCGATGAGGCGGCACTTGATCGAGCAAGGCCTGATCGTGCTGATTCGGGCCGGGCTCGCCGATGTGGAGCCCACCGCGGACGGCCTGCTGTACCGGGCGAGCGAGGAAGGTCCTGGGTTCGTCGACATCCTCGAAGCGCCCTATGTCGGTGCGCTGAAGGACAGAGCGGCATGGGTGATCGCCGCCCAGTCGACGCCCCAGCTGGATGTCCGAGCTGCGACACGGGCCATCACTGCCCGGTGGGCCCGCACTTTCGACTCCCAACTGCCTGCCCCGGGAAGTGACCATGCCTAGCATCCGGCTTCTGCACCTGACTTTCGCCGGCGCCGATCGCGAGAAGGCACAGGTCGTCTTCGACCCGCGGCTGACCGTGATCTACGGTGCCTCGGACACTGGTAAGTCGTTCGTCACCGAAGCGATCGACTACATGCTGGGGGCGCGAAAGCTCAGCCTCATTCCCGAGGCCGAGGGGTACTCACAGATCCTCCTCGGCCTGGCCCTGCCCGACAGCAGTGTCATCACGCTCATGCGCGGCCCTCAGGCAAGCCGGATCCATGTCTTCGACGAGGATGTTCGGGACCTGGTCTACCGGGCGCCGGACCTCGAGCTGAGTGTGAGCGCCAGGGGCTCGAAGAACATCTCCCGCTATCTGCTGGAGAAGCTCGGGCTCGAGGGCACGCTGATCGCGACGAACGACACCGGCGGCACCAAGCTGGTGGGGTTCCGTGATCTGCTGCACCTGTGTCTGATCAGCGAGACGCGGATGGTGTCGAAGGTGCCGCCGGTCCTGCGTTCCACGGGCACCAGCGGGCAGACCGCGCTCAAGTCGGTTCTGAAGCTGCTGCTGGCCGGCCAGGGAGAGCCGGTGACCGATGCCCGGCCGAACGCGGCACAGCGGCGGCTGCAGAAGGGCAAGATCGGGCTGCTGGACGAACTGATCCTCGACCTGCAGCGCCAGCTCGATCCGCACGGAGGGAACGAGGGCGAGCTGGCGGCGCAGCTGCACCGGCTGCTCGCCCACCAGGACACCGTTGCGCATTCCCTGCGCGAGATCACCCTGCGGCATACGGCCGCCGCAGGGCGCCGGGCGGATGTTGCCATCATGCTCGGCCAATACGACCAGCGTCTGGCGGAGATCGACGACCTTCTCGGACGGTTCGGGCTCCTGCGCAGCCAGTACGAGTCCGACCTTGCTCGGCTGGCCATGGTCGGTGAGGCAGGCAACCTCCTGGGGTACTTCCGCACCGGGGCGTGTGTCTTCTGTGGTGCCGATCCAGAGCACCAGACGGCAGAGCACGATCAGGAGACGACCGCCCTGCACGCCGCGGTCGCAGCCGAGGATGGCAAAACCCGTCATCTGCTGTCCGACCTGCGTCTGACCATCGAAGATCTCCAGGGCCAACGCGAGGACGTCGCCGGACAGCGTGAGAACTGCGCTGCCCAGGCCGAGCAAGCCGATCTCGAGATCGCCCGCATCACAGAAGAGCTAATCCCCGTCGAGCATCTGGCCTCGGAAGCGATGGCTGCTCGTTCTCGCGTCGAGAAGGAGCTCGGACTCCACCAGCGGATCCAGGAGCTTCAGGAAGTCCACGACCAACTGGTCGCCGACGGTGCTGTCCCCGGCGGGCGCCCTACAGGCAGCATCCCCGCCGGCACCGTCGCGGCGTTCGACCGTGCCATCGAGCGGTCCCTTCAGGCCTGGCATGTCCAGCTCCACAGCGTGTCCTACGACCAGTACACCGCGGAACTGTTCGTGGGCGACCGTGGCCGCGCCGGTCACGGCAAGGGCATGCGGGCGGTTCTTCACGCCGCGTTCGCCGTCGGTTTGGCCGACTACTGCCTCGGCGAGGAGCACCTCCATCCCGGGTTCATCATCCTCGACTCCCCTCTGGTCACCTACCGGCAGCCTGTCGCCGCGCGGCGCACCGACGACGTGAACTTGCCTGACAGTGTCAGCGACTACTTCTACCGCGACCTGTTCCACCGGTTCACCGGCCAGGCGATCGTCGTGGAGAACACCGACCCGCCCGCCGACATCGCCGAGGAAGCGCAGGTGTACATGTTCAGCCGCGACCTCGATGACCACCAGTTCGGGTTCTTCCCCGTCGAGGCAGCGGCTGCGGGCGGCGACGTGGGCGAGGCCTGAACCCGCCACTGCCCAAGCTGCGGCACCTGAGCAGGGGCCTGCCTCTGCCGTGCACCGGGTGTGCCTCGATAACACGGCAGTGGAAGGCCATCGGGTCTGACAGTGAGGATGTCCCTGGGTCGTTCGGGGGTCTGACTCCGGGTCTGACTGACGTTTCGGCTGTCCGTCTGTTGAATTGTCGGCCGCCGGGCGGCGCCACCGCGTGTGCTCGCGGGTGTCCGTGACCTCATAGGAGCTTGGCCACCAGCCTCATCACTGTCTTGTCCGTCGGCCCGGGCAGTACACGCTGATCCGGTACCCATACGGAAGGACAGCGGAGCCGAGCATGACAGCGCCCGAGATAGCGGTGATCGGCGGAATCGACACTCACACGGACATCCACCAGGCCGCAGTGATCGACTCGGTCGGCCGCCACCTGGACCCGCAACCGTTCGAAACAAACTCGTCCGGCTACGAACAGTTGCTGGCCTGGCTGCGTGCCCAGGGCGACGTCATCGCGGTCGGAATGGAGGGCACCGGCGCCTACGGCGCCGAACTCGCCCGGTTCCTCACGGCCAGCGGCATCACGGTCGTCGAGGTCGACCGCCCGGACCGAAAGGCTAAGCGGGCCCACGGCAAGTCCGACCCGATCGACGCCTACGCGGCGGCCACCGCCGTCCTGTCCGGTCGCGCGAGCGGAACCCCGAAGAGTCGGGACGGGATCGTGGAAGCGATCCGCGCGCTGCGTGTGGTCCGCAAGAGCGCGGTCAAGGCCCGGACGGAGACCATCAACCAGATCCGCGCTCTGATGGTCACCGCTCCCTCCGCTCTGCGGGACAAGCTGCCTGGGCTGCCTACCGGCGTGCTGATCGACACCCTCGGCCGGTTCCGGCCCACCGGTGATCTCACGGACCCGGCCTGCGCGGCCAAGACGGCACTTCGCCGCCTCGCCCGGCGCTACCAGGCCCTTCAGCAGGAGATCAAAGAGGCCGACGCGGACCTGGCTCCCCTCGTGACCCGGGCGGCACCCAGCCTCGTCGCACTGCCCGGGGTGGGCACGGAGACAGCTGGCCAGCTGCTGATCACCGCGGGAGACAACCCCGACCGGCTCCGGTCCGAAGCGTCTTTCGCGCACCTGTGCGGGGCCGCCCCGATCCCCGCCTCGTCCTGCCGGACCCACCGTCACCGCATCAACCGCGGCGGGGACCGCAACGCCAACAGTGCCCTCTACACCATCGTTCTGGTCCGCATGCGGCACGATCCTCGAACCCGGGACTACGTCGCCAGACGCACCATCGAGGGCATGTCCACCAAGGACATCATGCGGTGCCTCAAGAGGTTCGTCGCCCGCGAGGTCTACAGACACCTCACGAGCACGGGCATCCTGAACCCGGCAGGCTCGGGCGGAGCCAGATCATGACGCCGGCCGGCTGCTGTCCGCGGCATCGAGGTCGAGCGACGCGGCCGAAGTCAGCCGTTCGACGAACCTCTGGAAGTCCGCAGCCAGCAAAAGCTCCGTGCCGTCGTCGACGTCGATCCACGTCACGGACGGCTCCCCGCGCTTCCCGCATGCTCGGTAGTCGAGAGCGATCCAGCAGTGACCATCACCGGAGAGCAGAACCAGAGGGGACGGAAGACCCCACTCCTCAACCAGGTAACCCGAGTCCAGCAAGGACGACTGGCCATGGTGACGGCCGATGCCCCTCATATCGTCGAGCGGAACGTGGTTCTCGCTCCACGACGTCGGCGCATCCGTCGGGAACGCGTTCCACCGCTCCGCCACCACGCCGCCGTTCTGGACCCCCAGGATCTCCAGCAACGAGGCCGGCAGGCGGACACCGAGCTGGCGCTCGGCATGCTGAACGACCGCGTCGGTCAGCGAAGGCTGAACCCCATACAGGCCCTCGCCCCAGAACATCGCCTTCACCTCATCAAACCGAGCCACAAACGCATCCTATGGACTCCACAGCACGGCTTGACGATCTATAGGAGCTTCATCAAGGCAGGGAGAGCACGGTTCGCTGCCTGCGTGCACTCGGATGGATTTCTGTTCGGGGGTGGCACGTAAGATCCATCGCCAGATGCCCGCCTGAGAGGGAGCCCACGTGACTGCCCGCATCCTCCCCGCACTTCCCGGAGACCCGGCTCGTGTCGGCCCGTACCGGATAGTGGGCCGTCTGGGTATCGGAGGGATGGGTACCGTCCATGCCGCCTTGGACATCAACGGCAATCGCCTCGCAGTGAAGGTCGTCCATCCCTATCAGACCGGCGACGAGGAGTTCCGTGCCCGGTTCCGTCGTGAGGTAGCCCTGACCAGCAGGGTGAGCGGGCCGTGTCTCGTGCCAGTGGTGGCAGCGGACTGCGATGCTGAGCGTCCGTGGCTCGCCACGCCCTACATACCGGGGCCCACCCTTCAGCAGCACATCGTCGCGCACGGCCCTCTCCAGGGCGTGATGCTGCACGCGCTGGCCGCCGGCACCGCCGCCGCCTTGGCGTCGGTCCACGAGGCTGGTGTGATCCACCGTGACATCAAGCCGGGCAACGTGATCCTCTCCCCCGCCGGTCCGCGTCTGCTCGACTTCGGTATCGCGCACGCCTTCGACGGGACCTCGGTCACCCGTACCGGCATGCTGACCGGGACCCCGGGCTGGATCAGTCCGGAGCAGTACCGCACTGGCAGCGTCGGCCCTGAATCCGACATCTTCGCCTGGGGCGCGCTTGTCACCTACGCCGGAACCGGCCGCCACCCGTTCGGGACCGGTGCCCCAGACACGGTGGCCTTCCGTGTGATGTCGCAGGACCCCGACCTCACCGGTCTACCCGAGAACCTCGCCCGCACCGTGACGAACGCAATGTCGAAGGAAGCAAGCGGCCGGCCTTCCGCACAGTCTCTGAGGGAAGAATGCATCGAGCTCCTCGGGCATCAGAGCACCCACGTTCTGCCGCAGCAAAATCCGGCACACACGCTGGTCGACGGTCTGGTCACCGACCACTGGAGCCTGCCGCCCCTGCATGCAGACATCTGGCCAACACCCCGGCCCAGTGGCCGGGCCCGCAGATATAGCCTCATCGCCGCTACAGCAGTCAGTGTCCTGAGCATCGCTGCCGCGGCCGTCTACGCGTCCGCGGCCCAGGAGCGGCAGGCGCCGTCGGCCACCGCGACGCCCGCCGGCACATCCGCTTCGCCGTCCCAATCCCCTTCTTCGACTGCCACTGCTACTCCCGCTGCCAGTTCTGCACCGCCGGCTAGTACCGGACCTGCGGTCGTCGCGGTCAGCACCCCCACCGTCGCCACGCCGACGGCCGAGCCTCAGCCGGCGTACACACGCAGCGACTACGCCGAGCCCACCCTCGGGGAATGGTCGGCCGCTCGTGACGCCATGACAGCCTCCGAACGGGGCATCGCCACCGCCGTCAATGAGGAGCTCAGGGCATTCCTCCGCGACGAATGGGGACTGTCCGACGGTGTGCAGGTGACGTTCAACCCTGAGGCCCAGACCATGTTCCTCACCGCTGGTCCCTCAGTGACAGCGTGGGAGAACGGCGGCGACTACATCGACCTTGCGCGCAGCATGATGTTCACCGGCTGCTCCCGCGGCAACGACAAACTGCGCACCGACATCAGCTGGCCCTACGGACGGGTGGTCGTCGTCTACCGGGAATCCATGGCGAATCCCGTGATCGCCAGCTACCGCGAAGTCACCAACGGTATGAACTGCCGAGTCTGACAGCCTTGTGGACGCCGCCGAAATTCCCCACCCCCTCAGTGTCCCGGAATGGACCATGGGGATCGCGGAGTAGCGCCGTCGTCCCCATGGGAATGCCAGACCTCCCCGGCCGCCCGATAGCAAGCCGATTCAGGGGCGGGGCTGTCAGTCAAGAATGAGCGCCAGCTCATCGCCTGGGCGATGCCGAAGGCGTCCTTGACGGCTCGGCTCGGCCCGCACACTTCGAGATCGGGCGGCCCCTCAGTCGGCACCGTCGTGTCGAGGCTGGCACGTGGGGACGGAGGAGGCCGAGATGGGGAATTGCGTGAAGGCTGACAGCCGGGGCGGCGCAGGTGCCGCCCGCGCGGTCCCGGCCCGCGGTCTGGTCGGGGGACAAAGAGCGCACAGGCTCATGGGACATGGCGTTCTTCGTGGTGGCGGCACTCACCGGTCGATCATCGCCCACCGCACAGCAGCTGCGGCCGAACGCGACGGGCCGCGCTACGGCCACGCCTGGGGCCGGTGCCGGTCGGACGTGACGCTATTGCTGTTCTTGAACGGAATGGAGAGGGCCATGCCTGGGGGGTGCGGTGCGCTGGAGGCGTGACCGGCCGGTGAAAAAAGTCGGCCTGCGGCCTGCGGCAATGGGCGCGTGGGCGGTGTACGTCCCCTTCAAGGCCGTTCGTACGCGGGTGGATTGAGGGGTGGCCGGGCTGCCACCATCGGCGCATCGTGGCAGCGGGCACAGCCCCCCGCCCGGCGGGAGCGGCTCCCGGTCAGTTGCTCTTTATGCGTGCGGTCCGTCGTCCATTCCCCTCTCTTCTGGAGGTCCTTGATGTCCATCGCCCCCAGCCCCGAGCCATCCTCGGGTACCACTCCGCTCGGCGACATCCCCGAGCGGCCGGCCGACGGCGTGCACAACCGGCGCGCTCCCGCCGAAGCGGCCGTCGTGATCGCCGTGGTCACGGCCGTCACCGTCCTGGCCGTCGCCCATCGTCCCCTTCCGACCGCTCTGCTCGCGCTCTGCGCGGCCGCTGGCGCGCTGCTGATCCGGCTGCCCGCCGTGTGTCTGCTCGGACGTTGCGGCGGAGGCCCCGGGTGACCCCCTCCGCATTGTCCGGCAGGCCTTCCGTGGAGCTCCGGGCGCTAACCGACTACTTGATGACGCTCAAGGGACAGCGGACCTACCGGGCACTGGCGCACCGGTGCGGCAGCAACCCCAGCGCCTCGACTCTGTGCAGGGCAGTGGACGGGCGCATGCCGGGCGAGAGCGTCGTGGCCGCCTTCGCTCGTGCGGGCGGTGGTGACCCGGCGGAAGCTGTCCGGCTCCTGGACGCGGCCAGTAAGGCCGAAGCGGACCGGCTTGCGGCCGCCGTGCCCGTCCGGAGGCCGCACGTTCCGGGTCCGGTCAGCACCCTCAGAGGGCTGGCCCGGGCGATGCTCCGCGTGAAGGACGATGCCGGACTGTCGGCGCGTGCCCTGGACAGACAGACCAAAGGTGTCGTGCCGCGCAGCACACTGACCCTGGTCTTGCGCGGCAAGAGGCTTCCCTCGGCCCGGCTCCTGGACACCTTCCTGACCGCCTGCGATACCCGCCCGGAAGTCGTCCACCACCTGAATACCGCCCGTGACCGGCTCGACCCGCGGCCCACGAAGCCCCGGGCTGCCCGCCATGATCTGCAGCCGGCCGTGTATCCGTGCTTCGATGCCGACCCCCGCCACACCGCGCGCCTCGACGGCGAGGAGGACGATCGCGCCTTCCGTGCCCGGCGGGGTCTTCCCCTTTCGCGGGAACTGGACGAGCACGATGAGCAGCTGTACGGAGAGCTGCGGGACGAGGAGAGAAGGAGGAAGGCGGAAGGGAGGGAGGCAGACCGGCGCATAGTCGCCTGGGTCGACGGTCTTAGAGGTCGTTTTCGTCCAATGTTTCATCCCGAGATGGGATGCTCTGTGACTTTCTTCGGGTCGCGCCAGGAGATGGTGTTCTCACTGGTGAG
>NZ_JBVHZJ010000097.1:0-22138 GCF_055574655.1 Streptomyces sp. NPDC029956 | reverse complement strand
CCGCGAACCAGCCACTCCCCCCCCCCTCCCCCCCCCCCTCCCCCCCCCCCCTCCCCCCCTCCCCCCCCCCCCCCCCCCCCCCCCCCCCTCCCCCCCGGGCCCACGTGAACGGAGTGCGGAGCGGGGGCGCGTCTTCAGACTGCTGCAGGGGAACGCTCCGAGACGTTCGGCAGGTCGATACGGACCGTCCGGTCGCAGAGCCGTTCCACCTGCGCCGGGTCGTGAGAGACGAGCAGGACCGTCCGGTTGCCCCGCAATGCCGCCACGGACTCTTCGACCGTGTCGCGGCTTCGCTCGTCCAGGGCGCTGGTCGGCTCGTCGAGCAGCAGGGCCGCCGGTTCGAGGGCCAGGGCCCGGGCCAGGCACAGCCGCTGACGCTGCCCGTTGGAGAGCGTCTGGGCCGGCGTGTCCAGGCGGTCGGAGACCTCGCTCCACAGGCCCGCCTCGCGCAGCGCCTGTTCGACGCGGTCGCGCAGCTCCGTCCGGGACGCCCGCACCAGGTGACGGAGGCCGAACAGGGCGTTGTCCAGGATGCTGCCGCCGAAGACGACGGGGGTCTGCGGGACCAGGACCACTGTGCTGCGCAGGCTTGCGTCGCCCTTGCCGGACCGGACCGGACGGCCGAGCACGTCCACTTCGCCCTGACGCCGGAGGCCGTGGGGCAGGAGGTCGACCAAGGCGCGTAGCACCGTCGACTTGCCGGCGCCCGACGGACCGCACAGACCGGTGGTGGATCCGGCGGCCAGCTCGAAGGTGACGGGTCCGACCAGGCGCTTGGTGCCGTCGAGGATCTGCAGGTCGCGGACCGCGATGACAGTCTCGTCGAACGTGTCGGCCACGGTCGTGGCACCTGTTGTCACGTCGTCCATCGTCGTGCTCCTTCGAAGCGGTTGCGCAGGAGGACCGCCAGGCTGAGCAGGCCCGCGGTGATCAGGACCAGGACGAGGGCGCTGCCCCAGGCCTGGGCGATCGCCTCGGGGGCGCCCGAGTCCTGCGACAGGGTGAAGATGTGCGTGGGGAGGGCCTGGACCGGAGCGTTGACGATGCCGGTCGGGAGGGCGGGGGCTCCGAAGAACACCGTGGCGGTGAAGATCAGGGGCGCCGTTTCGCCCGCCGCGCGAGCCAGGCCCAGCAGCAGGCCGGTGAGCGTGGCCGGCCAGGTGTACGGGATGACGACGGAGCGGACGTACTGGGAACTGGTGAGGCCCAGAGCGAGTGCGGCCTCGGTGATCTCCGCAGGCATGCTCCGGATCCGGCCCGCTGTGGTGAGTGCGACCACCGGGATCACCACGGGCACCAGGACCACGGCGCCTGCCAGCCAGGAACGCCCCCAGCCCATGGTCGTGCAGAAGAGGACGTACCCTGCGAGGCCCAGCAGAATGGTGGGTGTCCCTCCGACCGCCACGGTCAGCGTCTCCAGTACGCGGGCGGTTTTCGCGGAGGCACGCGTGCCGATCACGATGCCCGCCCCGTAACCGAGCGGCAGCGCGATCAGCGCCGCGGTCGCGAGCAGCAGGAGCGTGCCGACGATCTGGTCGCGGATGCCACCCCCCGACGCGCCTTCGGACGGCGTGAACCAGAAGACCGGGTTGAGTGCCGCGCCGCCGCGGGCCAGCAGGATGCCGAGCATGCCGACGAGGAGAGCCCCCGGCAGCAGCAGGGCTCCGAGCCGGACGACGGTGGTGATCCGGTCCTTCGGAGTGCGCAGCCATGCCGAGGACCGCCGGGCGCGTGGAGCGCGAGCGACCCGTCCCGTGGTGCCACGGGTGCCCCACACGGTGGCGACGGCGACCAGGGCCAACAGGATGATGCCCAGCCCGCACAGGGCCGCGAAGTACGGGCCGGAGGTGCCCGCGAGCATCGGCTCGGGGCCGGCCAGCTTGGTGGTGAGCGTCTGGCCGGGGCGCACGAGGAACGAGAAGACGTCCCCGAGGGACTCGGGGAGCCGGTCGTCGGCGCGCCCGATGACCATGAAGACCGCGATGGCCTCCCCCAGTGCCCGGGCCAGACCGAGGAGGACGCCGGCGCGCATGCCCGGGCGGGCCTGGGGCAGGACGGCGGACCGGACGACCTCGCGGCGGGTCAGACCGAGGGAGTACGCGGCCTCCCGGTACCGGCCGGGCACGGCGGCCAGCGCGTCCACGCTGACCGCCACGATCGTCGGCATGATCATCACGGCGAGGACGATGCCGGCGGCGAGCAGGCTGTCGCCGCCCGGCACGTCACCGAGGTCCGCCACGAACGGCCGGATCACCATGATGCCGATCAGGCCGTAGACGATGGAGGGAACCGCTGCCAGGAGTTCGATGCTCAGGCGCAGGGGCTTGGCGAGGCGGGGCGGCAGGTACTCGGACAGGGCGACGGCCGCCGCCCAGCCGATCGGGACGGCGAGCACCAGTGCCAGGACGCATACGACCGCCGATCCGTAGATCATGGCCAGCCCGCCGAAGGCGAGGTTCCCCGGACTCCAGGTGGACGAGGTGAGCAGCGCTGTCCAGTCGACGGTTCCGCTCGCGATGCCTGTGATCAGGTAGCCGAGCAGCACCGCGAGGGTGAGCAGCACGGACAGGGTGCCGCTGTAGGCCCAGCCCCAGACCCATCTCGCCCGGCTGCCGCGGCCGCTCCCGGGGGAGGGCCGCGACATGGCGCTTCCGGGCGCCAGGGCGGGGCGCTCCAGAGTGAGACCCATGGTCAGAGGCCCATCTGCTCGCGCGTGAGGTAGCCGTGCTTGGGCAGCAGCTTCTGGCCCTCGGCCGAGAGGATGTAGTCGATGTACTGCTTGACGGTGCCCTTCGGCCTGCCGTTGGTGATCATGAACAGCGGGCGGGTCATCGGGTACGTGCCGGAGGCCACGTTCGCCAGGGTGGGGGCGACGCCTTCCAGAGGCACGGCGACCAGTTCGGGGTGGCCTTCGATGAAGCCGGTCGACAGCGGGGCTATGGAACCGCGGGTGGACTTCAGCTTGTTGCGGGTCTCCAGGTTGCCGCCGACGATGGCGTAGTTCGCGGACTTGGGCGGGGCCGGCGGCTCGCCCTTGCCGTAGATGAACTTGTCGAGCACCTCACGGGTGCCGCGGCCAGGCTCCTTGTCGTACACGAAGACCTGGAGGTCGGGGCCGCCGACCTCCTTCCAGTTGGTGATCTTGCCCTCGAACAGGCCTGCGACCTGGGCCTTGGACAGACCCTTGACCCCGGCGTCGGCCACTTCCCTGGTGATGATGACGCCGACGGCGTCCGCGCCGATCTGCGTGGTGACGAACTCCGTGTCGGGGTAGGCCTTGTGGTCCTTGTCGGACAGCGGCTTGGAGCTGAGAGCGATGTTGATCTGGCCGGTGCCGAGCTGGGAGATGCCGCCGGCGGAGCCGCCCTGGGTGGCGACGGTGATGTTCAGTCCCTTGGCCTTCAGCGCCTCGGCGGCGTCGGAGGCGACCGGGGCGACGGTGGTGGAGCCGCTGGCCTGGATGGCGTCCGAACCGGCCTTCGCAGTGCCGGCGCAGCCGGTCAGGGCGGTGGAGAGGAGGAGAGCAGCGGAGGCGACGTACGCGCCCCGGCGGACACGGCGTCCGGTGACGCGTCTCGCGGTGCCGCGGGTTTCGGTGGACGTGAAAGACATGGCGGTGCCTTTGCGGTGAGGGAAGGGGTGGGAGTCTGGGAACCCGGGCGGCCGGTCGCCGACGCTGTGGCGTGCGGGTCCGCGGTCGGCCGTCGGGATGCGGGAGGGGTGCGCCCGGCAGTGACCGCCGACGCCGCCCGCTGCCGCGTGGACAAGACGAGTGGACGCTGAACGAACCCGCGGGTGCTCCGGGAGCGCGTCGCGGTGGAACCGGGCCGCGAAGGTGGTGCGTGCGTACGGCGTGCAGCCGGCGCCTTGCGATCCTGTACCGCGTTCTCCGTCGAACCTGCTCAGGACCGTGAGGGGCTGCCGTGGGGCGCTTGCGCGCCTGGACGACTGGTGCTCGGCCCACTCCTCTTTGAAGGGCTCAAGTCATCAGGCACCGCTGCCCGTTCACCCGCTGACCCCGGGTGTGGTGGGCGATGCCGTGGCCGAACGGTACCGCCTCCGTGCCGCCCTGGCGACATCCCGACTGCCTAAATCATCGATGATCAGCGATTGATTTTGGGCCACACGGCAGAGCGCCGGTGTATCGGCCTGGAGCGGCCATGCATGTCGAAGCTGCATCGGCAGCGGTTCGACACCTTCGCCTCGGACC
This sequence comes from Streptomyces sp. NPDC029956, assembly GCF_055574655.1. Taxonomy (NCBI): domain Bacteria; kingdom Bacillati; phylum Actinomycetota; class Actinomycetes; order Kitasatosporales; family Streptomycetaceae; genus Streptomyces; species Streptomyces sp. NPDC029956. The sequence continues at coordinate 17,928 of NZ_JBVHZJ010000097.1, read as the reverse complement.
GCTTCGAGCTGTGCGAACAAAGGGAATCGAGCGATCACCGCGCCTACCCAACCAGCCACAGACGAGGGCGAATCGGGGCAGGTGCGTTCCGTGACGACGGTGGGGTGGAGGGATGGTCTTTCAGTCATTCATCGATCTATTGACATACATCGCTTAACGCTGGCAGGGTTCCGGCCGTCGGCCGACAGCGTCGTTGCCGAGTGGGCTCTGACCCGGCCCCATCTCGAACCGTCACGCTCCTTGATCACTCCCTGGGGGGAAGTGTGAGTAGTCCCCGTGTTCTGGTCGCCTCCGCATTCGAAGCGGAGCTCCAGCCCCTGACGTCCGCGTGTGCGGCCGCCGCTCTACAGCAGCACGGCGCCGACGTCGTCGGCTGGGACGCGCACCTGCTTCCCGACGCCATTCCGGAAGGCCCCTTCGACCTCACGCTCGTCTCGGTCCAGCAGTTCGAGGGTCTCGAGCGGGGAATCGCCCTGGCGCGCAGGGTGAAGGAGGCGTACGGCACCACGGTCGTGACCTTCGGCCAGTACGCGCAGATGAACCACCGGGAGTTCCTCGACGTAGCCGACGGCATCATCATGGAGGAGCCCGAGCTCATCAGCGAGGAGCTGGCCCAGCTCGCCGCCGGCACCATCACGCTCGACGCGGTGCCCGCCCTGATGACCCGCACGGGCATGCGGCCCAAGCCCCCGCGCCGGCGCATCTCGGTCACCAAGCCCGCCCGGGACCTGTTCCCCTCCCTTGTCCACTACCCGGCGCACCACTCGCCGTTCGGCCTGATGGGCAACATCGAGGCGTCCCGCGGCTGCCACCACAAGTGCACCTACTGCTCCGTCTACGGCGCGTACGACGGCGGTGTCGCCGCCTACGACGCCGACAGCGTCCTGGCCGACGCCCTGCAGCTCGCCGAGGAGGGCGTCCGGCACTTCTGCTTCATCGACGCCGAGTTCTTCAACTCCCGCACCATCGGCATCGGTGTGGTCGAGCGACTCGTCGAGGCCATCGGTCCGATCACGTTCGAGTTCACGACGCGCGTCGACCATGTCCTCGACTACACCAAGGAACTGGAGAAGCTCGTCTCGCTCGGGCTGCGCCGCGTCACCTGCGCCCTTGAGTTCCCCTCCAACCGCATCCTGCGCATCTTCGACAAGCACATCGACGTCGACCACATGCGCGAGGCGGTCGACGAGGCCGAGCGGATCGGCTTCGAGCTCTACCCGACGTTCATCCCGTTCACTCCGTGGATCGAGTACGAGGAGCTCCTCGGCTTCGAGGACTGGCTGGTCGAGACGGGCCTCGCCCGCGTCACCGACCCCACGGCCCTGCAGACCCGACTGCTGCTGTTCAAGGGCTCCCCGCTGCTCTCCTCGCCCTGGATGGAGGACATCGCCACCGTCGACCGCGGCTTCTGGGTGGAGTGGACCCACCCCGACAAGCGCGTCGAGGAGCTCTGGCAGGAGCGCCGCACCGACGCCGAGGACGCGGGCAAGATCCGCTGCTGCGTGAAGTGCTGACCCACCCGCTCACAAGACAAGGACACTGACATGGGTGGATCACCCCGCGTCGTCATCTCCACCGGCCAGGCCCTCCCGGACATGGACTGGGCCGGCGAGCTCGCCGGTCTCACCGACTCGTGGCCGTACCTCGGACCCACCTGGCTCCGCGCCACGGAGAAGGTGCTTCCCGACGTCCAGCCCTGGCACACCCTCGCCCACCGCGCCCGCGGCGAGCTGGCCCTCCTCCCCGGCTACATCCTCACCACCCCGCCGGTCGTCGACCACGAACCGCGCACCTACCTCGGGTGGCAGGCGCCCTCGGGCGAAGAGGTGTGCTGCGGCGCCGAGACCGACGCCGCCCGCAGCGCCGAGGTCGACGCACTGGGAAGCGAGCCCTTCTTCCCGACGCTCCTGCTCGGCTCCCCGCTGGGCTATCGCACCGAGGTCGCCTACAACTTCTGGACCCCCACCCTGATGGGCGCCATCGTCGACAAGCTGGTCCCGGCCGCGTTCGAGGCCGGCATCAAGTGCATCGTCGCTCCCTGGATTCCGGGCCGACGCGGCAACGACGCCCTGGTCGACGCGCTCAACGCGGCCGGCGCCTCCAGCACCTTTTGGGGATACGAGGACTTCATGAGCCTCGACGCGCCGAACTGGGAAGGACACCTCGCCGCCCTGCCGCTGAAGAAGCGCCAGCGCATCAAGGGCGACGTCCGCCGCGCCGAAGCCGCCGGTGTGACGATCAAGCGCGTAGACGGCACCGACATTCGCCCCTACATCGCGCGCATCGCCGAACTCACCTGTCTCAACCGGGAGAAGAACGGCGCCGGCGAGGAGCCCGAGCACATCGTCGGCATCCTCTCCGCCCTGATCGACGAAGGCGCGGACGTCCGTGCCTACCTCGGCTACAAGGACGGCGCCCTGGTCGCCACCTGCGTCACCATCCGCAAGAACCACCGCCTGTTCCCCAAGTGGGCCGGATTCGACTACGCCGCGATCGGCGAGCGCAGCGGCATCTACTTCGCCCTGGTCCTCGACGCGCCCGTCCGTGACGCGTACGCCGAGGGGCTGCGCACCGTCGAGTTCGGCGCCGGAGCCCACCAGGCGAAGGCCCTGCGCGGCTGCACCCCGCGCGAGGTCACCACCTCGATGCTCCTGTCCGACCCGGCACTGCGGCCGCAGGCGAGCGCCTGGCTCGACGCCTTCGGAAACAGCAGGCGCGTCGCGTTCGGCGCCGCGGCCTCCGCCCCTGCCCAGCCCGCGAACCTGCCCCTCCTGGGCGGCTCCGGCGACAGCGGCTGCTGCGGCTGACCCCGCCCGGCTCCACGACAAGGACGAGAAGGACCACATGATCACCTTCATCCCCCTGACCGGATTCCTCGGGGCGGGCAAGACCACGACCATGACCGCTGCCGCGCTGGCGCTCCAGGCGCAGGGCCGCAAGGTCGCCGTCATCACCAACGACCAGGGCGTCGAGCTCGTCGACACCAAGCTGGTGCGCAGCAAGCTGGACAGCGTCGCCGAGGTCACCGGCGGCTGCTTCTGCTGCAAGTTCGAGGACCTCGTCGAGGCGATCGTCGCGCTGGTCGCCTCCGACAGCGTCGACACCGTCATCGCCGAGGCCGTCGGCAGCTGCACGGACCTCCAGGCCACCGTCGTCCGACCGCTGCGCCAGTACTACGGCGACGACATGGTCGTCGCCCCCCTGACCACCGTGGTCGACCCCCTGCGGCACCTGGCCTTCGCCCGCGCCGCAGAGCGGGGCGAGCCCGAGTCGGACCTCTCCTACCTCTTCCGCCAGCAGGTGACCGAGGCCGACGTCATCGCGGTGAACAAGCTGGACACCATCAAGGCGGACCGGGCCGAGGAACTCCTCGCCTCGCTCCGTGCCGGCAACCCCAAGGCCACGGTCGTGGGCTACAGCGCCACGACCGGCGCCCACCTCCCGGAGCTGCTCGACGCGTGGCAGGCACCGGCCACGAACGAGGACGTCGTCCTCGACATCGACTACGACCGCTACGCGGCCGCCGAGGCCCAGCTCGCCTGGATGAACCAGGAACTCGACCTCACCGCCGCCGGGGACGGATTCGACGCGACCGCCTGGGCCCGCATCGTCCTGCAGGCGCTCTCCGCCTGGGCCGCGGAGCACGACGCCGTGATCGGCCACGCCAAGATCACCGTGGAGACGGCCGGCGAGGACTTCGCCAAGCTCAGCCTCACCGAGTCCGGCGCGCAGCCCACGCTCGACCGCGCCGCCGCCGCGCACGCGCCGACCGGCCGCGCCGTCGTCAACGCGCGCGTCGCCTGTGAGCCCGAAGCCCTCGACGCGGCTGTCACGGCGGCAGTCGCCGCGGCGGACAGTGCCGCGGCTGTCACCTCCTCGGCGACCACACCGGTGTCGTTCAAGCCCTCCTACCCGCGCCCCGTGCACCGCCTCGCCCCCGCCGGCGCCTGACCGAGAAGGAACACCGCTCATGAGCGACCACACCACGAGCACCCTCCAGGACGAGGTCCGCGCGTACTACAAGGCCAAGGCTGAGGAAGCCGAGACCAGCGGCGCCTGCTGTTCGCCCGACCCCCAGACCTTCGGCCCCGCCGCGTACGACGAGATCGGACCCGGGACCGCGCCCGACACGGCCCTTCTCGCCAGCCTCGGCTGCGGCAACCCGACCGCCGTCGCCGAACTGCGCGAGGGCGAGACGGTCCTGGACCTCGGGTCCGGCGGCGGCCTCGACGTCATTCTCAGCGCCCGGCGCGTCGGCCCGGACGGACGGGTCTTCGGCCTGGACTTCCTGGAGGAGATGCTCGCTCTCGCCGCCCGCAACGTCGAGGACGCCGAGATCGACAACGTCGTCCTCCTCAAGGGCACGATCGAGTCCATCCCGCTGCCGGCCGACACCGTCGACGTGATCATCTCCAACTGCGTGATCAACCTGTCGCTGAACAAGCCCGCCGTCTTCGCCGAGATGGCGCGTGTCCTCACCCCCGGTGGACGTCTCGGCATCAGCGACGTCGTCGCCGAGGACCGGCTCAGCCCCGAGGAGCGGGCCCAGCGCGGCGGACACAGCCAGTGCATCGCCGGCGCGCTGTCCGTCGCCGAGTACAAGGAACTCCTCGACGCGGTCGGCCTGAAGGACGCGGAGGTCGTCTTCACGCAGGAAGCGGCCGACGGTCTCCATGCCGCGATCATCCGCGCCCACAAGCCCATCGACAACGACGCCGCCGCGCCCGAATGTGCCCCTGGTGGCACCTGCTGCTGACCGCGCCTTCACGTCACTCCGTGGCCGGACCCCAGGCTCCGGCCGCGGAGGCCCCGGCAGGTCCAGCACCGCTGTGCTCGCCTGCATGCCGGTTCCGGTGCCCGGTCCGCCAAGGGATGCCCCATGTCCGATACCTCACTCGACCAGGAGACCGCCGAGGAGTACGCCCGCTGGTTCCGGGCCCTGGCCGACCCGACGCGCATCCGCATCATGCGGTTCCTGAGCAGTCAGCCGGCGCCCGTGCCGGTGGGCGAGATCGTCGCCCACCTTCGACTCAACCAGTCGACCGTCTCACACCACCTGAAGATCCTCCACGACGTCCGTTTCCTGACCAGGCGCCGTGCCGGAGCCAGCATCCGGTACGCGGTCAATCCCCGCTGTACCACCGAGTTCCCCAGTGCCGCCGACATCCTCATCGGCGCCCCGATCCGCTCATGTCAGGAACCAGGGTCCTGCTGACGACGGCGGCCGAGGCCGCCGTCGCGCCGCGCGCGCAGAGAACTCCTCCCCGCCCCGGGCAGCCCCGCCATCACGATCCGCATGAGCCTCAGCCTCGCAGGCCCGCCAACCGCCACCGCGGAACGGACGGGCCGAAACTCAGACCCCCATCCAATGACGCCGCGCTACAAAGCCGTTGAGAGTTGTTCGCCCCTCCATCCGTCTTCAGGGCTTCAGCCTTGTCCTGTCACGAATATCGATGCTTGGCGATCAAGTTACGGCACGGTAATGGCTTGATCTTGTAGGCCGTACTTCAGGGAGGGGCGGTCCGGGGGCCATGGCTGGACCCCCGGCGCGAGGGGCACCGTCGGGTGATGTGAGGTAAAGCTCCTCACCATCGAACGGGTGCGGGGAGAGGAGCCGGGTCGTCCCCGACGCCGTCGGCTCGCAAGGGCATCCCGCAGCGGGCATGCGGGGAGATTCTGAAGAGCCTTGCTGTATGACGCCGCCATCGAATATCATCGATTGATCATGAGCGGTACGATGAATGCCCAGCTGATCGACCGAGAGACGGCCGAGTCCTATGCGACCTGGTTCAAAGCCCTCTCCGATCCCACCCGTGTGCAGATCCTGAACCTCCTGGCGCTGGCCTCCGAGCCCATGAGCGTCGGGGAGATCGTGGACCGGATGAACATCGGGCAGTCCACTGTGTCCCACCATCTGAAGCTGCTCGCGGACGTTCGGTTCGTACTGCGTGAACGCCAGGGCACGTCGATGCTGTACTCGATCAACGTGGCTTGCGTGGCCTGCTTCCCCAGCGCGGCAGACGCCGTCATGGGGCGCCCGTCGGCCTCCGCGTAAGAGTGCCTGCCGTGGGCGATCCGCTGCTCTCCGGGGCGCCCCGTTCGGTCGGTGCGACAAGCCGACGCCGGAGCCGCCCGCCCTGTGGTCAAGCAGTAGCCCCCCGCCGCTGAGGAGCCAGCTCCTGCCCGTCAGGTCCGCCAACGCGACGGGCAGGAGCTGGTGTTCATGGGCGAAGACGCCGGCGAGGGTGGCACCTGAGAGGCGACCCGTTCGTGGCCTCAGGCCGGGACGGAGACGCCTACGGCGTTCTTCTTCCTGTCGGCGAGGGTGGCCAGGTATCGCTCGGCGTCGAGAGCGGCCTGGCAGCCGGTGCCCGCGGCCGTGACGGCCTGGCGGTAGGTGTGGTCGACGACATCGCCGGCTGCGAAGACTCCCGGCAGGTTCGTGCGGGTGGAGGGCGCCTCCACCTTGATGTAGCCCTCGCCGTCGAGGTCGACCTGGCCGGTGAAGAGTTCGGTGCGCGGGTCGTGGCCGATGGCGATGAACAGGCCGGTGGCGTCGAGGCCGCGGGTCCTGCCGGTGAAGGTGTCGCGCAGGACGACGCCGGCGAGCATGCCGTTCTCGGACTTGATCTCCGCTATCTCGCTGTCGAAGGCGAAGGAGATCTTGTCGTCCGCGAAGGCCCGGTTCTGCATCACCTGGGAGGCACGCAGGGTCGAGCGGCGGTGGACGACGGTGACGGAGCGGGCGAAACGGGTGAGGAAGGTGGCTTCCTCCATGGCGGTGTCGCCGCCGCCGACCACGACGATGTCGCGGTCGCGGAAGAAGAAGCCGTCGCAGGTCGCGCACCAGGAGACGCCGCGGCCGGAGAGCTCGTCCTCGTCGGGGAGACCGAGCTTGCGGTAGCCGGATCCGGTCGCGATGATCACCGCCTTGGCCCGATGCACCGTTCCCTCGCTGTCGATGACTTCCTTGATGTCTCCCGTCAGGTCGACGGAGACGACGTCGTCGTCGATCATCTCGGCGCCGAAGCGCTCGGCCTGGGCCCGCATGTCGCCCATGAGGTCGGGGCCGTCGATGCCGGTGGGAAAGCCGGGGAAGTTCTCGACCTCGGTCGTGGTGGTCAGGGAGCCGCCGACGAAGATCGAGCTGCCGAAGAGCAGCGGCTTGAGCTGGGCGCGGGCGGCATAGAGGGCGGCGGTGTATCCGGCGGGACCGGAACCCATGACGATGACCTCGCGGACGCCGGGTTCGGTCGCGGCACGGGAGTCGCTCATGGGAGTCACGCCTCCGGCTTCGCGTCGATCTCGGCGATGAGGCCTTCGATCAGCAGCTTGATCTCGTCGCGGATCGGACGCACCGCCTGGACACCCTGGCCGGCCGGGTCCTCCAGGGCCCAGTCGAGGTACGTCTTGCCGGGGAAGATCGGGCAGGCGTCGCCGCAGCCCATGGTGATGACGTAGTCGGATGCCTGGACCGCCTCGGTGGTCAGCACCTTCGGCTTCTGGTCGGAGATGTCGACCCCGACCTCCTTCATCGCCTCGACCGCGGCCGGGTTGACCTGGTCGCCCGGAATCGAACCCGCGGAGCGGACCTCGATGCGGTCACCGGCCAGATGGTCGAGGAACCCGGCGGCCATCTGGGAACGGCCCGCGTTGTGGACGCAGACGAAGAGCACGGAGGCGAGCGGAGCGGTGGTCATCGGTTCTTCCTTGTGGGCAAGAGGTCAGCCCCGGCCGGTATCAGCGGCGAGTGATGTGACAGTATCAGCCCATGATGACGTCAGTCGATACTGATCTGATCCGGGTTCTGGCCGATCCGCTCAGGCTCCAGATCGTGACCCTGCTTGCCCGCGAGACCCTCTGCACCACCCACCTCGTCGAGGAGACGGGTGCCAGGCAGACCAACCTCTCCAACCACCTGCGCGTCCTGCGCGAGGCCGGTGTCGTGGAGACCGAGCCCTGCGGTCGTTTCACCTACTACCGCCTGAAGCCGGACGTCATCGCCCAGCTCGCCGGCCAGTTCGCCGACCTGGCCGAGTCCGCTCGTACCGCTGCCGAGAGCAAGAGGGCCTGTCCGTGACCCCCACCCAAGCGCCCGCTCCGGCGGCGGATGCCCCGGTCGCCGCGAAGCTGTCGACGCTCGATCGCTTCCTCGCCGTCTGGATCCTCCTCGCCATGGGCCTCGGCCTCGGGCTCGGGCGACTGATTCCCGGCCTGAACGACGTGCTGGCCAAAGTCGAGATCGGCGGCATCTCGCTGCCCATCGCCGTCGGCCTGCTGATCATGATGTACCCGGTCCTGGCCAAGGTCCGGTACGACAGGCTCGACGCCGTCACCGGCGACAAGAAGCTCATGGTCTCGTCGCTCGTCGTCAACTGGATCGTCGGCCCGGCGCTCATGTTCGCCCTCGCGTGGACCTTCCTGCCGGACCTTCCCGAGTACCGCACCGGTCTGATCATCGTGGGCCTGGCGCGCTGCATCGCCATGGTGATCATCTGGAACGACCTGGCCTGTGGCGACCGCGAGGCCGCTGCGGTGCTCGTCGCCCTGAACTCGGTCTTCCAGGTCCTCGCCTTCGGCGTGCTGGGCTGGTTCTACCTCGACCTGCTTCCCGGCCTGCTGGGTCTGGGGGAGGGCGAGACGCTCGACATCTCCATGTGGAAGATCGCGCTGAATGTCGTCGTCTTCCTCGGCGTCCCGCTGGTGGCCGGGTTCCTCACGCGCCGGATCGGTGAGAAGCGCCTTGGCCGGGAGTCGTACGAGACGCGATTCCTCCCGAAGATCGGACCGTGGGCGCTCTACGGGCTGCTCTTCACGATCGTCATCCTCTTTGCCCTCCAAGGGAAGACGATCACCTCGGAGCCGCTGGACGTCGCGCGGATCGCGCTGCCGCTTCTCGTCTACTTCGCGGTCATGTGGTTCGGCACCTTCGCGCTGGGCAAGACCCTCGGCCTGAGCTACGACCGCACGGCCACTCTCGCCTTCACCGCTGCCGGCAACAACTTCGAACTCGCCATCGCCGTCGCCATCGCCACCTTCGGTGTGACCAGCGGACAGGCGCTGTCCGGAGTCGTCGGTCCCCTCATCGAGGTCCCGGTCCTCGTCGTACTCGTGTACGTCTCGCTGGCCTGGCGCAAGAGGTTCACCCTCGCCCAGCAGTAGATCCGTGCCGCTACTCTGCGCCTCGCCCCTCGGACGGGGCGAGGCGCGGCCGCACGAAGGGAGCCAAGGGGATGGGCAAGGTACTTGACGTCGTCGTGATCGGTGGCGGTCAGGCGGGGCTTGCCGCCGGCTACCACCTGAGGCGCCTCGGCGGCCTCGACTTCGTCGTCCTGGACGATCAGCCCGTGCCGGGCGGGGCCTGGCGGCACACGTGGGATTCGCTGCGTCTCTTCTCGCCGGCCGCGTACTCGTCCCTGCCCGGTCGCCTCATGCCGCCGCAGCAGGGGGAGACGTACCCCGACGCCGCCCACGTCCTCGAGTACCTGACCGACTACGAGCAGCGGTACGAGCTCCCCGTTCATCGACCCGTTCAGGTTCGTGCCGTCCGCCGCGACGGCGAGTGCCTTCGCGTGGAGGGGGAATCCGGTACCTGGCGCGCCCGCGCCGTCGTCAGCGCCACGGGAACGTGGTCACGGCCGTTCCTGCCCTCCGTCCCGGGCCGCGGCACCTTTCAGGGGCGGCAGTTCCACACCGTCGAGTACCACACCCCCGGCGAGTTCGCCGGCATGCGAGTCGTCGTGGTCGGAGGTGGGAACTCCGGAGCCCAGGTCGCCGCCGACCTCGCGTACGGCACCGATCTCACCTGGGTCACCCAGCGGCCCGCGCGGTTCCTCGCCGACGACATCGACGGCCGTGCACTCTTCGACCACGCCACCGCCCGCCGTCGTGCCCTCGACGAGGGGCGCGCGGACGCCGGGGGCGTGGCCTCACTCGGCGACATCGTCGCCGTGCCGCCCGTGCGTGCCGCGCGTGACGCCGGACTGCTGAAGGCGCAGCCGATGTTCACGCGGCTGACGAGGACCGGTGCCGAATGGGCCGACGGTACGCGGGCCGACGCCGACGTGATCATCTGGTGCACCGGCTTCCGCCCCGCCCTGGGGCATCTGGCTCCGCTCGGGCTCCGCGGGGCCCGCGGACACATCCCCACCCAGGGCACGGAAGCCGTCGGAGAGCCCCGCCTTCATCTGCTCGGGTACGGCGACTGGACCGGCCCGGCCTCGGCCACTCTCGTCGGTGTGGGCCGTCCCGCTCGCGAGGCCGCCCGGAGTGTCGAGGCGCTTCTGCGCTGAGGCGGTCGCGAGTGAACGGATGGTGAACGCATGACGGAAATCGCCCCATGATTCGCCGTGCGATCTTGTCTGCTCGTATGGTGTCCGGATGGCAACTCCGTTGGTGGGCATACCGATCGAGGACGTGAGCGAGGAGCATTGTGAGCCGTGCTCCCCGGGGCGACTGATCGACCGCGACGAAGTCGAAACGCTGACGGCCCAGTTGAAGGCCATGGCCGACCCGAGCCGTCTGCAGATCATCCACCTCATCGACCAGGCGCCGGCCGGAGAGCTGTGCGTCTGTGACCTGACGGTGACGCTCGACCTGGCGCAGCCCACGGTGAGCCGTCACCTGAAGATCCTCACCACGGCAGGACTGCTGCGCCGCGAACAGCGAGGCACCTGGGCCTGGTTCTCGATCCGCTGGGATGCTCTTCAGGGGCTCAGGAAGCACGCCTTCCCCCGATGCATCGACGGCTCACCGTTCTGACCGCGCTGGTTCAGCGGGTTTGCGCCCCGTCCATCTCCACGATGAGATTCTCGACGAGGGCCCTGATGGCGTCGCGGATGGGGCGTACTGCCTCCACACCCTGCCCGGCCGGGTCGTCGAGCTACCAGTCGAGGTGGTGCTTACCGGGGAAGACCTCGCAGGTGTCCCCGCAGCCCATCGTGACGCACGCGTCCGACGCGCTGACGGCCTACGTGGTGAATGGAGACGAACAGGACGGAGGTCGTACGGGACACCTACGGCTCCTCAAACGGGTTGTGGTGCAAGGGCGTTCAGAATCCCGTGGTTGACGCTGGTTGTGTTCGGTGTGTCACGATCAGGCCATGCTGACGTCGGTGAACGCGGAACTGCTGAGGGCCCTGGCGGACCCTCTACGGCTTCGCATCGTGTGCCTGCTTGCCCATGAGTCGCTGTGCACGACCCATCTCGTCGAGGAGACGGGCGCGCGGCAGACGAACCTGTCGAACCATCTCCGGGTCCTCCGGGAAGCGGGAGTCGTGGAGACCGATCCCTGCGGGCGATTCACCTACTACCGGCTGCGCCCTGAGGCGCTGGGTGAACTGGCGACGTTCTTCGGTGGTCTGGCCGGTGGGGGTTGTGAAGCCACCGTGGCCCGACGGCCCTGCGGTTGAAAGCCCGGCCGCTTCTCCCTCGGAACGCCCAAGCCGTTTCGACGTCCGGTCGCCCGTGACCCTGCGGGCTGCGGATCGCGTTCCGTGCGCGAACGTTACTCCCTCGCCCCTTCTCTGACGACCCCGGGCAGGTGGCTCGACCCAACCCTCGCCAAGGCGGGCAGGCTGAGCGTGGGGGCGTCACCCCTCGTCTGGCATCGATGATTGTCGATTGATTTCCGGTCGCGTGTCACGCAGCGCCGGCGGCATGCCGCGGTTGCGGCGACGGGACCCGCAGGAGCCGACGAACCCGGCGCTGCTCCTGGATATACCAGGAGGAAGAACTCCTTCGCATGGGCCGGCCGGCATTCGCAAGCATCCACAGGGGCGAGCGGACCGGGATGGCGGCATCGAGTGGCAAGGGCGGACGGCGAAGGCCGACCCTCGGCCATTCATCGATCTATTGACATACATCGCTTAACGCTGGCAGGGTTCCGGCCGTTGGCCGACAGCGTTGTTGCCGACCTGGGCTCTGACCCGCTCCGTCGGCCGGCCCCGGCCCCGACCACACGTCAACACGAAGGTTCCCACCATGGCCGCCACGTCCCACCCTCACCCGACCACCACCGAGGCACCGGTCCTGCTGCTCATGGGCAGTGGCGACCGCCGCTACCGGGAGTACATCGTGGCGGCGGTCTCCCGTCACTTCCGGCTGTGGCTTCTCGACGCCCACGAGCCGAGCTGGCAACTGCCGTACGTGGAGGGGACCTCGCTCCTCGACACCAGGAACCTCGACGAACTCCTCGCCGAGGCCGAGAAGGTCATGCAACAGCTGCCCGTCGCGGGGGTGTTCACCTACGACGAGTCCCTCGTGCACGCCGCCGCGCGGCTGGCCGAAGCCCTCGGCCTGCCCGGAAGCGCGCCCGACGCGGTGCTCGCCTGCCGAGACAAGGCGACCACCCGGGCGCGGCTGACGGCCGCTGACGTGCCGCAGCCGGCGTGCACCCCGGTCTCCACAGCGGCCGAGGCCCGCAGCGCAGCCGACGCGACCGGATACCCCGTGGTGGTCAAGGCCCGAGGCCTCGCCGGCAGCCTCGGCGTCGTCCGCGCCGACCACGGCGACGCCGTCGAGGCGGCCTTCGAGGCGGCCGGCTCCGCCAGCTGGCCCGGAGTGCCCCGCTACGAGGCCGACGTCCTGGTGGAGGAGTACCTCACCGGCCCCGAGATCAGCATCGACGCGGTCGTGGTCGACGGCGTGTGCACCCCGATGATCGTGGCGCGCAAGCAGGTCGGCATGGATCCGTACTTCGAGGAGACCGGCCACACGGTCGACGCCTCCGACCCCCTCCTCGGCGACCCCGAGCTCCTGGACCAGCTGCACCGTATCCACAAGGCGCTCGGCTTCGAGCACGGTGCCACGCACACCGAGTTCAAGCTCACCCCCAAGGGCCCCCGCCTCGTCGAGATCAACGCGCGCCTGGGAGGCGACTTCATCCCCCTCATCGGGATGCTCGCCTGCGGAACCGATCCAGCCGTCGCCGCCGCGCACGTGGCGGCCGGACTCGCCCCCGACACCGCGCCGAGGACCCGGAAGACGGCAGCCATCCGGTTCCTCTACCCGGAGAGCGACTGCGAGGCCCTCGACGTGACCGTGCGCACCGACCTGTTCGGGCCCACGGTGCACAGCGCGGTCGCGACGGCCGGCCCCGGAACCCGGCTGGCACTTCCGCCCCGGGCGTACATGAACCGATACGGCTACGTCATCGCGGTCGGCGAGGACCACGAGCAGGTCACCGCCGACGCGGAGGCCGCGCCCACGCTGGTCGAACTGCGCGCGAGCCCCCTCACCGACTGACCGACCGGCCGCCTCCACCCTTCAGGCCCCGAAGGAGCCGCCGCCCGTGAGCAAGTCCTCCGACCAGCCGTCACTGCGCTGGGACGGCAACGCGATCGTCACCCTGGACCAACGCGCACTGCCCCACGAGCGGCGGCTCCTACGTCTGAACACCGTGGACGACGTCATCGCCGCCATCACGACACTCGCGGTACGAGGGGCCCCCTCCATCGGACTTGCGGGCGCCCTGGGCGTCGCGCTCTCGGCGTACACCCACTGCTCGCCCTCCACCGTCGGCGACGGCCAGGAGGACGTACGAGCCGACGCTCAGCGGCTCGCCGCTGCCCGCCCGACGGCCGTCAACCTGGCCTGGGCCGTCGACCGGGCTCTCGGGAAGGTCGCCGACGGCCCGGCCGCCGTCCTCGCCGAAGCCACCGCCATGATCGAGGAGGACAGGGCGGTCAACCGGCAGATGGTCGAGCACGCGGTCCTGGCCGTGCTCGACCGCTGCCCGCAGCAGTCCCTGCGGCTCCTGACTCACTGCAACACCGGCCGACTCGCGACCGCGGCCGTGGGTACCGCCCTCGGCACGATTCTCGCCCTCGCGGACGCCGGAAAGGTGACCGAGGTCCTCGTCGACGAGACCCGGCCTCTGCTGCAAGGCGCCAGGTTGACGGCCTGGGAACTGGCCGAAGCCGGCGTGCCGCATCGCGTGTGCGTCGACAGCGCGGCCGCCGCCGCCATGAGCCAGGGGCTCGTCGACTGTGTGCTGGTCGGGGCCGACCGCATCACCGCGCACGGCGACGTGGCCAACAAGATCGGTACCTACGCACTGGCGATCGCGGCCGCCCACCACGGCATTCCGTTCATCGTGGTCGCCCCCGAGTCGTCGTGGGACAGGTCCCTCGCCGAGGGGAGGGACATCGTCATCGAGGAGCGCGCCGCCGACGAAGTGACCTGCTACGCCGGCGTACGTGTCACTCCTCCCGGCACCCGCGCGTACAACCCCGCCTTCGACGTGACCCCTGCCTCTCTGATCACCGCCATCGTCTCCGAGAACGGTGTCCACCATGCATCCGAGGTGAGCGCATGAGTTACGCACCGTCCACCGCCGCCGGCAAGAAGGCCGCCCAGCAGCTGGCCGACATCTCCCGCACCCTGTACGAGCGCGGATGGATGCCGGGAACGTCCGGCAACGTATCCATGAGACTGCCCGACGATCCCGCCAGGGCGCTGATCACAGCCAGTGGCCGGGACAAGGGCGAACTGACCGCACGGGACGTGGTGGAGATCGATGCCCGTACAGGTCATGCGTCCCTGCCCGGTCAGGTCCGCCCCTCGGCCGAGACCTCCATCCACGCGGCGATCTACCGCGCCACCGGCGCCCGCGCCGTCATCCACGTGCACTCTCCGTACGCCACTGTCGTCGCCCACCGCGTCGCCGCACAGGGGGCAGTGGCCTCGCTCCGCGTGGAACGCTTCGAGCTGCTCAAGGGACTGGGCCTCAAGGACCCGGAGGCCACGGAGCTGCCGGTGTTCCCCAACTGGCCGCAGGTGGACCGGATTGCCGAGGACGTCGCGGCCCACCTCGTCAGGGACGGGGAAGGCCCGCCCGGGCTGCTCCTGGCCGATCACGGCATCACCGCATGGGGCGACTCGCCGGGCCAGGCGAAGAGCCGGCTCGAATGCCTGGAGTCGCTCTGCCAGCTCCTCGTGATCTCCCAGTCAGAGCTGCACGTCTCCCGTGCCTGAAGGACCCGACGACAGGGCCACACCATGACATTGCTGCAGATCATGCCGGATGACGAACCGGGCACCGTGCTGCTCCGCACGCGGGACGAGGCTGCCATCGCGCAGGCCTTGCGCGAGAGGTCGGTCTCCTTCACCCGCTGGCCGCTGCGCGCCCCCGTGACGCCGCAGACGTCGTCGGACGAGCTGCTCGACGCCTACCGGGGAGAGGTCGACGAGCTGTGCGCCGACCAGGGGCTGCGCCTCGTCGACGTGGCCCGGCTCCACCCCGAGGAGGGGGCTCAGTGGCAGGAGCGGGCGGCCAAGGCGAGGTCGACGTTCCTCGAGGAGCATCGGCACGCCGAGGACGAGGTGAGGTTCTTCGCCCAGGGGACCGGGTGCTTCTACCTGCACCTCGACGACCGCGTGTACGCCGTGGTGTGCGAGGCCGGTGACCTGCTGTCGGTGCCGGCCGGTACGCGGCACTGGTTCGACATGGGACCCGTACCGGACTTCTGCGCCATCCGGTTCTTCGAGAAGGAGGACGGCTGGGTGGGCGACTTCACCCAGGAGCCCATCGCCGCAGGCTTCCCCCGCCTCGACGCGCTCCTGCGGGACAGCTGATGCCGGACACCCGGCAGGCCCGAGTTCCCGAGAACGGACTCCGGGCCGTCGTCCTCGACATCGAGGGAACCACCGGCTCCCTCAGCCACGTACGTGACGTCCTCTTCCCCTACGCCCGTGCGCGGATCGCTCCATGGCTCACCGCGCACCGCGGCACCGCACCCTGGCAGCAGATTCTCGACGCGGTCACCGCACACACCGGGACGGCCCACGACGAGGCGAGAGCTCTGGCACTCCTGGAGCAGTGGGCCGACGCCGACGTGAAGGCTGCGCCGCTCAAGACACTCCAGGGACTGATCTGGTCCGGCGGCTACGCGGCGGGCGATCTGCACGGCCACGTGTACCCGGATGTGCCGCCGGCACTGGAGCACTGGAAGGCACACGGCACAGACCGCTTCATCTACTCGTCCGGCTCCGTGGCGGCCCAGCGGGACTGGTTCGGTCACACCGCGCACGGGGACCTGCGTCCGCTGCTCGACGGCTACTTCGATCTGACGACGACCGGTCCCAAGGCGGACGCCGATTCCTACCGTGCGATCGCGGCGGAACTGGGACACGCACCTGCTGACGTGCTGTTCATCAGCGACGTGGGTGCCGAGCTCGACGCAGCCCGTGACGCAGGCTGGCGGACCGTGGCCGTGCGCCGCCCCGACGACGATCGCGAGGCCGTGCCCGGGCACGACGCCGTCGCCTCCCTCACCCCGCTCGTTTCCCGACCAGGCCCAGGCAGGCCGCCGGCCCGGGATCGCACGTACCCCCAGGAGGGCCAGAACCATGAGTGATCCATCCGACGAGAGCTCGCGGGCAGACATCGCGGTCATCGGGGGCAGTGGCTTCTACGAACTGCTGGAGTCGGTACAGCGCGTCGAGGTCACCACCCCGTACGGCGCACCGTCGGACGCTGTGTCCGTCGGCACCGTGGGAGATCGCCGCGTGGCCTTTCTGCCCCGGCACGGCAGCCACCACGAACTTCCCCCGCACCGCATCAACTACCGAGCCAACATGTGGGCCCTGCGCTCGCTGGGCGTAAGGCAGGTCCTCGCGCCCTGTGCCGTCGGTTCGCTGCGCGACTCCCTCGGCCCCGGCAGCGTGGTCCTTCCCGACCAGATCGTCGACCGGACCACGGGTCGCGTGCAGACGTACTACGACCGCGGCGCCACACATGTCTCCTTCGCCGACCCGTACTGCGCCTCGGGGCGCGCGGCCGTGCTCAAGGCCGCGGGGGAGACCGGTGCCGACGTCCACGACGGCGGTGTGATGGTGGTCGTCGAGGGGCCCCGGTTCTCGACTCGGGCGGAGTCCCAGTGGTACGCCTCCGCAGGCTGGTCCGTGATCAACATGACCGGGCACCCCGAAGCCGTCCTCGCCCGTGAACTCGCGCTCTGTTACACCTCCATAGCCCTGGTGACGGACTACGACGCCGGCGTGGAGCACGGTGAAGGGGTGTCGCAGGACGAGGTGTTCCGCGTGTTCGCGGCGAACGTGGAACGGCTGAAGGGTCTGGTCCTGCAGACCGTCGCCGTCTTGGACCGCACGCGGGAATGCGTGTGCGCGACGGTGCTGGACGGGATGGATCTGCCGTTCGAACTCCCCTGAGGCGGCGATCGGCGCGGGCCGGATCCGCACCGATCAGCAGCATCCGGACCGATGCCGGTCACCATGGTGACCGGCATCGGTCATTCGACCACCGGGCTACGGCGCTCCACGAGCAGGACGTCGCGCCAGACGCCGTGATGGCGGGCCACGCGCTCCCGTCGGCCCAGCACGCGGAACCCTGCGGACTCGTGCAGGGCGAGGCTCGCCGAGTTCTCCGGGAAGATGCCCGCCTGCATCGTCCAGACGCCCGCCTTCTCCGTGGAGACGATCAACGCTTCCAGGAGCGTGCGCCCGACCCCCGCTCCGCGTGCCGTGGGGCAGACGTAGACGGAGTGCTCGACCACCCCCGCGTAGGCAGGGCGAGCCGAGACACGGGAGACGGCCGTCCAGCCGACGACCCGCTGTCGCCCGTCGAGCGCCACGAGCCGGTGCGTCGGCAGCTTGGCGGTGTCGAAGGCACTCCACGGCGGGGCGGCGGTCTCGAACGTGGCGTTTCCCTCGTCGATGCCCTGCTGGTAGATCGCCATGACGGAGGTCGCGTGGTCGTCGGTCATGGGGACGAGAACGATGCCTGTGTGCGGAGGCGGTGTGGCCATGCCTGCTCCTTTCCGAGGCGCGCTCCTGACAGGTGCGCATGGGGGTCGGGTACGGCGACGCTCCTGTGGCGGCCCGGGCCGCCCCAAGAAAAGGGGGGGGGGGGGGGGGGGGGGGTCCAGGCAGCGGACGGTCCACAAGAACAAACCCACGCCCCCCCCC